>JBMOLK010000229.1:0-7199 GCA_049325575.1 Bacillota bacterium | reverse complement strand
ATAAGATAATGTAAAGGCAGGTTGTCATGGGAAATAAAAAATCATCGGAGTTTCTTGAGATATTTATTACCTTCTTTAAGATAGGGGCATTCACAATAGGTGGCGGTTATGCAATGCTTCCTTTGATAGAAAAGGAGGTTGTAGAAAATAAAAAATGGGTTAAACCGGAAGAGATTATTGATATATTTGCAATAGTACAATCTGTACCGGGAGTAATAGCAATAAACTCTTCAATATTTATAGGCTATAAAAGAGCAAAGATAAAAGGTGCTGTTGCTGCAGCATTAGGAGTAATACTTCCATCTTTTATAATAATACTTCTTATCTCTCAACTCCTTCTTAACATAAGCGAAAATGTCTATATAGAAAAAGCATTTGCAGGTGTAAGAGCAGGTGTAACAGCCCTTATTCTGCTCACTGCCATAAAACTTACCAGAAATACTATTAAAGGCACCATACCTGTTATAATTGCTGTTCTTTCCTTTATAGCTATAGCATTTTTTAATGTTCATATTATTCTAATCATAATCGCAGGAGGAATAACAGGATATCTTATATTCGGAATAAGGAAGGTAAGCAGGCTATGATTTATTTTATTCTTTTCTGGACATTTTTTAGAATAGGGCTGTTCAGTTTTGGTGGAGGCTACGCAATGATTCCCTTAATGGGTAAAGAAATGGAGGCCTATGGTTGGATAGGAGCCAAAGAGTTTGCAGACATTATCGCCGTATCACAAATGACTCCGGGACCTATAGCAGTCAACGCTGCAACTTATGTGGGGGTCAAGACTGCTGGAATATTGGGTTCTGCCTCTGCAACCTTAGGCGTTACACTTCCCTCTTTTATTATATTGATTATTATTTCACACTTTTTTATTCAGTTTAAAGAAAACAAAATAATAGAATCAATCCTTAAAGGTATACGGCCTGTTACTATAGGTATGGTCTGCTCTGCAGTAATCTTTATGGCTGAAACATCTATCTTCAGAACTGAAAATAACTTTGAGAAGCTTAGGGACTTTTTCATAGGAAAAATCACTGATTTATCCGGTGTTGTACAAATAGACTTCGTAAGTGTGTTTATATTTTTTATAATACTCTTAGCATCAGCAAAGTTTAAACTGCACCCCATTTGGGCCGTGGTAACCTCTGCCTTCCTGGGTATTTTTTCTTATATTGTGTTGAATTTACCTCTTATTTGACCTAAGTATTATTAGCCTACGATACTTTGGCATAATTTATAATATAATTAATTCCAAGAGCGTACCTTATAATTAACAAATGAAGGGGGGCATAATTTGTATACAGCACGCATCTTACATGCTTTAATAGTATGTGCATGTATACAAAGGCACTATGAGATTACTATATAACGTAAGACTACGAAGGAAAGTAATGGTATTATTGGCGGTAATTATAGTAACATTCGCAGTACTATTACTCATTATGAATAATGGTACAATAGAGCCTTTCAAGCCGGTTCCTGGTTCTAGTGCCATGGATACATCAAAGGCCGGCTCATCAATCTACTATGATCGCTTTATGGAGCTTTTTAATGATATACAGACAAAAGGTTATCTTAGTGAGGAAGGCGTACCTTATCATTCGGTTGAAACTCTTCTTGTAGAAGCACCTGACTACGGTCACCTAACTACAAGTGAATCTTTCAGCTTTATGGTGTGGTTGGGGGCAACCTACGGCAGGCTAACAGGAGATTGGTCATATTATAAGGATGCCTGGGATAAAACCGAAAAGTATATTATCCCGGATCCACAAAGGGATCAACCCGGTGTCGATACCTATCCTCCATCAAAGCCGGCACAGTTTGCTCCGGAGGCGGACACCCCTGACGGATATCCCGTTGCAGGAAGTGAGAATGCACCAGCAGGAATAGATCCAATAGCAGATGACCTTTCTGCCGCCTATAACTCAAAGTCCATATACCAGATGCATTGGCTCCTTGATGTAGACAACTGGTATAAATACGGTAACCATGGAGACGGAACAAACAGATGTTCTTACATAAATACTTATCAGAGGGGCCCCCAGGAATCGGTTTGGGAGACAATCCCCCATCCAGCCTGGGAGGACTTTAAATGGGGTGCTTCCAATAACGGGGGTTTTCTCCCGCTGTATGGGAATTTCGGGCAGCTAGCACAGCAGTGGCGTTATACTTCAGCTTCGGATGCAGATGCAAGGCAGGTACAGGCATCCTACTGGGCATATCTTTGGGCAAAGGACCAGGGCAAAGATCAGGAACTCACTCCTTACTTTGAAAAAGCGGCCAAGATGGGAGATTACTTAAGATACACCTTCTTTGACAAATATTTTAGACCTATAGGAGTCCAGGATAGTCAGAAAGCCGGTACAGGCTACGACAGCTGTCACTACCTCCTATCCTGGTATGCTTCATGGGGCGGAGATATTAACGGAGTATGGAGCTGGAGAATCGGAAGTTCCCACGTCCACCAGGGATATCAGAATCCTGTAGCTGCTTATGCTCTTGCAAAGGAGCCTGCCCTTAAGCCAAAATCACAAAAAGGACATGAAGACTGGCAGAAAAGCCTTGAACGTCAGCTGGAGCTGTATCAATTTCTTCAAAGCGCCGAAGGTGCAATTGCAGGTGGTGTCACCAACAGCTGGCAGGGTAGATATTCAAAGTACCCTGATGGAACAAGTACCTTCTATGATATGGCATATGATCCTAAGCCGGTATACCATGATCCCCCAAGCAACAACTGGTTTGGATTCCAGGCCTGGTCAATGCAAAGGGTTATGGAGTACTATTACCTGACAGGAGACGAGAATATAAAATCTCTTTGTAAAAAATGGACGGATTGGGCTATAGATAATACCAGGCTAGAAAGCGACGGTACATATGAGATACCTTCTTCCTTGGAATGGTCAGGCCAGCCTGATACCTGGACCGGTAAACCTACCGGCAATCCCAACCTTCACTGCAAAGTGACAGACTATACAAAGGATGTAGGGGTAACAGCAGCATATGCAAAAACCCTGATCTACTACGCAGCAGCAACCGAGAAGCATGAAAAAGTTCTGGATAAGAAGGCTAGGGATACTGCAAAACAGCTTCTTGACGGGATGTGGAATAATTACAGAGATACCTCGGGGGTAGCGGTACCCGAAACTCGCGGGGACTACAAACGCTTTTTTGACGAAGTATATATTCCTCAAGGCTTTACAGGAGTAAATGCCCAGGGAGCACAGATAAAAAACGGCATAACATTTATAGAATTACGGCCGGACTATAAGAAAGACCCTGAATTTGCTAAAGTGGAAGAAGCAGTTAATAGCGGCAATAATCCGGTTATGAAGTACCACAGGTATTGGGCCCAGGCTGACATTGCCATGGCAAACGCCATGTATCATATATATTTTGAGAATGGTGGTGTTAAGGCCCCTGAAGAAACTAATGATGCTGATAGAAACTCAAAGACTGATGAAACTACTGTCAAGCTTCCCCATCAGCCCCCTGCTACAGGTGCATTCAACTACGGAGAAGCCCTTCAAAAGGCTATATTCTTCTATGACTGCCAGCGTTCAGGGAAGCTTACAAAGTCACGGGTAAACTGGAGAGGAGATTCCGGACTTAATGACGGCAAGGATGCAGGCCTTGATCTTACCGGCGGTTGGTACGATGCAGGTGATCATGTCAAGTTCAACCTGCCTATGGCATACTCTGCTGCAATGCTGGGCTGGGCAGTTTATGAGTACAGAGATGCTTTTGAAAGAAGCGGTCAGCTTGATTACCTGCTGGACAATATCAAATGGGCAACGGATTACTTCATAAAATGTCATCCCAAGCCGGATGTGTACTATTACCAGGTTGGTGACGGAAATGCCGACCACGCATGGTGGGGACCTGCAGAAGTAATGCCTATGGATAGACCGTCTTACAAAGTAGATAAGTCTTCTCCGGGATCAACCGTTGCAGCAGAAACTTCAGCAGCACTGGCAGTTGCATCAATCATTTTTAAAGACAGCGACCCGGGATATTCAAAGGAATGTCTTAAGCATGCCAAAGAACTCTTTGAGTTTGCCGACAATACCAAAAGTGATTCCGGTTATACGGCAGCTAATAGCTTTTACAAGTCATGGAGCGGTTTTTATGATGAGCTCTCATGGGCCGGAGCATGGCTGTACCTGGCAACCAGTGAATCCTCATACCTCCAAAAAGCTGAAAGCTATGCTTCCAAATGGGGAACAGAGCCCCAGACAACTACAATTGCATATAAATGGGGTCACTGCTGGGACGATGTACATCACGGAGCATCACTGCTTCTTGCAAGAATCAAGAGTGATTCCGGTATTTATAAAGAGTCTATAGAGAGACACCTTGACTGGTGGTCTACAGGTTATAACGGCCAGCGTATAAAATACACCCCTGATGGCCTTGCATGGCTTGACCAGTGGGGTTCATTAAGATACGCAACAACAACGGCATTTCTTGCCAGCGTATATGCTGATTGGTCAGGCTGTAATAAAGTAAAAGCTGAAGCTTATAGGGACTTTGCGAGGAAACAGGCTGAATATGCCCTTGGCAGCAGCGGCAGAAGCTTCGTTGTAGGCTTCGGCAAGAATCCTCCGCAGCATCCTCACCACAGGACTGCACACGGCTCCTGGGCAAACAGTCAGTCCATTCCGGACAAACACAGACACGTATTATATGGTGCATTGGTAGGTGGTCCTGATTCTGCCGGTAGCTACAAGGATGAAATCAATGACTATGTATCCAACGAGGTAGCCTGTGATTATAACGCGGGATTTGTAGGCCTTCTTGCTAAGATGTATCAGCTTTATGGCGGAAGTCCTTCAGTAGAGTTTAACGGTATGGAAGAAATAACCGATGACGAAATCTATGTTGAAGCTGGCGTAAATGCTTCAGGAAATAACTTTATAGAAATAAAGGCTGTATTAAACAACCGAGCGGGCTGGCCTGCAAGAGTAGGTGACAACCTGTCATTCAGATACTATATGGATCTAAGTGAAGTAATCAGTGCAGGTAAATCTGCAAGTGATATAAAGGCAAGTGCAAGCTACAACCAGGGAGCAAAAATATCCGGTATCAAACAGTATAAAGGTAATGTCTATTATGTAACTGTGGATTTTTCAGGAACGAAGATATTCCCCGGTGGACAGTCGGAGCATAAGAAGGAAATACAACTTAGGATATCATCACCTGAAGGAACATCCTTTGATCCTCAAAATGATTATTCATATAAGGGTCTCTCGGCAAACTCTCTTGTGAAGTCCCAGTGTATCCCTGTTTATGATAAAGGTGTTCTGGTGTGGGGCAAGGAGCCTAATGGAAATGGATCTCCTTCAGAAACATCAAACAGAAGTGAGCCTCCTGCTTATACACCAAATACTGCTCCTACACCATCCAACCATAAGACTCCAAAGAGCCCTACAGGTAATTCAAACAATGGCAGCAGTACCTTAAGCACTGGAGGTACTGTTATAGTACAGTATGCAAACGGTAATGCTTCGTCTGATTCAAACAGTATAAATCCAAGACTTAAGATCGTCAACAACGGAAGTTCAAGCGTCAAGCTCTCTGATGTCAAGATAAGATACTACTACACCATTGATGGAGAAAAATCACAGAACTTCTGGTGTGATTGGAGTCCTGTAGGAAATTCGAATGTTACAGGAAAGTTTGTAAAGCTCTCTTCTCCAAAGACTGGCGCTGATTACTACCTTGAAATAGGCTTTGGCAGTGGAGCGGGAACCCTTGATCCAGGTAAGAGTATAGAAGTGCAAGCAAGGTTCTCTAAAGATGATTGGTCCAATTACACACAGTCTAACGACTACTCCTTCGGTTCAGCATCATCTGATTACAGCAGCTTGAACAAAATTACCCTGTATATATCAGGAAAACGAGTATTCGGCAGCGAGCCGTAAATTATCAACACCCCTCTTTGGTAGCATAGAGGGTGTTGTATTTTAAGTTTCTCCAAATTCCAGTTAAGAGTAGAAACTTATTGGACAATAACTTTAAACCACGTAGGTATATACATCCACACTTCACTTAAACTTATAATCACCTGAATAGTTACCCCTGTCCATATTGTTCCCGTCATTTCATAGGCTAAAGTTGTAAGTAACCCAACAAACGCAAGGATTATTATAGCATTTCCTTGAAGATGTTGTGAGTTTAACATTAGACTAAAGAATACTAATGCAATTAAGCTGGCTACAACACTTAACATCTTCTTGCTTTTGCTAGTAAAAATTAAATGCTCATTATGGATATAAACAATAAACCTTCTTAATAATCCATTGAAAACAAATCGATATTTAACTTCTATAAAAATAGGAGTTATAAAAATTAAATATATAATTTTCATCAATAAACTTAATTTGTCTTTTGAATGCATATACTTTCGTATTATGTCTACATCATTATTAGTTATAAGGGTATTTGTATTTACTTCAAAAAAATAATCCACATATTCGTATAGTTTTAATTTAACAAATAGAACTGAAACTATCGAGAAAGTTATAATTATGAGTACATTAAACAAATATTTGTTGTGAACCTCTTTTATCCAATTACTACATACATCTTTTCTATCAATTGAGTAGTATAATATAAGACACATTACTATTAGGAAAATATCTGAAATAAAATCTGGTAACTGGCCACTCCGTGTTCCAAAAACACTTAAACTTATAATTCTTACTATTAACTCTGTAAATGGGAATATTAATATAGCATAAAACAGATACAAGACATTTTTTTTATCCAACTTCCGTTCCAAAAAATCACTACCTTTCTTAACTTTACTCAATGATGGAAAACAAGTAAAATATGAGCATTGTATTGCTAATGTCTTTGTAGTGTAGCTTTAGTATCAAGATCATAGGGAAACATCCCTAGTTTGTAAACTAATGTATTTATCTTTTTTCTTCAGAATTTTCTTCTTAATGTCCATTTGTACTCCAAAATTATTGTTACAATAAAATGTTTGTAAAGTAAATAAATAATATATAAAATAACTTTTATACTTAAAACACTTGACGATTTACCTAACTGATTTGCAATAAATTTAAGTTTACCTTCAGAACCTTGATAAATCACCTCTATCTTCTAAATCAAGAATCCATATAACTGTTCCTAAGAAAATACCAATAAACCTTGATAAACTTCTAAACATATTCCACTGTAGTTTTGCA
>JBMOLK010000228.1:0-7208 GCA_049325575.1 Bacillota bacterium | reverse complement strand
TTGGCAGGAAGAATATGCAAAACAAACAGAGCAGCTTGAACAGCTTAAATTACTTATTCAACAACAGACAACAAATAAACCTTCTAAACTTTCTGAAAGCAAAATTGCCAATGAATGGAACAACAAATGGCCAAAAAGCAAAGTTCTTTTAAAAATTGATGGTCAAACGCTGGCTGATGTGAGAAATATGATATTAAGCAAGTCATATGTCTTAGAAGGCGAAGTGCAGTCAATCAAAGAAAAAACAGATGATGAGAAGGCATTGCATCTGCTTAAAAAAGTAAATAAATTAGTAGCTTATTACGGTGATTTGAAAATATACAGCAAACCTGAATTATGGCAGTTTCCAGAAATAACTTATGCCATGAAAAAAGGCGATTGTATTGCTAATTACGAAGAAATTTATACAGATAATGGAATAAAAAGGGTTGGTGATTTAGAAGCAGGGGATGTTGTTCTTTCTTATGATTTTGAGATTGGAGAAATGTGTTTTAGAACAATAAGCAAGATTTGGGAGAAGGGAGAGATGCAAATTAAAAGAGTACATTTTAGGAATGGACAACATATTGATATAACCTACAATCATCCATTATGGGCAAGAACAAATCAGCAAGGCAAAAGCAAGTACAAGAAAACATATCTCAAAGATATAGATTTAACAAGATGGTGGAAAAGAAAGCTTCCTATTTCCAAAAAAATACCTTATAAAATAAGAGATATAGCCTGGTTGAATGAAGATTTATGCTTTGTTTTGGGGCACTATCTAGCTGAAGGATGGTTTGATAAAAAAGGAAAAGTAGGAAGTTCTGGTTATGCCATTATTGAGTATATAATCCCTTTATTGGAAAAAAATAATATACCCTTTACAGAAGGAAAGAATGGAGTTGGAGTTCCGACAATTAATTTTCTAAAAAGTGATTTTAAGGAATTTTTAAAGCTGCAGTTAAGAAATAGTTTTGATATACACATCCAGGAAGATATATTCCATTTACCAGAAAATAAACTTTCCAAAATACTTGAAGGTTTTTATTTAGGCGATGGACACAATGGCAACTACCAGGATAAAAGAGGATTTAATTCAAATAAACAAGAGGTATATTCTACAAGCTCAGAGCAATTGGCTATGGACATACAAAGAATAGGACTTCAGATTGGGAAGACATTTCATATATGGAAACAGAAAAATCACAAAGGTGCTGGAAATAAGCCTATATGGAGAATAACCTACAATCCGAATAGTCATTTTTTAAAGTCCAATGGATATAAAGATTTAAGCGAAGTTAGCATCAGTTGGATTGAAGATTTAGGAAAAACCAAAATGAGGGATTTTGAGGTAAGCGGCACTAATACTTTTATTTTTAAAAATGGATTAGTAAGCCATCAATGTGAGGATGGTGCATTGCTGTTGATAAGTTTAATGCTTATCAGCGGGATACCAAGCTATAAAGTAAAGCTATGTGCAGGATATGTTGCAGTAAACGGCAAAAAAGAAGGACATGCTTATGTTATTTATTTGGCGGATGATACACAATGGTACAGCTTGGACTGGTGCTATTGGTATAATGAAAGCATAAAAAATTTTAAGAATGTTCCACATAAAGACAACATCAATTATAAAGAAATCTGGTGGACAGCAAATAACGAGTATACATGGTCACAGCATGACACCATAATAGAAGGAGGAAAATAAAATGGCATTAACAAGTGAGATAGGAAGTTTAAAAGGATGGAAATTAAAGACTTGGCTTAGCAAAAACAAGGGCAATATAAGATTGATTATTGCAGGACTATTCGGACTGCTTAGCGCATATGTAAGTGGATTAAATCCTGCTTATGCCTTGGGATTAGCTGCAATTGTAACAGCAGCATCAAAACTAGTCTTGGACACATTAGATTTTTGGATTAGCGACGTAAAAATTGAATAACAAGGTTTATATATCTTGGAATACTAGTCTTAATAATCAAATCTATGGAGGTAAATCAACATGGATTTAATGAAATATATAAAAGCTATTGGCTTTATTGGCATCATTTCATTGGCTTTGTTTGTCAGTGCATGTGATTCTGAAAAAGTCTATAGCCAGGAACAATTTGATGAAGCAGTAGATTCTGCAAAATCTGAAGGATTAATAGAAGGATATGAAAATGGATACAGGGAAGGAGAATCGTCTGTTGAGGTAGTTGATGTAACAAGCAATGACCAGCAAGTAATAGATGAATATATAGCATCATTGCCTGCTATTGAAGAAACAACAGAAGCAGAAGCAGTGATTCCTTTGGCTTTGCACACAGAAGACTGCTATTTAGGTGAAGATATCAGCTCAGTGCTTGATGAGAATGAAATTTCAAAATTAGCTGAAATAGAGATAAAATTTGATGGAAATGAATATGATACAAAAGAACAGCTGATATTAAGCACTGATTTAGTCTGTGCTTACAGCGGAGATTCAAGCTATGACGACGAATTTTATGGCAATCCATATCTGGCTGGATTAGCAAGAGAGACAATAAAATACACTTACAGCTTTGAAGATGCAGTTGAAATGGCAGATATTGAACAAGATGAACAGCTTCAAATAACTTTTTTGGGCAGCCAAATAAGCATAGTTGATGTGCAGTCTGGAGAAATGACTTACTTTACTACACCTAGAAGCTATTTAATGGCTGGAGAATCAATAACAGTTGGAGAAAAGACATTGACATTAATCAGCGTTGGAAGCTCACAGGTTGTAGTGGCAGTAGATGGTGTCACCGAAATAATTGAAGCAGGCAATACTGAAGAAGTAAATGAAATTGATGTATTTGTTGAAGCTGCATTTGATAGGGATGAATTGAGCGAAAGTTCAGCAAGCATTATTGCTGGAAGCGGAGCGCAGGAAACTGTCAAAAATGGAGAATACTATGACGAAGATGAAAAATGGATTTGGCAGATTGAAGATGATGGAACAAATCTACTAAGCATAAGCATTGTGCTTGATGAAAAATTCAACAGAGTTGACAGTGATATAAGCGCCCTTGAAGTGGAAAAATGCATTGCTTTGCCTGAAGAATATGTAAAGGTATGCTTTGACAAAACAAACCAACCAAATACAGAAAAAGCAGAAATATATTTTGACACAATTGATATAAGCGGAGTTGACCATGATGTTGTTGTTTTTGACATGGATGACGACTTTTTAGTTGTAGACTCTGAAAATGTAGACACCTTGTTTTTTGACGGCACAGATTTGTACTATAAAGACGAGGCGGATTATATCTTAGTGTCAACAGACTCAGCAGTTGTTGAAGTAGGAGATGCACTGTACGATGTTGAATTCTACGCAGATTACATTGAATTAACTGACTCTGACGGCAATTTTATAGTTATTGCAGCAGATGCAGTGCAGCAAAGACTTGGGTTGGTTGATGAAGAAGCAGAGACAGATGACATTGTGTACAATGCTGACAGTGTAGGAACAAGAGACGGCGATTTGTTGACTGCATATGGCATAAAAATACTTGAAGTAAAGGAAAATGCAGAAAATGATGAAGCAGTGCTTGAACTGGTTGACGACAAGCTTGAAATGACAATAGGGTTTTATTAACCCTATTTTTTTATTTTTTATTCTTTTTTGATTTCCTCTTTCTTGCTTTCTGCAGGATTCCAAAGGCTGTAGTCCTTCATTCTTTTAAAATATATATAGTTTGTCGGTCCTTTTGCGGTGTATACTGGATATTCGCCAGGCTTTGGCACATTGCCTTTGTAATGCTCATTTAAAGTCCAATACAGGTTAAGCACAGAATAGTTCAAATGCTCTCTGTCAAATGTGTCAACTAATACTTCAGCCAGATACAGCTTCATTAAATCCATCCTGTTTTGATAGCTCCAGAATTTATTTTCCTTGACCCATTTTTCATATTCTTCCCTGTTCATAAGGTTATGCTGTATAGCCTCAGGCCTGACTTTGTTTGCATCATAAGGTATCCCGCATAAAGCATCAAATAATGCTTTTTCATAGCAGTAATAGAACATTCTTATGTGGTTATTATGTGGAACAGCTTCTATGCTGTCAAAATCTTTAAGAATATACCTTCCAAAGAACTTTTTTAATATCCATACTGCTTTTTTTACTATTTTGTTCTTTATAAGCACATGAATCCTCATATATTTTACTGAAAGGGGATTTGTCCTGTCGCATTTTGTAATTTTTCTTTCAAGCCAAAATTTCCATCCTTTTGGATTCTCAGGCAGATTCATGTCAAATATCATCTTTTTCATGCATTCTTCATCATTGCTGCCTTTTTTTATTATTTTCAGCTTTATCAAGGGAATGCTTTCATCAGTTTGCTTTCCGTCTTCTACAATAGCACCATCTTTTGAGAACCAATATATCTTGTCTTTTTCGAATATATTCTGATGATTACTGCTGTCTTGCTGCTCAATAGCCCCGCATACTTCAAGTTTTTTTGTTTTTTGAACCATTTTTCACCTCATTTATTTTATTGTATACATTTTTTACAAATGGATTTCTTTTATTGCTCCATTCTGCTGCCATATGATACGCCCCTGACTTATCCCACCACCAGCCAATAAACCAGCCTCCAATAACAAATAAAACGCCGACGCCGACTAGTATATAAAAGTAATAAATCATTGCAGGGTCAATAAACAATTTTACAACTATTGAAATGCCTACAATATACTGGACGATTTGCTTTGGTGTGTACAGCAATCCGATGCCAGTATTCAGCAGATTGCTGTTATGAATATACCATTCAAGCAGCCTCTTTTTTAATTTATAATAATCCATATCTATATTATTAATCATTTATTGTATTAATAAACTTTTTCATTCCAAAACTATATTTTCTACATATCTTCTGATACAGCCTGGTATCACTATGACAGCATCCTGCGGCTCTATATAGTACCATGATTGGAATGGGCATTTGTATTCAAGCATACAGTAATAAGATTCTCCAACCATTACTCTATAGCCTATATCACCGCCTGCTTTTTCAATGCATTTCTTTCTTTTATCGCTGTAATACTTCCATTCATTTGAGCTTATTGGAATAGTTTTTCCTTCGAGAATATCCCTAAGTTTTTCTTCTATGCATGCATCTGCATTACCACTGTTAATGCCCTTTTTTTTATTCCGTTTTGCCTGTGTTTTATTCATTGTAATATTTTCTTAATGATTTTAGCCATATATCTATAATTGCTGATGAAACAATAAAAATAACTGCAGAAAACATAATAAATCTTGATGTTATTTGATTGCTGAATAAATCAAATAATTCTGCAAATATTCCAAACAAAAATATCAAGAATCCTAAAACTGCGCCTGCTATTGTAATTTTGCACATTTTAAGTTTTACCTATTGAACATAATAACATACATTCGTAGAATGGGCTTGAGTATCAAAAAATTCTGTCATTACTTTCTGGGATAATCTTTTCTCTATAATCTTGCAGTATTCAGGGCTTATTTCAAAACCGACCCACCGCCTATTAAGTTGCTTACAAGCGATGGCGGTTGTGCCTGAACCTAAAAAGCAATCTAATACTACATCACCTTTATTTGTGCTATTGACTATCAATTCCCGAATTAACTTAATTGGTTTCTCTGTTGGGTGTATCATCTTATCAACATCGGGTCTTTTTACTCTGATAATATCTTTTGGACGACCATTCTTCAAAATGGGCTTTCCCTTGATGGCATAGATTATGAAATCATGCTGGGGAGCATACGAACCACTTAAATCTCCTAAACCATGTATAACCCTGTCCCAAATGATTACATTCTTTATCTTAAATCCTGCTGATTGTATCTTGTCAGCCCATTTTGGATAAACATCCCATCTGGTAAAAATATACATTCCACAATCTTCTTTCAATAATCGGTATGCCTCTTCAATAAAGTGATGATTAATTTCTTGGTCGCCATCTATCTTGCTAAAGCGTTCTGTATCAATCCGCCTGGCGGATTGATAGTCAATTCCATAAGGTGGGTCAGTTAAAACTAAATCTACCGACTTGTCAGGCAACTTCTTTAAGCCCTGAATACAATCTCCGCAATAAACTACATTCGTTCTCATAGGGATTTTTTGATATTTCGTTTAATTGGTGTTAGTTTCCAACGATAGTGGTTTGCGTCAGCAAAATTTTTGTTGGGCGTCATTATTCTAACACCCATCTTAAAGTTTTTATTCTATCTAACCAGGATGCTTTGCCTTCTTCTGATTGTAATCCACGATAAACTTCTTTATTTATCATATCTTGAATTTCTTTTATTGCTTCTTCAATTTCTTTTTCGGTCTTCATCTTTATAGCTCCACAAAATTGAAACTAATAAATGTTATGTTCTTTTTTACGCAGTAAAAAACTGCGAAGCAGAGTTGCTCGGAGTGGGTGGACTAAATCATTCAAGGTCATATTTATGTTCCTCATACAATTTATCGGTAATTTCAGCCCATTCTTTAGCAGTTTTATTTTCAAAGCAATCAGTGCATAAAAATTCTGCGGCGTCGCCGAAACTTTCTTTAATTTTATTGGATGGTTTTCTTTCTTTACATAATTGGCATAGAAAGTCTGCTTTTCCCTCTTTCTCACATTCAACACAAATGTATTCATCATCTACTTTAGTGTCTGACCAGAAAACTAAACCAGCTTTTTTCATTTGTGCTTCTTGATTTATTTCCACCCAATTAGGGAAAAGCGGTCTAATATTAGATTCTTTAATCATTGTTTTCCCGCAAATCTTGCACTCTTCTCCTTCAATAAGCATTTCTATGTAGATGTTTCTACCATTTTTATGTATCTTTGGGATGAAATTTTTTATTTCCATTAGTTTCTCCTCCCACGTAGAGCAATTGAACATAATTATCTATATATACATTCCTTTATATACTGCCTTTCTTTATATATCTATGCCTTGTTTATGGTTTTTCATCTGCAGATTTCCTTTTTCCAATCATCATCATATATCTTGAGTAATACTCAGTCTGCCTCCCGTCTATTGCAGTAAAGCAGTATTCTCCATTTATAAAGTAATATTCTTCTGGATAATCATCGCCCATCATCTGCCCTGACTTCTTCTCCAGCACTCTTGTTTTGTTAAGTATATCCAGTTCTAATTTATTAATTTTTGTTAAACTTTCATAATTAATATCTTCCAATTTTGATATTCTAAGCGATGTATCTGCAATTATTGCTGTATTAATTA
>JBMOLK010000227.1:0-7234 GCA_049325575.1 Bacillota bacterium | reverse complement strand
TTAGAACTTGGTATACTTCTTATTGTATAGGTAAATGGATATCTGAGGAGATGCTTTATATGAGGGATGGGTATGGAGTACCGGAAATATTTGAATATGAAGCATGTGGGAATTTAAAGTTACTTTATGATGACATTAAGTTTGTTTTAAAAGTCCCAATTGTCAATTTCATATTTAGGACGCTGGCATGGTACGTTAAGTTTTTATTTACAGCATGGAACGATGTAAGATATAATATGTTGACCACGAATATGGAGTTTGCGGCTGAGAAGCTGCGGTATCCGGATATTTCGGTTGCAGTGCCACAGATAAATTGGGCTGAATACTACAGCTGCTCTGCTATTGAAAGTATAAGGAAAGTAGTATTCACATTCAACTATGTAAATACAAAGCTTCTGCTAATAGCAAGCGCCTGGGCAGAGAGCTTAGGAAACAGGCCCATTCCCGGAAACGGAAATGTCCGGGGATACATTGCACCAGGCATTACTCCGGGGCTACCGGATATTAAATTAATAGATATAAATAAAGCACCTGAACCGATACAAGATTTACTAATGGATATTGCAGGAACACATCATACCTTTGATCTTGCCAGTGATTACAGGGCACTGGCATATTACCCGGATTTCCTTGGTGTCAGTTGGTTATATCTTAAGCCTTATGTAGGCACAGATGAGTATTGTGTAATTAACTCGCAGCTTAAACAGAAGGCTATTGCGCTTGCTCACACAATGCCATTCCCAATGACAATAGACAGGAAACTACTGGAGAGCATGTACTCAGAGAAGGATATTGCAGGTATCATGGGGATAGTGTCTATGTTCCAGAACTTTCTTCCGGGGTTGATTATTGATGGAGAGTTTTTTCGAAGAATGATTCATAGATGAAAGCTACTATTCTGTTAATCCAGGATATTAAAGCACTATCTTTCTATTACAACACAGCAAGTCCGTAGAAACATATCAAAATTGCAGTGATTAGACAAATAAGAACTACAATTTTAATACAATGCAAGACCCTTGATTTCAAGGGTCTTCGTTATAAATCGCTATAAACAAACAACTTAGGTCATTTAAACTTTATATGGTTTTAATCTTACTTATTATTGTTAGTTTCTGTAGTTTATTAATATGGTCACGGATTACAGGGATGAGCAATTTACTCATTTATAAAGCCCAAACAACTTCAGCAGCTTTTGCCATAAATTTAGTTCGACAGGTTTGGGGGCATCAGCTTTTTGGACCTCCGGGAGATTTATAGAATCTGTCTTTAATACGAACTGGACAGCGGAAATATTAGTGTTTTTGTCCGATACGAAGGACATTACTTTATCACCGCTGCCGGAAATACTACCAAGCATTTCATCTACCTTGTTATTTATTTCCGAACCCATATCCGAAGTTCCGTTTCTTAACTTCCTTGTGCCGTCCTTATATGAAGCAAGACCGTCCCGAAGTTTTTTTATTGCCGTATTCAGCTCTGCTCCTGCGTTATAAAGTTCATTTGCCGATGATGCTATTACAGACGAAGAAGCTTTAAATTCCGCTGTACCGTTTGCCAAATCCGAAGCGCCTTTATCAAGCTGTGCCACACCATCCATATAGCTTTTTAATCCCTGCGTAAACTGCACCACACCATCAAGCTGTTTCTTAACAGCAGCAAGGTCGGGAATGGGTGACAACACCATGCTGTAGTTCTCAGGTGTGAGAACAGGAAGTCCTGACCCCATTTCGCCAAGCTGCGCATTGACCGAATCGAAGGTAGCTTGCTGTATTGCCAAAGCACCGTTTATTAAAGAATGACTCTGCTTTGTTAATTCGGATAAACCGTTTTTCAATGCCGTTGCTCCTGTATTCAACCTATCCGCACCGCCCGAAAGCTGTCCAAGACCGTCCTTAAACGCTTTCATTCCATTAATGTATTTATTCATTCCGCTTGATAACTGATTAATGCCGTTCAATAACTCAGCAGCACCGTCATCAAGCCCTTTTATCGCATCAGCAAGCTCCGAAATCTGCCACACAAACTCATCACTGTCAACGGTTATGCCGAGGGATAACTTTATACCATTTATTGCTATTGATTCCATTTCAAAATCATGAACATCAGCTGTTACGGTAATATCGATACCCTTACCCGGTAAAACGGTGTAAGTAATCTGCTTTTCGCTTCCTGCTTCGGCGACGGTGGCATTATCGGTTTTTATATTGGAGCATAGCTTGTTGTCAAGGGAGAGCGCAATTTGGAGGGCATAATTATTGAAAAAAGTGCTGTTGATTTTGTTGTTCTGTTTTACCGACATAGTAATTTTTAGCATACCACTTTTTCCGGCAAGCTCTGTTGCCGAAATTTCTTTGCCGTCCAGAAAATACTTTATAACAATATCCCAGGGTAACTCATTTTTTTCAAGCGTTCCCTGGTAGTAAAACTTATCCGCTTTTGTGTTTATTGTTATTTGTTCTCCATTCTGACTGAGTTCTTCAGAGGTGGTCATGTTGCGTATATCGGAATAATTGCCATAATCGGTTATTGCGCCGCCGTTAAAGATATTCACAACATAAAGGCTCTTTACACTTCCGTCCAAGTTAAGTATGCCGTAAACAACTTCTTCTTTTGATGAAGGAATGTCTGCAGCTGATGCCGGGATAACCAATGTAAATAACAATACAAATATCAAAACAGAGGATAATATCTTTTTCATTTTAATTACACTCCTTATAATTAATTATTATGAAATTGATTTTTCAGGGTGGTCTTTTGGATAACCTTGTCAAACAATACGAGCAGGGCCGGTAACACACAGGCCACCATGATAAGCGACAGAAGCGTTCCTCTGCCGAGCAATGTTCCAAGTTCAGAAACAATCGGGTTGCTTGAAGTAAAAGCCAATGTAAACCCTGCAGTGGAAAGAATTCCAGCGGAGATAAGGATTGCCACCAAATTGTCCACAATGGTTATTCGCATAGCATCCTTTTTCGGAAGTGTTTTTCTGTTACTCAAATAACAATTGGTGAATAATATGGCATAGTCCACTGTTGCCCCAAGCTGCACAGTGCTTATTATCAAGTATCCGATAAAACTTAAGGGCTGCCCGCTGAAATATGGAAAGGAAAGGTTAATCCATATTGCCGTTTCAATTGAAAACAGTAAAAATAGTGGTAAGACCAGCGAACGGAATGTAACAAGCAACACAATGAATATGCCGATTATGGCTATGAGGTTAACAAGCTTTGTATCGATTGAAACAACATTTTTCATGTCGAACAATGTGGCACTTTGTCCTGCCAGGTAATATGTGTCGTAATGCATTGCTGCCGTATCCAAAACAGTCTGCACGGTATCGAAGGCATCTGCACCTTCCTCGACTGTGTCTGTATATAGGATAATTCGTGCGTAATGCTCCGAATAGAACTGTTCAGCTGCTTCTTTCGGGACAAATTCCGGCGGTATTTCCGCTCCTGCAGCCGTAACGAAAGATACGACACTTTTCACATGAGGAATTTCGGAAAGTTCATCGCAAAGCAGGGTTTCCTTGCCGGCATTTTCTTTTGGCACGAGTAATACAAGCACATTTTCCTTACCAAACTGTTCTTCGATTAATACAGTATCCCTTCCGGCACGTGATGTCTCTGTAACACCACCCGTCCCATACATAAACTGGGTATTTGATTGAGCGAGGAAGCAAGGTATGACAACGATAAGCACAAGCATCAGAAAAGGTATCCTTACTTTCATCAACCGATTTCCTGATTTTTGGAAACTCGGAATAAGCTTACGGTGTTTCGTTTTGTCAATAGCCTTATAACAGAGCAGCGTGATAGAAGGTAAAAAGACCATAACGGAAATAAAGCTGATTAAAATGCCTTTTACCAGGTTGAGCCCCAAATCTGCACCGATACCGAAACGCATAAACATCAATGCCGAAAAACCTATGACCGTTGTGGCGGCACTTGCTGCGACAGTTGGCAAGGCTTGTTTCATGGCAAGCATCATTGCTTCCTGCGGCTTATGCGATAAACGATAGTCGTTAAAGCTGTGGAGCAGGAAAATGGCATAATCCAGCGACACGGCAAGTTGTAAAACAGGACTGACTGTCCGTGTGATAAATGATATTTCGCCGAATATAATGTTTGTTCCCATATTGATGACTATTGCAACGCCTATGGTAAACAAGAACAATAACGGCTCTATCCATGAGGTAGTTGATAATATCAAAATAATTATAATAATCGGGAGCAATATCGCCATTGCGTTCAAGACCTCTGAAACAGACATCGCTTGTGATTCCGCCGTATTGGCCGCTTCTCCTGCGGCGGCGTTATTATTACCTATGAGTTCATAAATGGCATTGAACGCACTTGTTTCTTTTCCGCTTTCAACAGATAAAGTCATCAAAGCGTTATTGTCTTTGTAATAGTTTTTAAGGATGGAAGCGTCCAAGAATTCAAGCGGTATGGTTTTAAGCTTACCCAGACCTATTATGTCATCAAGCCAGATTACCGAAGTAACCCCGTCTATTGCTGAGATTTTCCCTTTGTATTCCAATGCTTCCTGTATGGATACGCCTGTAAGCATAACTCTCGCATTAGGCATTTCACCGCCAAACTCGTCCTCCATTATCTTTATTGCGGTTGTAGACTGTGCGTCTTTAGGTAGATAGTCCACCATGTCGTAATTAACCGAAACCAGCGATGAAAAGATAGTGCTTAATACTGCAACTATCAAAAATACTATTAAAACGCCTTTTTTGTACTTGATAACAGCGTGTGATAATTTATCCACTAAGTCCCCTCCTTATTTATTATACACAATGTTGACAAACCGTTACATGTATAGTTTAATTACAGTATGATTATAGTTCAACAGACAGATGATTTGTAAATGTCAATTGTTAAACATAAATAGGCAATGTGTTTAGTATCTTACACATTTTATATAAATGGAGGATTAAAAATGAGAAGTGACAAAGACGACAGGCGGGTCAAATATACCAAGATGGTATTAAAAGAGAGTTTTATAAAACTACTCGAAAGAAAAGACATTTCGAAAATATCCATTAAGGAAATTTGTGAAGATGCTGACATCAATCGTGCGACCTTCTATGCACATTATAGCGACCAGTACGACTTGTTGAGGAAAATAGAAGATGAACTGCTTGACAATATCAGTGCTTATATTGCAGAATTTTATGAAAAAAACGATAACATGAACGCTGTCTTACTGGCAGAAAAAATCTTTGAGTATTTAAAAGAAAATGCAAAACTATGTAAGTTGTTTTTAAGTGAGCGTGGAGACTTCAGCTTTCAAAAACAGGTGATGATGCTTGTATACGACATAATTATTGCCGAATTAACTGATAACAATAAGATTACGAAGGAAGATGCGGAATATGTCTATTCCTTTACAATAACCGGATGTGTTGGTATCGTTCAAAAATGGCTTGACGAAGATATGAAGAAATCCCCTCATTATATGGCGGAAATGGTTATAAAGCTTACATTGGGATTGATTAGTTTACTAAAAAGCAGTAGCAGACCAATATGAAGATGTGTAATAAGGATAATCATCAAAACGAACATTTCAAGAGTATTATGCTGCACCCACATAGTTCTTCTATGGCTTGATAAATTCGCATCGTTTTTTTCTTTGATAAGGTTTGACAACCTGCTTAATGCCAGCTTTTTATTCATATATTGTGATCTTTCTTCACTTGCAGTAACAGTCAAGCCAGTAGGGAGGTGTAGTGCCCTTACGGCACTCTCAACCTTGTTGACATTTTGACCTCCCGGACCAGAGCTTCTCGTTGATTCAAACCGTACATCCTTTTCAGAAAAGTTAAGTTTGTCTGGATTCTTAAACACTTCAATATTAATAAACCAGTTTTTCCTCTTGTGATTTGGACGATACGGGCTTGTGCAAGTCCACAGAACAGTACCGCTTACAATTTCATTAATCACCTGATTCTCCGGGTATTCCAGGGATAAGAGCACTGATCTTAAGTTACCTGATATACGTCCTGGTACTGCATCTATGATGTTAGCTTTTATTTGGTTCCTACTGCATTCATTCAGGTATGATTCCAGGAAAAGGCTTACCGCAAGCTCACACTCATCGGGGCCTTTCCCTGAACTTACTTGTATCCACATAAATCCTCCTACGCTTTATAAGTTAATATGGGTTTAAAGGTTGCAATTATGTTTATTAATCCAAAGTCTATCAAGCTTTGAATTACTGTATCAATATTTTTGTATGCTTCCGGGGCTTCTTCGAAAAGAAGGTTATTATCATTGCAAATGACCCTTCCTTTAAACTTTGTGTACTTAATAGTTTCCTTTGTATACCTACCTTCAAGCCTTGACCTGCACATGCTTCGTTCCCATTTCCGGCCTGCACCATGTGCCAGGGAATAACCTGATATTTCGGTGTTGTCAGTTGGCATAACCAGATAGGTCAGTGAGCCCCTTGAGCCTGGTATTACCACAGCTCCTGCATCGCTGGGCGAGGCACCTTTTCTGTGAATGTATAGCAATCTACCATCACATTCTTTTATGCTTACACTATTATGGGAACAGTCTACCAGCTTAATTGCTTGTGCACCTACTCCAAGTGCCTTTAAAATCCGATATGCAATTAACTCCCTGTTGATAGCAGCCCAATGGACGGCATGATCATGTTTACTCATATACTCCTCGAACGCCTGTGAAGTTTGATGTAGTCCATTTTGAGCTTGATAAAGATTGATGCTTTCATCAAGAATCGATTGGCCATATCCTCTCGATCCGCTGTGAACCAGCAGTATAATCTGATTTTTATCATAACCAAGGTGCCTAAAAGTTTCTTCATCAAATACAGTTTCTATTTCCTGCAGCTCTGCAAAATGATTTCCACCTCCAATGGTTCCGAGGCTTGGTCCCAATGGAGAAGAAACTGTATCTTCATATTCAGATCCCGGCAATGAGATTTCTTTCAGGCTTCCAAGACCTTCTGCCTTTTTTATAAGCCTTTCGATTTTTAATTTTCTCTTTTTCATATCTGTCATGAACATGGTCATTCCGCATCCAATATCATTTCCTACCAGGTGAGGGTATATAATACCCTCTGTGATAATTGCTGCTCCAACAGGGGTCTTACCTGGATGAAGGTCAGGTAAGCCAACAGCTTTAACAACACCTGGCAGGGTACTGATCCGGTTAAGCTGATTAACCGCATCTTGCTCAAGCCAATTCTTTTCAGA
>JBMOLK010000226.1:0-7274 GCA_049325575.1 Bacillota bacterium | reverse complement strand
GACTCAAGTTCTTGGCAACCGAAATGATTATTTCGTTTAATTAGAGGTCTGATTATTTAAATTGGAATATAAATCATTCAACTCGTATGTGAAAAAGTTACACGACAACTGTCTTGACAAACGGCGGCATTGACAGCGAAGTAAAGTTTTATGATATATCAGAATATACATTCTGGTTTGATCTATCCCCTTAATCTGTATCCCGCTCCCCATACAGTCTCAATGTACTGCGGATTGGACGGGTCAGCCTCTATTTTTTCCCGTATCCTTCCTATGTGGACTGTGACTGTGGCAGCATCGCCCAGTGAATCAAATCCCCAAACCTTATCAAAAAGCTCATCCCTTCCAAAAACCCTGTTTGGATTTTGGGCCAGAAATAATAAAAGTTCAAACTCCTTTTGTGCTATATTTATCTCCTTACCGTTTACAAATACTCGTCTTGCGTCTTTTTGTATTTCCAGTCCCCGTATCGTTAAAGTTGTAACGGTGCTATTTCCGAACTTACTTTTTAGTCTTTCATATTTTGCGATATGGGCATTTACCCTGGCTACCAGTTCACCCGGGCTGAAGGGCTTTGTTATATAGTCGTCCGCTCCAAGTCTAAGTCCGCGTATTTTATCAAACTCTTCTTTCTTAGCCGATACAATAAGAACAGGAATATCTCTTTCGTCACGAATTTTTCTTAGAATCTCAAACCCGTCCATTCCAGGCAGCATAACATCAAGTATTAGAAGATCATACTCACCTTCATTTATTCTTCTTAATCCATCTACACCGTTACTGCATATATTTACGGAAAAACCGTTGATTTCAAGATAATCTCTTAAAAGTTCAGCTATACTCTCGTCATCTTCAACTATAAAAATTCTTTTCATTGCCAGCCCCCTACTAATCTATTTCACATCTTTCAGCTTCTTTACTGATACTTCTTGATTGACACCATCACGCTTGTTCCTTCATCCCTGCGACTTCTTGCCCAAATTTTACCTTCGTGCCCCTCAATGATCTGCTTTGCAATTGCCAGTCCTATACCGCTTCCATTCATAACTCCTCTTGCAGAGTCTGCACGGTAGAACCTGTCAAAGATATAAGGCAGGTCTTTCTCATCAATACCGGCACCATTATCCCTTATTTCCACTATTATACTCGAACCTGTCTCTCTTAGAAATATGTCTATTTGTCCCTGATCCTTATTCATGTATTTCCTGGAGTTGTCAATTATATTAATAACAACTCTTCTTACCCTATCCCTGTCAATCAATACATATCTTGACTCTTGCAACTCATTATGAAGCCCTATCTTTATATTTGCTTTCTCAAGTTCTGCTTCAATTTCGTAAATGCAGTCCTCAAAAAATTTAACTATATCAGTCTTTTCCAGGTCAAATGGAATCTGATTCAAATCAAGCTTGGAGTACAAAAGAAGATCGTCTATCATCCTATCTATATGAACTGATTTTGAGTACACCGTTCTAAGATACTTGTGAACCTTTTCCGGAGTATTTGCTACTCCATCTAAAATCCCCTCCACATACCCCTTAATGGATGTTATGGGTGTTTTTAAATCATGTGAAATGCTGGATAGGAGCATTTTTCTGCTATCATCATACTTATCCTGTGTATACATGGATTCCATAAGCTTTAGCCTCATCTGCTCAAAAACCCTGCATAACTCCCTTATTTGAGCATCGCCATCTTCGATTACTTCAAAATCAAGGCTGCCTCCGCTTATTTTCCCGGCTGCCTCCTGAAGCTTTGCCAAAGGCTTTAGAATACTCTTTGAAAAGTTTAGTATCAATGCTATATTGGTAAATACAAATGATATGACAAACACTACTAACACAAACAGCAGGAATCCTTCAGTTGAAAGCCATTCATTTCCGGCTAAAGCAAGCAAAATAACATTACCTTCTTCACCATCTTTAAAACTCACCGGTATAACTCTTACAATATACCTGTCGCCGTTTATCTCGGCCAGATTGCTAAGGAATCCTCCCTCACCCTTTTCAAGACACTTTTCTGTCTCTATTAATCCTATGGTTTTGGTAGCAAACACCTTTTGCCGGCCTTTAAGTACTATAATATCAGCATTAATACTCTTAAGCCTAGATGCAATATATTGTTGAAACTCTTCTTCCATCAGCTTTTCAGGCGTGTTAACAAGTATGCTTCCATCAGCTTTAAAAAACTCATACTGTATCCGGGTAAGCTTTTTTATACTTCCATAGCTTACATCTACGTCAATAATTCTTGTAAAAATGAAGATAAAAAGAAAAGATGCCACAAAAGTTATCGTTAGAGGAATAACAATAATTGCAGCATTTGATAAAATTAAACGTTTTTTTAAATCCATATCTTCACCTTTTATAAGTCTTTTTTATCATACAAATAATACCCTGCCGTATAAAACATTATAGCATACCCAGCCATGATTAAAAACTCTCTTACAAGTTTAGATACCGGAATACTGTACGCAAGCCATAGATTATACCAATCAAACATGGATGTTATAAAAAGGCTCGCATACCTTGGAAAAACAATTGCCAAGCCGTTAAATACTATAAATAATATAATTGATAGAAAGAAAACTGCAGTACTGCTTTTAAAAATATTTGCCAAAAATACAATAACGAGTGCAAGTGCCATTACCGGAACCAATGTAACCAAATATGATAAAAGTATACGGAAGAGTCCAACCGCAGAAAGTGACACCGAGTTAAACAAGATCCCTGTCAATGTTGACAGTACCATTACTACCAACAAATTTGCCAGCACAAAAAAAGCTATTGCAGAAATTTTAGCTGTATATAGTTTTAGTCTTGTAATGGGCCTTAGCAACGCAATTTTCATAGTATTATGAGAAAACTCTCCTGAAAAAATATCTATCGTAACAAGGGCAGTAAACAAAGGCAGTATTGTACTTATAAAAAGAGACAGAACCATTATTGGAAATTGCATACCACTTGCTGCTCTAAGGCCAAATCCTGTACTTATTCCTGTCACCATAAGCTGTCCCATTACTATCGCAAGTAAAGATATAATCACAACCACTACAGCTTTCTTCTTCCTGTACATTTTCTCTATTTCATTTATAAACGCAGCTTTAAACGGTCCCATTTTTGCCTACCTCGCTTACAAAATAGTTTTCAAGTGAAGCATAATTCATAAGAATATTTTCAGTAGTGTCAATGTTAACAATCTTTCCATTAAAAATTATCCCTATTCTGTTACAAGTTAGCTCCACATCGTGAATAAGATGGCTAGAAATGAAAAATGTAGTTTTTTCGGTTTCTGCCAGATACTTAATAAGCTTTCTCATTTCTACCATACCTGCAACGTCAAGTCCATTTAGAGGCTCATCAAGTATAACCAACTCCGGCCTTGACAAAATTGCAGATGCAAGACCTATCCTTTGCTTCATACCAAGTGAAAAGTTCTTTACCTTTTCATTCTTATATTTTAAAATACCTGTAAGTTCAAGTACTTCATCTATTCTCTTATTGTCCACATTATCATAAAACCTTGAAAACAGTTTCAGGTTTTCATATGCAGTAAGATACGTGTAGGATTCAGCGGTTTCGATTATACAGCCTACCTTTTGCATTGCCCTTTCGAAATCATTAATAACACTATGTCCGAAAATATTTACATCTCCGCTGTCAGGTTTCATAAGTCCCGTCATAATCTTCATTGCCGTAGTTTTACCCGCTCCATTAGGCCCAAGAAAACCGAAGATATCTCCCTTGCCTATATCAAGGTTAATATCCCATATTCCTCTGCCATTCTTGTATTTCTTACTAAGTTCCTTTATTTCAAGTACCGTTTCCATTAGAACTCCTCCGAATAATAGTTAAATCCATGTAAAGAAAAGAAACATTAATTGTGACCAGGTAATACT
The DNA here is from genome assembly GCA_049325575.1 of Bacillota bacterium. Taxonomy (GTDB): domain Bacteria; phylum Bacillota; class Clostridia; order Acetivibrionales; family Acetivibrionaceae; genus JBMOLK01. The sequence goes on along the minus strand of JBMOLK010000226.1, from coordinate 3,376 downwards.
TATACAAAACCTTTGAAACTAACGGTGGCAAAACCGCCGTTAGTTTCAAACAAAATGATATGGATCTTGATTTATTCCTCAAAAACTTTACTAAAGAAAGGATCATTGAAAATTTCCTTATTAAACTCCCCATCCACTCTTAACTTCACAAAATCCAAGTGGAACGTAACCCTTCCTGTATCAAAGTTTATATACCCGCCTTCTTTCTTATCGGAAGAACCAATACTTTCAAACCTTCCTCCGCGCGAGTGATCCAATTCTGCCTTAAACTCAAATTCTTTCTTATTGCTTTCGTAATCAGCATACTCTTCCTTATAGCTTTCAGAATACTTTCCATAAACAAACTTATCATCTATAGACGTAATCTCAATTGTTTTTTCTCCTATTTTCTTAAAGGTGTCGTTTTCTTCAATAACAATATCGTTCTTCCACTTGCCAAGGAATTTATTTGTTATGAATTTATCAACACTGTTTTGAATCTTGCTTTTTACTACTTCCTTACCCTCAAGGTCAGGTTTTGTTATTTCAGTGGAGTTTATATTTATCAGCTTCATGATAGCTTCAACTGTCAGATCATGTACAACCCCGTCCTTATCCTTGCCCGATAGGATAACTGTAGCAAACAGGTTTTCCATTAGACCGTCCTTGTTTGTACTAGCTCTTCCGCTTACTTTTTTCACAAACACATCATCAACAAGCTGTGGGATATCCAAGCCGTAACTGCCATTTGGCCCAACAACAGTCTGCTTAAAAAAGTAAGCTGATACTGCATTCACAAGGGCAGGTATTTGGGAATCACTGATAGAACCTGAAAACTCTTTACTGCCGTCACTATTCTCTTCTACTATTACATGTTCTTTCAGATTGCCGACAAGTGCGTCAAATATTTTCTCAAAATCCTGTACCCTTTCTTCCTCAAAAGGATTATCAATCTTTGCTACATCTTCTTGCTCCTTTGCGTACTCATTAACGTAATATTTGTCTTCCTCGACATTGTACGTAATGTGGCATTTCCTATCCCAATATACATACCTGCTTTCCTTCTTACCGTTAGCAAACTCCGTAGTTGTAGCATCGTCCCTCCTGTCGTTTGCAACATCATACTTAGCTGTTGCAGTTGTTGATACAAGTGTCTTGTCGTTATCCTTCATCAAATATTCAGCCTGCATGGTAAAACTGTCGTAATCCTTGGAAAGGCTCCCTGCAGTATACTTAATAGCATCCTTAAGCTGGTCATAGCCTGTCTTTGAAACAACATCGGCAAATGCCGTAGTTATAAATATTGCAGCCCCCAGGCAAAAGCTTAACAGCATCATAACCTTTTTATTCCTTCTCACCCTAATACTCACTCCTCTATAATAAATTAAAGGAAACGTTTCCTTACATTCTTATTTTACATTGTACATCTAAATTTCAAATAAATAAAATATAAACAAATTATAAACTTTTCTATAAGGAAGCATAAACTCAGATACAGATACAGACACAGACAAATACAAACCCCAGAAAAAAGAAAAAAGTCCCCAAAGGGAACTTGTTCTTTAAAGCGTTAGATGCTCACAACAATACTTTATTTATAACGTTGGTAACGGACTCTTCCTGATTATTTATAAAGAAGTGTCCTCCGTCAAAATTCACTACCTGGAAGGTACCGCTTATGTAGTCTTCCCAGTCATTGATACTACCCTTAATAGTATTATCTTCTATTCCATTTAGTACTGTAATATTACAGTCAATCTTTTCATTTCCTTGTATATAATTATAGGTATCTATTATTTTAAAGTCCGATCTTAGTACAGGCATAAAAATATCTAGAAGTTCCCTGTTACCGACAAATTCCTCCGGCATTCCGCCATACTCCATTACTTCCTTTAGGAACTCATCATCGGGCAAATGATATATTACCTTCCTGTCTAAAGAGTGATTCTTAGGAGCTCCTCTTCCCGAAAAGAATATATGTACAGGTCCCTTATGTTTTAACCTTTTAATCCTATAGTACAGCTCAAATGCAATTATAGAGCCCATGCTATGACCGAATAATGCATATGGTACATCATCCAGGTTATGCTTTATTGAATTATAAACATCTTCAACAGCTTCTTCCATTGAGCTGTAATTAGGAGAGCTGAACCTTCTCCCTCTACCTGCAAGCTCAACCGGACAGAGCTCAATTTCACTACTTAAGTACTTTTTCCACCTGCTATATACTATTGCCGAAGCTCCAGCGTAAGGCAAACAAAACAATTTTATCTTTGGCATGCTAGCTATACTCCCCCGCTTTTTCCAGTGAATACTATTATACAATAGTTGAATGTGTTTTCTCAACTACAATCTAGATATTATCCTCAATTTTTATAACTCTCATATATAGCAAATCAATAATGTCTATCCCAAAAGACAACGTTTACTCTACCGTTTTCAATCATTCTTCTAAAAAGGCTATTTATATAATTCTTATACAAATTTCTTGTAACAGGAATTATTAGTGTAAAGCCTGTAATATCCGTTAGTATACCCGGGGTAAGCAATAATGCTCCTCCTATCAGTACACAAAGGCCGTTTATCAACTCTTCACCTGGAAGCTTTCCTTCACTCAAATCCCGGCTAATTCTGCCTAGTATACTTCTACCCTCTCTTTTTGCAAGGTATGCACCTGCAAATCCGGTAGCAATAACCAAGGAAATGGTTACAAGCCAATTGGTGTATCTTGCTACTTGAAACAGTATATATAATTCAAGTATTGGTACCAGCGTAAACAACAATACTAATCTACCGAATATATTTCTTCCTTTTAAAACCATTTTTTCATCTCCATTTATAACATTTACTTACTTGTGTTCTAAAGAGATCGAACTGTAAAAGTAGATAAACTTGATGAGCAAGCCATTTGAATCAAATAGGCTTAAGCTGATCATATGTTTACCTCTACAGTTCTCTATCTCTATTATATACTCTGTACAGAAATAAATTCAATAGAAAGCGTACATTCTAGCAGTACAATAACAACAAAGCCCTATGGATATTAACCATAGAGCCTTGATATAAATCTGGCAGCGACCTACTTTCCCGGGACGTCTCCATCCAAGTATCATCGGCACTAAGAAGCTTAACTACCGTGTTCGGTATGGGAACGGGTGTGACCTTCTCGTTATTACCACCAGAAAGTTGTAAATTTTTTAATTAATTTGGGACATTCCTTTTTTAAGAAGGTATACTTCCTGTTAAGGAAGGTGTGTCCCATAACCTTTATACCTTCAAAAATATATAATGTAAGAATCAAGACTAGAAGAAGGATTTCATTAAGACTTCAAAAGACCTTCTACCTTTATTACTTGGTCAAGCCCTCGACCTATTAGTACCAGTCAGCTAAATACAT
>JBMOLK010000225.1:0-7292 GCA_049325575.1 Bacillota bacterium | reverse complement strand
GTACCAAGCCGCTTCCACGAGGAAATATCCTCCTGGAATATGAAGCCTGATGTCTTACCTTCTTTATACCATGTACCCTCATTATATGTTACTACAACTTTAATAGGTTTTAAAACGGAATTAATAGGCAATAAGCTGCTTCCATCAACCGCGCCTATCTCAACCCTTGTAACTTCAGTCTTAAATACCATGTTTTTTTTATTGGTATTAGTATCTTTAGGATATGAGATGGATATCTCATAATCAACACCATTAGGCTTTCCTGCTAAGGGATTCCCGGTTTCTGAAGTAAGTACGCCCGGCCTTATTACAATAGAGGTTTTGTCTGTTTCGATTATAAGATTCTCCTTAAGTCCTGTAAGGGCCTTAAATACTTTGTCCGAGACCAGTATTTTAGCTTTGTTGTAGGCCGAAGGAGGCTTTTTCAGGTCAATTTTATAGTCAAGCTCCTTATCATTTAAAGCATACTCAACAAACCGGTCCGCATTAACCCCTACTATCCTGATATCCCATATTCCCCCGGTTATGACAGTGCCTTTTTCTATATATTCCCCGGTTATAACACTTTCTATGTCCTGATCAGAGTCATAGTCGTCACTGCTTCTCTTTGTCCTCACCGTAATACTCTGAGTGGGCTCCGACCTCAAATCCTTCAGGGAATCATAGCCATAAAGCCTTGCGTAATACCTGTGATTGGACAAAAGCCCGTTAACCTTAAATTCGGAGCCCATCCCCACTTCATATTCCTTGGCATCCTTATAGTCTATGTTGCTAGCAATCTCAAGTATATATTCAACATTTTCTTCCTGTATCCATTCAAACGTTATGCTGTTCTTTGTAATTGCATCACTGCTGTTTTTGATACCAAAGCCCTTCGGGGTGTCAGGTGGAATATAGGGAAGAGTCCTGACAGGGTATGCATCGCTCCACTCTGACCTGCTTGTCTGGCCTGCTTCATTCACTGATTCCGCCTGTATCCAAAAATAATACAGTGTATCCGGGTTCAAGTCCTTTACCCTGTAATATACAGACTCATAAAGGTCTTCAGGCGTTATCCTTGCATCACCTACAGCTGCATCAATATTATCTTCAAGCCCGTATTTCAAATAGTAGTTATATTTGGTATTATACTCCCACCCTACATCAATATGAGTATCACTTGGCAGATTGTAGTTAAATGCAGGTACAACAGGTTTTTCAATGGGGGCAGTAACTATAGGACTTGTTGTAATTATGATGGGGTCTGACGGTCCTGATGTAAGGTTGACACTCTGTCTTGAAGCCCTCACCCATATAATGTATACAGTATTGGGTTCAAGATTGGTCAAAGTAATATCAATATTATGTTTCATCCTGTCAGGGTTTAACCGGGAATCTTCCAAAGGATCATTGGCTGCAACAGGGAAATTCGTTATACTGTCAGCAGTAATTGTATTAATCTCCTCGTATGACATTCCCTCAATAAACCTGACACAGCCCACATCTATTGTGACACCGGAGTCATAGGCTACTTTTCTATAGTATACATCATCCACAACAGTTGTTAAGGGGTCAAAAGGCGGTATATCGTTCTCATCAAGCTTTTCGCTCCTTATATATTCCCACCTGTTGGCCGCAAAATTATATTGTTCATACCACAGATTTTTTAGCTGTATAGTTACTGTATTCCTTGTAATCATATCTTTACCCTGGGCTGTTTTCTTTACTTTAAGGGGCGGCCTTGCAGGTACCCGTGGCTGATCGATAGGACCTCTTGCTGGTGTTATGATAACCTTTATCGCAGGGTCCGAGTTATAAGTAACATTTTGAAGTATATCGTCAACATATTCAATAAACTGCTTTTTGGCTACTATTTTCAGGTAGTAGGTTGAATTGGCAGTCAAATTGGACACAGTATACTTGTAGCCTACAAGGGTATTACCGTTTAGAATAAAGTTACTGCTTCCCATTCTGACATCTGAAGCTATCTTTGTACCGGAAGGCGGATTGTCTATAAGGTCTGGGTCATTTAGAAGCCAGATGTCATAGGCTACATCATTGTCTATCTGACCATCACCCTTTGTGGGCACCCTCCATAGAACTGTGGCACTGTTAGGCTTTAGTTCTGAATCATAGCTTATTATTGGGTCACCCTCAACCCTTTCAAATTTACCTGCAAGTTCCGGAGCAGCGGGGCGCGACGGTACTTCCTGCTCCCCTACTATAATCCTGTCCGATTCGATTCTTACACCCCTATAGACTTCCTGTCCGTCTCTTGTGACTATGGCCCTTATTATAAAATAATTTTGGATCTCTCCCGGGGGCAGGGTTATAAAAAAGTTTGTACCGTCAACTGCAGCCATATACTGGGGTAAATCATTGGAACCAATTACTCCTCTATAAACATGATAAACAATTCTAATACTGCTGTCACTTAGGCCTGTGACAACAGGGCTCCATTCAAGTTTCCATATGACACCCGAGTCGCTGGTAGATATTTTTGTAGTCCTAACAAGGATAAAACTGCTTACAGAAACGGTCTTTGAGAACTGGGTTCTCTTTAACTCATCCTCTGCCACATCAGGTTCAATCCTTACATAGTAAACCCTTCCCGAATCTCTTACTGTATGGACATACTCAAGTTTACCTGTGGCTTCATTTACAGTTACAGGCTTGTCCTGTCCTATCTGTGATTGTCCTATATATATTGGGGGGGTATTGGTAAAGCTGCTGTTTTCCGATATATAAAGCTTATAGTCTATTCTTCGCGAACTGTTCCACACATCATCCCATTCTATCTTGATCTTATTTGTCCCATAGGAATATGCATTGATACTAATATCGGTTAGAACCTTAACCTTGTTGGAAGGTATTGATTCAGGGCTTCTGTAAGTTGTACTATCAATTACATATGTATGATATGCAGTCATATCAACATAGTAGATAGTTCCTGAATTCAGCTCTTTTAATCTAAAGGAGGTCAGACTGCCCGGAAGATCTCTTTCCTTCAATGTACGGGTCCTTGGAGGCCTGTACGGCTTGGTTATTTCCTGAAGATAAATATTCAAAAACCCTGCGGATGCATCAGGTGGGAAACTTACATTCCACTTAAAGTCAGCGTAATAAGTATCAAATTCATTATAGCCAATAGGAGGTTCATCTACGTTCCTTTGTTCCACCCGGACCATAGCTGGAGCAGTCTGTAAATGCTCTTCAGAAGCAAGAACCACATTATAAATGCCTTGCTGCAAAATCAACACCAATATAAGGAGTAATCCGGTAATTCTCTTAACCCTTGCCATAATCATTTCTCCTATTAAGTACTTTGATTATACACGCTTTTTATAACCAAAAACCCGTCACACATCTCCGGTAAGCTTAAGCAACTTTACAAATGCACTTGCCAGTTCTGCCCTGGTTATGGGCTTATTGGGAGCAAACGCGCCTTTTGCGTCAAGATTTAATACTCCCAAGTCTACCGTCATCAGCACATGCTTGTAATTCTTTGACTCAATGTCCTTTTCATCACTAATATAAATGTATCTGCCGGGTATAAGGCTGTCGGTATATACTCCTGTTTTGTCAGAGTATACCATCATAATGACTTTTGCCGTCTCCTGCCTTTTTACTTCCCTTGATACCCCGCCAATGCTTATCAGATCTTCAAGGCCATATTTCTGTGCCTTTTGCATAACAGTAAGTCCGGAACTTCGTATATCCTTGCCAACCACCTTCTCATACAGCAGAATTATTTCCTTTACTTTAACAGGGTCTTCAGGATAGAAGGATTTTAACGAACCAAAGACCTCGGTAAGGTCATACTTTGATACTAGTGTTTTAATATCGTTAGAAAGCGGATAATCCTCCGGAACATCATTGGAAGCAGCCTCTATAAGAAGGATTGAATATTCTCCCGTCTTTATGGTATTAAACAGTATGCTGTTTGCAATATGTACGGTATTAGCCAACACTTTCTGCCACTTTTCAATTCCATCATAGCAGACATAGGGAAGCTTAAGTCCCTTTTCATCGGTATATGTAAGCTTGGTCATCAACGGCTTGTTAAAATCTCTTATTGTCTTAGTGCCTGCTACTATTGGATATGATCCGTTTCCTCCTTCAATTTTATTCTTGAGGAACAAGGAAAGCTCCATTTCAATGTCACCTATTAATTTTGATATAACAGTTTCAAGCTGCTTTGAAGTTACAGTGCTTTTTGTGCTGGTGCTTAAAAACTCCTTTAGCTTTTGCTGAACAAGTCCCGAGTCTTTATTGTATACCCTGTCATTTATCTGTTCCTTCAGCTTCATATAGGTTATAGACGTACCTACTGCATCCATGCTGAAGTCATTAATCTTTGACAAAGGCTTGGCCCCTTGGGGCAGAACCTTCGATGACTTGGCCAAACGGTTTATATTGAATTTATAATATATATCATTTATATTGGATTTGCTCTTAAGCTCAACGACTTCCCTGTTTTGCGTGTCTATAGTTCCGGGCCTTAAGGTATACTCAGCTCCGGAGGTCTTTATTACCAGACTCTTGTCATCCGTATCAAGTATTTCTATAACACTAACGGGAACATATATTATGTCCATGGAGACACCTTCTGCATACCTTGAAATATCAAGCGTAAAAGGATATGGCCCGTTGTTTTCGATTGCATTAACCATTCTGTCGCCCTTAAGAAGAAGCTTATTGGATAGTCCGTTTCCAATATCTATTCTCCAATACAGTGCCTCTTCAAACTTACGTATTCTATCAAGGAACGAGGCTTTCTTCTTTGTGTCCATATCTTCGTCATCGTAATCATCCTGGTTAAAGTCTGTCCTGATATCTACTGGACCCACATACTTTGAGTATGAAACTATCGTAGGATCTATAGGGTCAATTTTAATTGCACGGACCTTCACATAATATTTTGTGTTAGATTTTAGAGGTACATCCTCAAAATAGCCGTCAGCTGTTTTCACCGGAATGGTTTTTATTCTGGCGAAATAGTACTCCTGATTTGTGCTGCTTGTTTTGATGTTTTTCTCCGTATAGTAAGGAAGTATTCTGCCGTCCTTGTTTACATATTCCTCCAAGTTCTGGTCAGCAAGTACTGTATACTCATTATCATATAACGTTTTTACAGTCAGCTCGTATTTGTATCCCGGCAGCCCCCTCCATTTTAATTCAATCTGGTGATAGCCGTCTCTTGTTTCCATACCTTCCCTGGAAAACACAAGAGTTTCGTCATTATTCTTGTATACCTTTATATCGTAGGAGGTATTAGGCTTTAGGTTTACAAGTCTCGCATAACAGGTGGGACCGAATTTGGCCATAGTATACCTGTCTTTGGTGACAAAATTGTACTTTAGATCGTTTTCACTTTTAATATAAACATTATAGTCTTCGGTTCTTACATTAAGATCCTCATCATTAAAGAAAAATCCCAACTGTACATCCTTTACAGCTTCCAGCAAAGCAGGCTGTTCAATGAGTGCAGTAGTAACGGGAATAGAAACCCATGAACTATAGTTTGTATTGTCCGACCTTCTAATTGCTCTTATACTAAAATAATAAAGCCTGTTTGGGAAAAGCCATTTATCTATAGTTAATTTACATTCCCTGCTTACCGGGTTATATTCAAAGTTTTCCGCCAGTGTCTCCAGTGACGGGTCCAGCAATATATCTGCAAATACGGCTCTAAAGCTTTGATACAGTGCATCTTCAGCTCCATCGTACGGGCCCTCGTCTGTTTCCAGCCTTCTTGATGTACAAATAATATCATAAACTACATCTGTTTCCTGTCTGGACCAGGAAAATACTGCACGTGACCCTGTAACCTGCAGGTTACCGCCCTCATCTTCAGCAATCTTAAAGTCGGTAGGGGCTAAAGGCCTCTTGGAAGAATCATCAGGTATTCCTATTACCCCTCTAACAGTGGTTACAGAAAGAATAGCGGTAGAAACGGATTCCTTGTCCACACTCTGCCCGGAAATGGACAGTCTGGTTTTTGCGACAAAGTAGTAGGTTGTATTTGGCCGTAGTTTGGACCCAAATAGAGTATAGGCAGGGTTGTCCGGAGAAAAGTTTCTTATAATAACTCTTATAGACGTACTCTGTTCATCGCTTGCCCCGATAAAAGCCAGGTCTCCGTTTAGTGTCTGGGTACTGCCTATCATTCTAAAGGAATTTATATCAGACCTTGTACTCATGTACAGGTCATAGTATACAGCTTTTGATACGGTGGTATCAGACATATAGTTATTCCAGGTTACGTTTACCTTGTCAAACTGAAGCTCGATAAAGTTTGATACGATAGTAGTGTCATTGATAGTAACATCGGCTTCATTCCTGTTTAATCTTAAGTTCTTAGGCAGAGGGACATCTACCTCCACTGCAGAACGGGTGGTAAAACTTACTATAACAGACTTGTCAGACATGTTTTCCAATTCGGTGGTATTTCTATTGACTGCATTTGTTGTATACATCTGCATGTAATATACTTTATTAGGAAGCAAAAAAGCAGGATAATTCTCCGGGTTATCTATGGTTTCATCAACAATTACAGGATTGCCGTCTCCTCCAATTCCGGAAAAGTACTTTCCTTTAAACAAATCAAATCCTTTGATGGTATACTCAAGCCGGTTTCCATTTTCCTTGACACTTTTTGACGAAAAATACAACACCCTTCTATACTTTAGTGGAAAGTATCCGTATAAGACACCATCAGCTTTAAGCTCCGGATAGGGCTCAATATTTACTTCAGCCTGGTTCACATTCAGAAGAACCTGGAATACAACATCACTATCAACATCCGTGTTCGCTCTTATCTCATCCCAGTTAGCCGGTTTATCCCAGGATATGGTGACATCTGTAGACTTCTGCAAAACCGGCTGCCCATTTATCATTACTGTTCTTGTAACCAAATCTCTGCCTATTACGGTTATGCCGTTTGGCACAGGCGATTTACTTGTGTCTTCTGCAAGAATATAGTACATTGACATTGATTCGAGTCTATCACTTGTGGTATCTGTTTTAACAACTATTTTATAGTAAATTCTATTGTTTGGCCCTACGCCCGAAATAAGTGTTATGGCACTTTCAGCTCCGGGGGCAAAAAAGCTGTCGTCAATGGTTTTCTTGACCGTCCAGTCCCCGACTATAGTTGGATCATCACTTGATTGAATCTCATAGAACAGCCTTGGTAAATCAAGGCTTCCCTGATTTACCTTGTATACCTTGACATAAATATTGTCTGCTGAATCTTTTGAGAGCTGGAATCTTATTGGAGTGTACGTATATGGATAGGCTCCCATCAAAAG
>JBMOLK010000224.1:0-7377 GCA_049325575.1 Bacillota bacterium | reverse complement strand
TTGATTAGATAAATTTAAAGCAAAATTATGAATGTGGCGCGTTAGCGAAAATACATTATTGATGATTACATTATTGTGAGGATTTGTTGGTTCGTTATTTGGTATGATATTTTTTTCACATAAAACTACTAAGGGTTCTTTCCAGATAAGATTCCGGTTGATCATTTTTTTGCGAATAATTATATCAATTATATACATGTTTTTTTTCTAATAATCAAAAAAAGATAAAATTTCTTGAGAAAATTGTTTATTTATGAAAAGTATTTACGGAGAATATAGGCTATATAAGCACATAAACTATATAATTGTATTTTGTGCAAAAAAATATAATTTTCTCTTGAAATTGAACTTCAAATGATTATAGTGGTTATCAGCTTCAAAGAAGATCGTTAATAGTTACATTATAAATTGATATATTTAAGAAACAGCAAGTCTGTTTAAGAGCCGAAGGGGGATGCCTTGGGTAGATAAGCAGATGAAGGACGTGAAAGGCTGCGAAAAGCTACGGTAAGGTGCCTATAACCGTTATAGCCGTAGATTTCCTAATGGGGCAACCCACTCCGTTTACGGAGTATTCTGCATTGCAGAAGTACAAGCATGGGAAGTGAAATATCTCAGTACCATGAAGAAAAGAAATCGTAAGAGATTCCCGTAGTAGAGACGATCGAACTGGGAAGAGCCTAAACCTCTATAGTGTCAAGGTCCTGGCCGTTGCTATGGAGGGGTAGTGGGACATATCTTGAGTGAACTAGGATTCATTCAGACAGTAAAAAAAGATCAATATACTTGAACTATCTGGGAAGGTAGGTCATAGAAGGTTAAAGCCCTGTAAAGGAAATGTTGGTCTCTGTTGTGGATTTGTTCCCGAGTATGATCGGACACGTGAAATCCGGTTTGAATCTGTGCCGACCACGGCATAAGGCTAAATACTTATCTACACCGATAGCGCATAGTACCGTGAGGGAAAGGTGAAAAGAACCCCAGGAAGGGGAGTGAAATAGATTCTGAAACCTTCGGCTTACAAGGGAGTGGGAGCCTTCGGGTGACCGCGTACCTATTGACGAATGGGCCAACGAGTTATTGGTACTAGCAAGGATAAGGCAGGTAAAGCCGGATCCGAAGGGAAACCGAATCTGAATAGGGTGTTTAGTTAGTATCAATAGACCCGAAGCCACATGAGCTACCCATTAGCAGGATGAAGTGCCACGAAAGTGGTATGGAGGTCCGAACCGGTTGGAGCTGCAAGTCCTTCGGATGACTTGTGGGTAGGAGTGAAAAGCTCATCGAATGTGGTGATAGCTGGTTCTCCCCGAAACAATTTTAGGATTGACCTGTGGAGATGATCTGTATGAGGTAGAGATCTGGTAAGGCTAGGGGTGCCGAGAGGCATTACCAAACCTTGCCAAACTTCGAATGCTTATAGGAAATCCATGGAGTTAGACTACGAGAGATAAGTTCCGTGGTCAAGAGGGGAACATCCCAGATTTCTGACTAAGGTTCCTAAGACATAACTAAGTGGAGAAGGATGTTTTTCTGCTAAGACATCCAGGAGGTTTGCTCAGAAGCAGCAATCCTTTAAAGAGTGCGTAATAGCTCACTGGACGAGTGGGAGAGCGCCGAAGATGTAACGGAGCTAAGTTATGCACCGAAGTCGAAACTCTCTGAGTAATCAGAGGGGGTAGGGGAGCATTGTATACGGGATGAAGTCGATTCGTAAGGATCGGTGGACTGTATAGAAGAGAAAATGTTGGCATGAGTAACGATGTACGATGAAAATTCGTACCGCCGAAAGCCTAAGGATTCCTACGCAACGCTCATCGACGTAGGGTTAGACGGGACCTAAGGATAAGCCGAAAGGTGAAGCCGATGGAAAAACGGTTAATATTCCGTTGCCTGTTTATAAAATGAAGCGGTAACGCATTGGGACGTGTAAGAGCTTCTTAAGGATTGGAGTTCCTGGAACAACTCGAATATAGGGTAACCTATATGGCTATTTGTAGGCAAATCCGCAAGTAGAGCAAGAAGAGTTTTGGGAAAAGGTACATTTCGATGTATTTATTCTTATAGTTTTGGTGCCAAGAAAAACCACTAAGTTTATTTATAAACAGCCCGTACCGAGAACGGACACACGTAGGCTGGTAGAGAATACCAAGGCGTTCGAGACAACTAGGGATAAGGAACTCGGCAAAATAGCGGACGTAACTTCGGGATAAGTCCTGCCTCGAGAAATCGAGGCCGCAGCGAAAGAGTGGGGGGGACTGTTTATCAAAAACACAGCTCCCTGCGAACACGAAAGTGGATGTATAGGGGGTGATGCCTGTCCACTACCAGAATGTTAAACTCTTGGGTGCAAGCTCGGGAGCGAAGCACTGGTAAACGACGGCCGTAACTATGACGGTCCTAAGGTAGCGAAATTCCTTGTCGGGCAAGTTCCGACCCGCATGAATGGCATAACCATCCCCACACTGTCTTATTCCTAGGCTCGGTGAAATTACAATTCCGGTAAAAATGCCGGATGGGTGTGATTAGACGGAAAGACCCTGTGAAGCTTTACTGCAGGTTGGTATTGTTACGTGGCATATGACGCTCAGTATAGGTGGGAGACTTTGAGGGCAGTCTTTTGGGACTGTTTGAGTCGTCGTTGAGATACCACTCGTTGTATGATGCGTAACTAACCCCAAGAATTGGGGGACAGTGCTAGCTGGGCAGTTTACCTGGGGCGGGTGCCTCCTAAAGAGTAACGGAGGCGTACAAAGGTTGGCTTGCTACGGATGGAAACCGTGGTGAAAGTATATTCGCATAAGCCAGCTTAACTGCGAGACTAACAGGTCGAACAGATAGGAAACTAGGTGAAAGTGATCCGGATCATCCGAGTGGAAGGGGATCCGCTCAACGGATAAAAGCTACTCCGGGGATAACAGGCTAATGGAGTCCAAGAGTCCATATCGACGACTCCGTTTGGCACCTCGATGTCGGCTCGTCGCATCCTGGGGCTGTAGTAGGTCCCAAGGGTTGGGCTGTTCGCCCATTAAAGCGGAACGCGAGCTGGGTTCAGAACGTCGTGAGACAGTTCGGCCCCTATCTATCACATCCGTAAGCAACTTGAGGAAATCTGCTCTTAGTACGAGAGGACCGGAGTGGACTAGCCTCTGGTAGTTCGGTTGTCAAGCCATTGGCACAGCCGAGTAGCTAAGCTAGGACGGGATAACCACTGAAAGCATCTAAGTGGGAAACCCATTCCAAGATTAGGTTGCTCACCTTTTAAAGGGTAAGGTCACTAGGAGACTACTAGTAGATAGGTATCATGTGTAAGTATGGTAACATATTTAGCTTAGATATACTAATAGACCGAGGGACTTGTTGTTTTCTTGAATATATCAATCTATAGTGAGTTATTTAAAATTATATATACTACTGGTGGTGTTGACGTGGTAAAGGGTCACACCTGTTCCCATTCCGAACACAGAAGTTAAGCCTTTTCCAGTTGATGATACTGGTCTCTTTGGGGCTGGGAAAGTAAATTGACGCCACCAATAGTATATATAGTTAGATCTTTAATATTTATACCTGATAATGTAAATAAGTAGAGGTAAAGCTTTTTTGAAGAGTTTGACCTTGGCTCAGGATGAACGCTAGCGGAACGCTTAACACATGCAAGTCGAACGGTTATGTAGCAATACATGATAGTGGCAGACGGGCGAGTAACACGTGCATAATCTGCCCTGGAGTAAAGGACAACTGCGGAAACGCAGCTAATCCTTTATACGCTGTAGGAAATGAGAATACCTATAGGAAAGAGCAATCGCTCTAGGAGGAGTGCGCGGACCACCAGTTAGTTGGTAGGGTAATGGCCTACCAAGACTATGACGGATAGCCGGCCTGAGAGGGTGACCGGCCGCAATGGGACTGAGACACGGCCCATACCCCTACGGGGGGCAGCAGTGGGGAATATTGGGCAATGGTCGCAAGACTGACCCAGCGATTCCGCGTGAAGGATGAAGCCTTACGGGGTGTAAACTTCTTTTCTGGGGGAAGACGAATGACGGTACCCCAGGAATAAGGGACGGCTAACTACGTGCCAGCAGCCGCGGTAATACGTAGGTCCCGAGCGTTATCCGGAGTTACTGGGCGTAAAGGGTCCGTAGCCGGTTTAATAAGTCTACTTTCAAATACCTCGACTCAATCGAGGAAAGGGGGTAGATACTGTTAAGCTGGAGACAGATAGGGGCTAGTGGAATTTCCGGTGGAGGGGTGAAATCCGTTGATATCGGAAGGAACGCCGAAAGCGAAAGCAGCTAGCTATATCTGTTCTGACGGTGAGGGACGAAAGCTTGGGTAGCAAACAGGATTAGATACCCTGGTAGTCCAAGCTGTAAACTATGCACGCTAGGTGTTGGTCCAGCACTTTGTATTGATGAAAATCATATAATATGAAGTGCTGGATCAGTGCCGTAACCTAACGGGTTAAGCGTGCCGCCTGGGAAGTATAGTCGCAAGACCGAAACTCAAAAGGATAGGCGGGGGAACACACAAGCGGTGGATTGCCTCGATTAATTGGATAATAAGCCAAGAATCTTACCTAGATTTGACATACTGTGTGTCGTTGATGAAAGTTAGCTAGCCTTACGCAAGTAAGGCGCGCAGTACAGGTGCTGCATGGCCGTCGTCAGCTCGTGCCGCAAGGTGTCCGGTTAAGTCCGGGAACGAGCGCAACCCTTATACCTAGTTAGGATGTCTAGGTAGACTGCCTCGGTAACGAGGAGGAAGGAGAGGATGACGTCAGGTCACTATGGCCTTTATATCTAGGGCGTCAGAGGCAATACAATGGGTTGTACAACGAGAAGCAATATCGCGAGATGGAGCAAATCTTTAAAACAATCCCTAGTGCGGATTGTAGTCTGGAACTCGACTACATGAAGTTGGAATCGCTAGTAATGGCGGATCAGCCATGCCGCCGTGAATATGTCCCTGTTCCTTGCACTCACCGCCCGTCACACCATGGGAGTTGGGGCTCTTTGAAGATCCATCATGTGGGTTTAGAAGGGAATCAATGACTGGGGTGAAGTCGTAACAAGGTATCCCTACGGGAACGTGGGGATGGACCACCTTTCTAAATAAAGGTAATTAAAATTAAGTCAAATAATTCAGCTTTACCTCTAACTATTCACATTGTCTATATAATAAAAAATCTGGTTTATAGCCAGATTTTTTTAATTATTTAAGAAATTAATTATTATATTGATGAAAGTTTTTCATAGATTCATTTAGCATCATATTGTGCCTGTTCAAATATGTAATCATTTAGGTTTGTATTTATGTTATCATATTCAGGACTGATTATATGTATTTCAGTATCATATATTCAAATTCAACATAATTTTCATATGATCAATTGTTTAATTCAATTTGTTTGTCTATTGTCGCATATATATATGATTTTATTGATTGAGTTAATTTTTTGTGCAAGAGATTCATTTATATTAAAATTGTGTTTTAGTATTATTGCTCATGAGTAGAGCTTTCAGTCTTGTTGTAAGCTTGAAATAGCACTTAAACATTCTCAAAGCATGTATCATGAACAAAGAATTAATCACTCTTCTCAGTTTATTCAATATGAATCAAGAGATATTATTCAGCTATCATATTCTGCATGTTCTGTTCACTCTCAAAACAATTTTATTGGCAATTCCTTGTCTGCTATTCTAATATATTTATTTCAATTTTTTTGTAGAACTTTAAAAAAGCTTTCCATATCATATGGATCGTATATATCAATATTATAATTTCACATTATTCATAAGTCATCATTATCAATAAGAGATTTATTTATGTATCAACTAAGTCAAGTTCAAAGGTTAATTATATTTATGTTTTCTATATGTTTAAGAGTAGGTAATAAATATATGATACTTAAATTATCAATAATAATTAATGGATTTTTTTTGTTTTTTAGATGTTTGCTTAATGCTCAATTTATGCCGAATTCATAGCCAATATCTTTTAATGTTGTGACATTTAGTTTTTTGCTAATTTCAATTTCTTTGTTATCAAAATTCTCAAATATTATTGTATCATATGGATTATTTTGTTCAAGATTTTTTAAGAACAATCAATTTTTTATGTACTTATATAGATTTATAGATTCCATAGTTTTCTTAATTAAATTTTAAATTAGTAATTATAATTTTTATGATTTGATAATCAATCAATTTATATGCATTTTATTTAAATTTTCTATACTATTTTTGTTAAAATTACTTGAAAAATTTTTATAAAAGAGTACAAATGGGCAATCTTTTAAATATTAAACCATTTTGAAATGAAAAAATATTTTAGTACATTAATGTTGATTTGAGCTTTATTTACTGGTTTTTCTTTGGCTCAAACTACTTGATCATCTTTAACTTGATTGACATCAGATTTTTCTTCTACAAAAAATACTTTATTGACAAATCTTGAGGCGAAAAATAATGATACTTTGTCTAAAATTAATTTATTGTCCAAGAAACTTACTCAGGAAATGGATTATGTAATATTGGATGCTATAAATTCTTTGAAATTAGGGGATTTGTCTAACGGGCTTATGACCACTTATTTTTCTAGCAAAACTGATTTACTGAGTGATTACAATGCAATAAACTCTAAAATATTGATACTTTGAGACAAAAAGAAATACAATTTAATTACTGATGCTGATTACAACAATCAACTTATTTCTTTGTGATCTGAGATTGATTGATTCAAACAAAAATATACTAGTTTAATATCTTCTTTTTGAACTAGTTATGCTTCACAATTGTCTTGATTTGAAACTAGTTATGCTACCTTAAGGCTTGAAAAAAAGGATTTTCTAACATCTGTAAAATCAAATAAAGTTAAACTTGATGAACTTATTTCAAAACATGATACATATAAATGATTAGTAGATAAAGTTAATGTTTTGTATATATGAAAATATGATACTATTCAATCATTTGTAGATCAAATTAAAGATTCAACATCAGATCTTTTGTCGCAAAAACTAAAATCATTATATTCTTCTTCAATATCTAATTATGAAAAACTTAGTTATTATTCTTGAGATGTAAATGAGTATATATGATCTTTATTGAACTCTTATAAGGTTGATATAGATACAAAATTTCAAAGTTTGGTAAAATGATTTTACACAAAAGATGACAATGATTATATAAATTCTACTATAAATCAAATAAAGATAGATTTTTATTCTTGATCAAATATTAATTATAATACTTTATCTTGATCAAAATTGGATAATTATTATTCTAAATTAAAATCGAAACTTGATTCAAACATAGAAAATATTAACGTGAAGATGGCACAGTTGAGTGGCGCCCAAGATTTAACAACTCTTAC
>JBMOLK010000223.1:0-7397 GCA_049325575.1 Bacillota bacterium | reverse complement strand
TGGACTGCTCAAGTACCTTACACCTGATGAGTTTAAAAAGGGTATGGAGTTTAGGCTTGACCCGGAGCTTAGCTTTAACTACCTTGGGCAGTTCAGCCGGGATAATAATGGGGACATTCGAGAGGGACCGGATGTATTAAAAGGTGATTTAGTAAGCCCAGAGTCTGAAAGATTACATGTACTTGATATGCTAAGCTTTGTGTCAGGTGGAAGCCTTAGAGTTACTGTCAACTACAATCGTCATGAATATGAAGAACAAACCATTCTAGACTTGTTAGATAAATATATAAACAAACTGCAGCAGATAATTACTCACTGCACTGAAAAGGAAGATTCTGAAAAAACACTAAGTGATTTTAGTCATTCAAGACTTAGTAAAAGGGATTTTGACGATTTGATAGACAATTTAAATGATATGTTTAAATAATTGGTTTAATATATGGAAATGACAGTAAGAGAGTGAGGTTTAACAATGTTTAACAAGAGTGATATTAAAGATATTTATCCACTTTCACCTATGCAGGAAAGTATGCTTTTTGAGTATATCAAGGATAAAAGATCATCCACATATTTTGAACAACTGGGTGTAAAGATTGAAGGTGATATAGACTTATATAAGATTGAAGAGAGTTTCAACCTACTTATAGAAAAGTATGATGTATTTAGAACTATTTTCATATATAAGAAAATGAGGGAGCCTGTACAGCTAGTTTTAAACAAAAGAAAGTCCAAGGTAATTTTTGAGGATATATCGTACTTGTCTAAAGAACATCAGGATAGTTATGTAAATGACTTTAAAGCAAGCGACAGGAATAAAGGATTTGATCTGGAAAAGGATATTTCTATCAGAATTTCGGCATTAAAACTATCGGATAAGGAATATTACATAATATGGAGCTACCATCACATAATTATGGACGGTTGGTGTAACGGGATTGTTATGCAGGACTTCTTCAGTTTCTATAGCAGTTTAAAGAATGGCAAGCCGTTATATAATAAAACAGCAATTCCATACAGTCGTTATATAAAGTGGCTGGAAAGTCAAAACAAAGAGAGGGCTCTAGGCTACTGGAAGGAATACCTTAAATGCTATGAGACTAATGTTGTTATTATCGGAAGTAAGAACTTGGACGAAAGAAAGTACTTGATGAAAGAGCACTCTGTCTCTATTGGGAAAGAGAAGACAAATAAACTAAGTAAGATAGCACAAAACAACAGTCTGACATTAAGCACAATTTTTCAAACGATATGGGGGATTATACTTGGAAGGTATAACAACACAAACGATGTAGTATTTGGTGTTGTAGTTTCTGGAAGACCTTCCGAGATATCCGATATTGAAAAAATGGTGGGACTATTTATAAATACCGTACCTGTTAGAATTACGAGTGAAGACGAAAAGTCTTTTCTTGAGATGGCAGAAGTGTGTCAACAAGGAGCTCTTGAGTACGAAAAGTATAGCTATGTGCCTTTAGCTGAAATACAGTCCAATACAGTACTAAAACAGGATTTGTTAAACCATGTATTGATTTTTGAAAACTACCCTATTAAGGAGAGTATTTCAAATACGTCTCAAAAAGGTGATATAGGTTTTGAAATAAAGAATTTTGATTTCTTTGAACAGATTAGCTATGATTTTGGTATTTTTATTATACCTGGAGATAGCCTGAATATAAAATTTTCTTATAATTCCACGGTTTATGATACTGAGGATATAAATAGAATAGCAGGACATATGATTAAGGTTATAGACCAAATTGAAGAAAACTCAGGTACTAAAATTAAAGATATCAGGATACTTGGGGAACAGGAAGAGAACAAGCTGCTTTTTGACTTCAACGAAACAAATGTAGAATACCAGAAAACCAGGACAGTACATGAACTGTTTGAAGAGCAGGCAGAAAGGACGCCTAGAAACACGGCGATAGTGTTTAATGGTATAAATGTTTCTTACAAGGAATTAAACGAAAAGTCAAACCAATTAGCTTTAGTATTAAGGTTAAAAGGTGTAAAGCCTGACACCATTATAGGCGTAATGGTAAACCGGTCAGTGGAGTTGATAGTTTCAATTTTAGCTGTATTGAAATCAGGGGGGGCTTATCTTCCTATTGATCCTGGATATCCTGGTGAAAGAGTCGGATTCATGATAAAAGACAGCAATATTGGAATTATACTGACTCAGGAGAGTTACTTTCAGAAACTTGGTGAAGTTGATTTTAGTGGAGAAAGAATAGACGTATTTGATAATAATTGTTACAGCAGTAATAGGGACAATTTGAACAATATATGTGACTCTAGGAACCTGGTATATGTAATTTATACTTCAGGGTCGACAGGAAAACCCAAAGGTGTAATGGTTGAGCATATAAATATTATCAACTTTTTTAAGGGAATGAAGGATAAGATAGCTTTTTTACCAGAAAAGTCAATACTGGCACTGACTACAATATCCTTTGATATATTTGTTCTTGAGACTTTGCTACCTTTGACAGAGGGTATGAAAGTGGTAATAGCCGACGAAGAACATCAGAAAGACCCAAAGCTCTTGGGAGAATTAATTGTGAAAAATAAGGTTAACATGCTCCAGAGTACTCCTTCAAGACTAAAAATGCTTGTCGAAAATAATGTCGGTATAGATGGCTTAAGACAATTGGATGAACTGATAATAGGGGGTGAAGCATTACCGCCTAAGCTTTTTGATTTACTGAAAAGGGAGCTTACGAAAGTAAAAAAATATAACGTTTATGGACCGACAGAAACGACTGTATGGTCCACAGTAAAGGACTTGACAGATGATAAAAAAATAACTATAGGTAAACCTGTAGCCAACACCAAGGTATATATAACAGATAAAAACAATAATTTGCAGCCTGTAGGAGCTGCGGGAGAATTGTGTATAGCAGGGGATGGGGTGGTAAGAGGATACCTTAATAGGCATGAACTAACTGCTACTAAGTTTGTAAAAGACCCGTTTGATCCAGGTAAGAGGATGTATAGAACTGGAGATCTTGCAAGATGGATATCGGACGGCAACATTGAGTTCCTGGGAAGGTTGGACCATCAGGTAAAGATAAGGGGCTTTAGGATAGAGCCGGGGGAAATAGAAGTACGACTTTTAAAGTATGGCGGCATTAAGGAAGCAGTGATAGCTTCAAAAGAAAGTGAAACCGGGGACAATTACCTTTGTGCATACATTGTAGCAGAAAATGTGGTTTTGACAGCAGAATTAAGGGAGTACCTATCAAAGGAACTTCCATACTACATGATACCCTCATTCTTTATTCAGATAGAACAAATGCCTCTTACCCCCAACGGGAAGGTAGACAGAAAAGCTCTTCCAGAACCTGATGGTGATATAAATGTAGAAGCAGATTATGAAGCCCCACGGAATGAAGCAGAAAAGAGACTAGCTTTTGTCTGGAAAGAGGTATTGTCATTGAAAGAAGAACCTGGAATAAATAATGACTTCTTTGAACTAGGGGGGCACTCCCTTAAGGCTACCGTATTAGTCTCAAGAATACATAAGGAATTCGAGACAGAGATTCCTCTTGCGGTGTTATTCAGAACACCTACTATAAAGGGAATATCAGAGTATATGCAAACAGCTCCAAAAAGTAAATACTCTTCAATAGAACCTGTAGAAAAGAGGGAATTATACCCACTGTCATCTGCACAGAAAAGACTCTATCTTTTAGATGGCATGGTAGAGAATTTGGCGTATAACATGCCTTCTGTTTTAATTATTGAGGGGGCGGTTGATAGATTTAAATTTGAGGAAACATTCAGGATGTTAATCAAGAGACATGAATCACTTCGAACAGGTTTTTATGTTTTAGATAAAGAGCCTGTACAGAAAATATTTGATAAGGTTGAATTCGATATAGAATATTTTGAGGCAGACGAAAGCGACTTTAAAGAAGTGGTAGAAAGTTTTATACGTCCCTTTGATCTTGAAAAGCCTCCACTTCTAAGAGGGGGGCTTGTTAAGCTGGCCAATGGAGATTCTGCTATGCTTGTAGATATGCACCATATAGTATCCGACGGGTTATCTTCAACTATTCTGATCAGGGAGTTTTTTAAGCTATATAACGGTGAAATTTTACCGGAACTTGGACTTCAGTATAAGGACTATGCTGTATGGCAGAATAGGTTACTCAAGCAGGATTTAAAGAAGCAAGAAGAATACTGGTTGGAAAGACTCCGTGGGGAAATTCCTGTACTTGACATACCTACAGATTTCCAAAGACCTTCTATACAAAGCTTTGAAGGTGCTAGTATTAGTTTTGAGTTAAACAGGCATATATCCAATAAATTACGAGAAATGACGGTTAAGAATGAAGTAACCTTATATATGGTTTTTCTTGCAGCATACAACACACTGTTATATAGATACACAGGCCAGGAAGACATAGTAATAGGTACTCCTGTTGCAAACAGGACGCACACAGATCTTCGAAGTATGGTCGGTATGTTTGTAAATAATCTTGTCATGCGGAATTTCCCAGAAGAGAACAAGACATTCAAAGACTTTCTCATGGAAGTAAGAGATAATGCAGTAAAAGCATATGAAAACCAGGATTATCAGTTTGAACAGTTGATTGAAAAGCTTAATGTAAGAAGGGATACAAGTAGAAATCCACTGTTTGACACTATGCTTGTACTCCAGAATGTGGATAATTATGATATGGAGACAGGAAATCTAAAGCTATTGCCTTACAATATGGATTGTAAAGTATCAAAATTTGATATTACATTAACAGCGGTAGATAAGGGTGAAGCTATATGCTTTGTTGTAGAGTATTGCACAAAATTATTCAAACCGGAAACCATAAAAAGGCTGATGGTACACTTTACAAACATTTTAGAGCAGATAACAATAAAGCCTGAGATAGAGCTTGGAAAGATAGAATTATTAACTGATGAAGAGAAGAAGGATATACTATGCTGTTTTAATAGTACAGAAGCAGACTATCCAAGGGGTAAGACTATACATCAGTTATTTGAAGAACAGGTTGAGAAGACACCAGACAATATTGCGGTCATATATGAGAGCTTACAGTTAACATATAAGGAGCTTAACAACAAGTCTAATCAACTGGCAAGGCTTCTGATGGAAAAAGGTGTGGGACCGGATACGGTAGTCGGCATAATGGTAGACCGTTCCATAGAAATGATAATTGGTATTATGGGGATTTTAAAGGCAGGGGGTGCTTACCTTCCCATTAGCCACGAATATCCTGCTGATAGGATTGCTTACATGCTTGATGACAGTGGTGCAAAGGTTTTATTGGTACAGAGTGGTATATCAACAGGTTTTAAGTATGATGGACAAATAATAGATCTAGATGATAGCAGTATATATTGCAGGGATTGCTCAAATATTTACGGAATATGCAATCCTGATAATCTGGCATATGTAATATATACGTCAGGTTCAACAGGAAAGCCTAAAGGTGTAGCAGTTGAGCATTCGAGTGTAGTAAACATCCTTACAGCACTGCAAAGAAGATATCCCTTAATTGATAACGATACCTACCTTCTAAAGACGACCTATACATTTGATGTATCGGTAGCAGAGTTATTTGGCTGGTTTCATGGTAATGGTAGGCTGTCGGTGCTGGGTAGAGGTATGGAAAAAGATCCTGCAAGCATAATGCAAACTATAATAACACAAAAAGTTACTCATATAAATTTTGTTCCGTCAATGCTAAATGCTTTCGTTAATTCAATAACTGCGGAAGATGTATCTGAAGCAAGACACCTCAAATATGTATTTACAGCAGGGGAGGCCATACCAAGAGGCGTGATTAAAGCATTTTACAGTTTGTTTAGCAGTACAGAGCTAGTAAACATATACGGGCCAACAGAAGCTACGATTTATTCAACTATTTATCCGCTAAAAGAACTAAAAGACAGTATTAATGTTCCAATAGGAAAACCACTGGATAACATTAAGGTCTATATATTGGCAAGAAATAACTCCCTAAAGCCTATAGGGGTGCCAGGAGAGTTATGTATAGCAGGGGAAGGACTTGCGAGAGAGTACTTGAACAAGCAGGAGCTTACATTAGAGAAGTTTACGGAAAATCCCTTTGAAAAAGGTGAGAGGATATATCGGACAGGAGATTTGGCCAGGTGGCTGCCCGACGGTAATATAGAGTTTTTGGGAAGGGTAGACCATCAGGTAAAGATAAGAGGCTTTAGGATAGAACTGGGAGAAATAGAAAGTCAGCTTATAAAACATAAAAATATAAAAGAGGCAGTAGTTTTGGCAAAAGAGAAAGGTGAGGGAGATCAGTATCTTTGTGCTTACTATGTATCAGAGGGTGAGCTAACGGTTCAAGAGTTAAGAGAATGTTTGTCAAAAGAGCTGCCTTCTTATATGCTGCCCGCATTCTTCATGAGGTTGGATAAGATGCCTCTTACTCCTAACGGTAAGGTAGACAGGAAGGGTTTACCTGAACCAAACAGGGATGTACATACAGGGGTAGAATATGAAGCGCCAAGAAACGAAATAGAAAAAGTTTTGGTAAAAGCATGGGAAGAAGTATTATTAAAAAAGTTAATAGGAATAAATGATGATTTTTATATGCATGGGGGAGACTCACTTAAAATAATAGAGGTAATTTCAAAGTTAAGGAAGAAAGGGTTTAACGTAAGTACAAGAGACTTTATCCAAAGTAGTACAATTAAACACTTAAGTAAAAAGGTTATGCCTATTAGAAGTGAGAATAGTAAGGAATTCGTGGAAGGTGAAATACCTATGCTTGCATTTCAAAAATGGTTTTTCAACAATATAGAATATGTAAATCACTGGAATGCTGATCTCCGGCTGCATATAAGAAAAAGCATAGATGTAGAGATGTTTAGAAGGGTTCTGAACAAAATAGTGGAACATCATGATGCTTTTAGACTTGTCTTTAAAAGAGAGAATGGAAAGGTTGTTTCTCACTGCAGAGGGTTGGGTGAAAAGTTCTATGATATCCGCACCATTGACCTTCGAGGCCGTGAAGAGTTTGGTACGAGCATAAAGGAAGTAATGGACGAGACTCAAAATATTATTGATTTAAGTGAAGGGCCATTGATGGCTATAGCCTTATTTAAGACTGATGAAGGCGACCACCTTTATATAGTTATACATCATCTAATTTTTGATGATGTTTCTTCAAGAGTATTTTTAGAAGATTTAATGACCGGATATGATCAATTGCTTAGGGGTGAAGATATTAAATTGCCTGATAAAACAGACTCTATAAAGACAGCCGCGCTTCAACTTCATGATTATGCAAAAAGTCCGGAGATTTTAAAGGAAGTGGAGTACTGGAGAAAAGTAGTTAAAACTCCTATTGTACCTTTACCTGTTGATAAAAAGATAGACGAAAAAGACAGGATAGCAA
>JBMOLK010000222.1:0-7452 GCA_049325575.1 Bacillota bacterium | reverse complement strand
AAGGAATGATAATGAACCAGGTGTTGTTGTTATATGGAGGGGATTAAAAAGGCTTCATGATATTACCCAAGGTTGGCTTATAGCTCAATTACCAGTAAAAGACCAATAATATGTATAAAGATAAGCCAGTCCGGCGGGCGGTTATTCCGGTTGTGATAATAATCGTTGCGGTACCGCTCATTTATAAATTCTTCATAGTTTTTCTTAATATTTGGATCATCCAACTCTATTTCTACCTTCTTTTCATTTCCAGGGAGAACATCTCCTACGTTTATAAAATTGTTACCCATGGATATGAATGACTCTTTAAAGGCAAAGCCTGTATTATTTCTGATTGACAGCGATAACTTTCCTCCGCTTAAGTTGATGTCGCTAATTATATTCCCTTGGATATTTTCCGACTTTTTCCCGAATAAATAGGTAGGTTCCCACATTGCAATATTGTATAACTCATAAACTATAGGATCACCCATCAGAACTTTGCCTTTTATATCAGCATTTCTGGCATCGTCAGGGTTGGAGGAGTAATTATAGTTATCAGGTCTGCTTTGATTAACTTCTATGTTTGAGTCATTGGGGTATTCTATTTTCATACTGCTCCGCCTGTTGTTAAATGCTGCGATAACTGTTTGTATATCGGCTTTTTTATTCTTTGTATCAAGGCTAATCACTGAAAAACTGTTGGTTACTGCCGTGGTATATCTGGTGTTAAAACCTGCAAAATAGATAATGCCCATAAACAGGAAGGCTAGCACTGGTATGATGACCCAGTTGAAATCACGCTTATCCTTCCACTTTAGAAGAATATAAAGCAAGGGTCCTGCTATTACTATATAAACAGCAATTATGGCAAAAAGGACTCTAAATGGTGGAGTCTGTGTTTCAGGTACCTGGTTTACAAGCCCGTTGGAATCGTAGTATCCGCCATAAGGGGAGTAATGCGCTCCCATAACTATATTTGCAGGCTCATTGACTGTAACAGGTGCTATAGCAAGAAGCTTCCTCCACATTTCACTAATGTTCTCCCATGTTGATAGAGGACTTAGTGTTGGATCAAATGCCAGAACAATTATTTTACCATCACCCTTATTATATGATACGGCCAAGGGATTAGTCCTGTCGCCTATAACTACAGTTCCTTCACCTGAAGTTCCTGTTAAAACTATTGTCTCACTTTCAGGTGCTTTTTTTTCTACAAACCTGGATAACTCTTCAGAAATCGAAACTCTCTTTTCACCTTCAAGCCTAAAAGGTTTTAAGCTGTCTTTAAGACCCTTGTATACCTTTTTACCGTTAGGGCCTGTTCCAAGAATAAGGGCGTTTCCTCTCTCAACCCAGCCTTCAAGAGCCTCTTTTTGCTTTTCAGACAGCAAAGTGGTGTCGTAGTCTGCTATAATCATATAATCAAAAGTAGAAAAAGCCTCTACATCAACAGCTAGACTGCTTTCGTCAAGCTGGATCACTTCAGCAGGTCTTTCAGGTGTTACATGCTTTTCTCCAGCTGCAATCATCGCTTGTATTTTTAACGCCTCTTCGGGATGCCTTAAAGCAAGGTTCTCTGACAGCAGCAAACCATTTAGGACCCTTAGGCCTGTTTTATCTTCACTCAAAACCCCTATAACCGGTGTTTCGGGAGAAATCAGCTTTTTAAAGCTATACTCCAGGCTCTTTAATGTCTTACCATCACTTACAATCCTGACTTCAACTTTTCTGTTTGCCGTATTGACAGGGACGTTTATAACAAGTTCCTTGTTTGAACCCTTAGGAAGATTAAACGGTACGGCGTAGATCATTTTAGCTCTGTATCCGGTATCTATCAAAACCTGTGCTTCCCCTGAAAATTCATCTCCCTTATTTATAAGAGTAATATAGAAAGGAGCTCGTGAACCGACTCTTATTGCGTCATCATAGCCAGCTTTAACAGACATCTCAAGGTTTTTCCCGGAAGGTGCTGCAGCAGCTATAGCTGCAGGTACCAGTAAAACTATCAATGTAACAAGCAAAACAAAAATACAAAATACTTTTTTCCAACCCCAATACTTAATCATTAAATCACCTCAAAAATATATTGACGCTTTTCTTCATAAAAAAGTTCCATTTATGTTAAAACTTTTTACATTCTATAATAATGCCGTTAACATTTATACCATATTGTAACAGTAATCATTCTATTAGTAAACACCTGAATAAATACTAATAGAAGTATTATTTGTAAATAAAAAAGACAGGTTTTCCAACCTATCTTTTTTTATTACCATCTTCTACTTTTTCATTTTAAGGGCTTCCTTAACTCTATCAACAATATCTTTTGGTGTTAAACCGTATTTTGCAAGGAGCTCTTCAGGTTTACCTGATTTACCGAACTTGTCTTTAACCCCCACCATCTTAAGCGGAACCGGGTAATTCTCTACTAAAACCTCTGCTACGGCACTTCCCAGACCACCTATTATGTTGTGCTCTTCACAGGTAACAATTACACCAGTCTCCATTGCAGCCTTTATTATGATATCCTTATCAATAGGCTTAATTGTATGTATATTGATAAGTCTTGCGTTGATTCCTTCCTGCTTCAGAAGCTCTACTGCCTCTAAGGCTTTAGATACCATAAGACCTGTAGCAACTATCGTTATATCGTTACCATCGGAAACGGTAATTCCCTTGCCCAATTCAAATTTATAATTATTCTCATCAAATATTACAGGCATTGCAAGCCTTGTAAGCCTCAAATAAAAAGGCCCATCACTCTTATAGGCAGCTATGGTTGCAAATCTGGCTTCTACAGCATCAGCAGGGCATACCACAGTCATATTGGGTATTGCTCTCATTATGGCTATATCCTCCACAGCCTGGTGTGAAGCTCCATCCTCACCTACAGTAAGGCCGGCATGGGATGCTCCAATTTTTACATTCAGGTGAGGATAGCATATTGAATTTCTAACCTGTTCAAAAGCCCTTCCTGAAGCGAACATTGCAAAAGTACTTGCAAAAACTATTTTGCCGCAGGATGCAAGTCCTGCAGCTGCAGACATCATATTGGCCTCTGCAATACCCATGTTAAAAAATCTTTCGGGGTACTTTTTCTTAAAAAGCTCGGTTCTTGTAGATTTTGAAAGGTCTGCATCCATTACTACGATTCTTGTATCGGCACCGATTTCAGCCAGAGCATTACCGTATGCTTCCCTGGTTGCTATTTTCTTTTGCATCTTACTCGCCCCCCATTCCTGCCAAAACTTCATCCAACTCGGCTATAGCCTTATCCCTCTGTTCCTTGTTCGGAGGCGAGCCGTGCCAACCTGCTTGATTTTCCATAAAGGATACTCCCTTACCCTTAATTGTTTCGGCAATTATCATGGTTGGCTTGCCGTCTGACTGCTTTGCCTTACTTATTGCTTCAATTATCTTAAAATAATCATGACCGTCAATCGTAACCACATTCCATCCAAAGGCCCTGATTTTATCCCCTACCGGCTCGGGGGACATTACCTCCCGTATATCACCGTCAATCTGCAAATGGTTATAGTCTAAAAAGGCAATCAGGTTGTCAAGCTTATAATGGGCTGCCGACATTAGGGCTTCCCAGACCTGACCTTCCTGAATTTCACCATCCCCTAAAAGGGCATAAACATAGTAATCCTTTTTATCCAGCTTTCCCGCTATAGCCATGCCCACAGCAGCAGATATACCCTGCCCAAGCGACCCTGTAGACATATCCACCCCGGGTACATACCTCATACTTGGGTGGCCTTCCAGGAAACTTTCTATATGTCTAAACTTCAAAAGTTCTTCTTTAGGGAAAAAACCTTTCTCTGCCAAAGCTCCATAAAGTGCAGGCGAACAATGCCCCTTTGACAGAACAAATCTGTCTCTATCCTCCCACCCGGGATTCTTGGGATCCACACGCATTTCATTAAAATATAAAACTGTTACTATATCTGCACTGGAGAGCGAACCTCCAGGGTGTCCCGATTCAGCACGGTAAACTGCCTCAATAATATGCTTTCTTATTATTGTGGAATATCTCCTAAGCTCATTTAACCTCTTCTCGTCCATCTATGCATCTCCTAGAATTTTTTTATAATAGTATACTACAGTAAGCTCTATAAGTCCATAGTTTGATCCATAAAATGGATGTATATTTTTATGCACATATCAGTCATATGTTTTAAAGCCCTCTCCTAAAACCTCTCTAATATCTGTTAATATTATAAATGCCCTTTTATCCACATCAGAAACAATTTTTTTAAGCATGGGCAGCTGCCCCCTATGTACAACACATAAAAGCACCTCTTTATCCTCACCTGTATACATTCCTGTTCCCTTAAGGGCTGTAACTCCTCTGTCAAGATCTCTTAGTATTCTTGCAGCTATTTCCTCCGATGAGTCGGATATAATAAATAAAGCTTTGGCAAAGTTAACGCCTTCTAAAATAGCATCAATAACTTTTGAGCTGATATATAGTGTCAAAATGGCATATAGTGCAAGTTGGAAGCTATTGAATGCTACAGCCGCAAAAAGTATTACACTTGAATCAATGAATAATAAAGTCTGACCCATTGTAAAGGAAGGTATAAAATGGTTTACAATCCTGGCAGCAAGGTCTGTTCCCCCTGTTGTAGCTCCTGACTTGAACACCATTCCCAAGCCAACCCCCATTAGTGTTCCTCCAAATATGGCATATAATAGTATATCCGGTGAGTAGGATGTCTCAAGCCTTACAAGAAAATTCTCAACAAAATACCTTGCTATCGGTTCTGTGGAATCAATAACCAGTGAAAGAAGAATAGTTCCGAATAAAGTCTTCACTATAAAGCTTTTACCTATAAAACGCATACCCAGAATAAATAAGGGAATATTAAGTGCAAGCATTGTGATACCCACAGGAAAACGTCCGTTGCCCAAGTAATACACAACTGTTGCTATACCGCTTACTCCTCCCGGTGCAATCTTATACGGAACCATAAAAATGTTTATGGACGCTGCAGTTATTACAGAACCTAGGATTATCCACAAATAGTCTTTCCAGACTTTAAAATACTTTTCCACAAGACCCATATCTTACCTCTATTATTAATCTCCTTGTTATACTTATGTTGTCCATATAAACAAAAGTTCATCCAATATACTTTTACTGCTTATGGGTTATATGCTATAATGTGATGGGCAAAATACAGAATATAAGTGTCTTATAACATAATTTACTAAAATTTTTTCAAGGAGATTTCTCATGAAGGTTCTTCATTTAATTGGCGGTGGGGATGTAGGCGGAGCCAAAAGCCATGTCCTGTCACTGGTTAGGGAACTGGGTAAACATATAGATGTAAAGCTCATTAGCTTTAGGACAGGCGCCTTTGCAGATGACGCACGTGCTATGGGCATAAATGTGGAAATTGTTAAGACAGGAACAATCTTTACTGATGTGAGAAAGGTTTTAGAGATTATTAGAAGAGATGGCTATGAGCTTATTCATTCTCATGGTGCAAAAGCTAATATGGTTGCAGTAATGGTAAAAAGAACCATAGGTCTCCCTATAGTTACAACCGTTCACAGTGACTACAGGCTGGACTATCTTCAAAACGTACTCAAAATGTTTTCCTTCGGCCTTATAAATACCGTAGCTTTAAGGTTTATAGACTATTATATCGGTGTATCCAGAAATTTTAAGGAAATGCTCATAAAGAGAAGATTCAGCCCTCAAGATATATTTACCGTATACAACGGTATTGACTTTAGCCAGAGGGATCTTAAACTGACCAAAAAAGAGTTTCTTACGAAATATAATCTTAGCTTTGATGAAAACGATGTAATAATTGGAATCCTAGCCCGCCTTGATCCTGTTAAAGGGCTGGGTACTTTTCTTCAAGCTGCCAAATTGGTCATTGATAAAAACCCTTCTGTCAAGTTTCTTATAGCTGGAGATGGGAAGGAAAAAAAATCTCTTGAGAGAAGTGCAGAATCTTTAGGCCTTTCCGGTAAGGTCTTCTTCCTGGGTTGGGTAAATGAGACTTATGAATTTATAAACAGTATAGATATAAACGTACTGACTTCCTTAAGCGAAAGCTTTCCCTATGCCATACTGGAAGGCACACTTTTTAGAAAAGCCACTATAAGCAGCAATGTAGGGGGTATATCCGATCTTATTGAGAGTGGGAAAAACGGTTTTCTTTTTGAGCCTGGAGACTATAAAACCTTGTCCAAACATTTGCTGACTTTAGTTAACGACAATTCTATTAGAAACGAAATGGGAGAAAAAATCTACGAAAAGGCAAGTACTTACTTTTCCCTTGATAACATGTGCCGAACCCAGCTTGAAATATATGAAACCATCCTTATCAGGAATATGGAAAGGAGCAAATCCAAGTACCATTACGATGCAATTATTTCCGGCTACTATGGGTTTAAAAACATTGGGGATGATGCCATGCTTATGGCCATAATTGATAATCTTCGTGCCTATAAAAAGGATGTTAAAATTCTTGTTCTATCTAGAAACCCCATAGAAACAAGACGAGTATACAATGTAGATTCAATAAACAGGTTCAACCTCTTTGAAGTCCTGTTTATTATGAAGAATTCCAGATTGTTTATAAACGGTGGCGGCAGCCTTATACAGGACAACACCAGTACGCGTTCACTTTTTTATTATCTCGGCATGATCTGGCTTGCAAAAAAGATGGGAATGAAAGTAATGATCTACGCCAACGGTATAGGCCCTTTAAACAAGGATACAAACCGCAAGCTTACAAAAGCCATAGTCAATCAGGTTGATATAATAACCTTAAGAGAAGAACTATCATACTCTGAGCTTGAGAGCCTAAATATCAATAAGCCCAAAATAATAGTGACAGCAGACCCTGCCCTCACTATAGATGCTAAAAACGAGGATCATATAAACCAAATACTAATAAGTGAGGGTATTAACCCTAAGGAAACGTTTATAGGCTTATCAGTGAGAAAATGGTCGCAGCATGAGAGGTATGAAGTAATAATTGCACAGATGGCTGACCATATAATTGAAAGATATGGTGCAAAGCCTTTATTTATACCAATGCACTATCCCGGAGACCTGGCCATAATTGAAAGCATTGTATCCAAAATGAAGGGCAAAGGCTATGTTATAAGAAAAAAACACAGCGTATCCGAAATGCTCGGTATTATCGGTAAAACACAGATGCTGGTTGGCATGAGGCTTCATGCTCTAATATTTGCTGCAAGCCTGGGGGTTCCTATAGTCGGTATGGTTTATGAGCCTAAGGTGGAAGGTTTTATGCAGTATGTGAACCAGGTATCGGCAGGACATGTAAATTCATTAGATTTTGAAGAGATGAAAAGAATTGTAGATGATGTATGGAATAACAGAGAATCTATAAAAAGAGATCTTAAAGATACAACTGCTGTTCTTAAGGATAAGGCACTGGAAAATGCGCGAATTGCTATTGATATTATTGATGCTTG
>JBMOLK010000221.1:0-7582 GCA_049325575.1 Bacillota bacterium | reverse complement strand
TCTTAACCACACTGAAGTAAAATAAAAAAACGGATGCCTTTGACTTAGAAGCTTTCTTGACATTATTACTCCCCCATATAACCTATCATCTTAGTATGCATGAACTTCCATATATATTATACTATAAGTTTCTAATATATTCATATTAATGTACGGTTTAAATTCCTTAACAAAACTGTATTTTATTTGAGTTGAGTCAATAAATAAAGGTCATGTTTTGCTGTAATGATACTGACAAAAATGATGAACTGAAGTACAATATTAAGTGAATACACTAGATTATACTAACCAGGACTAAAGACTATTTGATAAAAATGAAACAAAAGCTTCAACTCATTTCTAAGGGGGTTCATCAATGGAAAAAATGTTTCCACGGACAAATATAAGCGGTATATCGGTATCAAGAATGATTATCGGAACCAACTGGATTCTTGGATACAGCCACACCAGTCCCGCTGCGGACAATTTGATAAAACAGAAGAATAGCAAGGTAGGAGCTATTGTGTCTATGCTTGAGGTATTTCTTAGTTCGGGTGTTGATACAATCATGGGGCCTTTTGCCGGTAACTGTCACCTCATTGATGCTGTAAAGGAGGCCCAGGAACGGACAGGGAAGAAAATGATCATAGTAGATACTCCAATCATAAATGTAGATGACAGTACTGCTGCACGCAAGGAAGCAGAAGAAGTGATAGCCCAAAGCAGGAAGCTTGGTGCTGCTTTTTGTCTTCCCCACCATTCTTCTGTGGAGCAGTTGGTCAACAAAAACAAGAAAACCATAGACAGACTGCCTGACTACCTTAAGATGATACGGGATCATGGCATGATACCGGGACTTTCCTGCCATATGCCAGAGCTCATTGTCTATTCGGATCTCAATGAATATGATGTTCAGACATACATACAAATTTATAACTGCATGGGTTTCTTAATGCAGCTTGAAGTTGAGTACATCCATAAAATCATTTGGGGTGCCAAAAAGCCTGTTATGACCATTAAGCCAATGGCAGCAGGGCGCGTAAGCCCATTTGTCGGTTTGACTTTTTCCTGGCACACCATCCGCCCCTGTGACATGGTAACAGTAGGCTGCCTTACCCCGGAGGAAGCTTTGGAGGATATAGAAATCTCATTTGCTGCATTTGAAGGGCGTCCTCCCCAGCTGGAAGGACGTAACAGTCCCAACAAGACAGATGTTATGAAAAGCGGTAATTAATAAAAGGGAAAGAATAGAGTTAAGAGTTAAGTCTATTCTTTCCTGCCATTCTAAAAGTCAAAATACTTCACAAAACCTGTCTTTATACCTCTTTCAAACCCTGCCTTCTCATAGAATCTTAGTGTACTCTCCTCTTTTCTGCCGGTCATTAGCATAACCTTGTAGCAGCTCTTATCTTTTGCTATCTCAACAGCCCTTTCCAAGATAGATGTCCCATACCCTTTATTTCTATAGTCCTTGTGTGTCACAACATTTTCTATCAGTGCATATGGCTTGGCACCTCTTGTAAGGTTTCTGACTATCACTAAAACGCAGGAAGAAACCAGTTTCCCATCTTCCTCAATAACCAGGTAGTACATGTTGGGATCTTCAAAAATATCCTTCCACAGGCCTTTTAGTGATTCATTAACTGCAAGTTCAGGATCTTTGCTGTTTAGATGCCTGTAAAGCTCCAATAAACCTTGAAGTTCATCAAATTTAATTAACCTAACCTCTTTACTCATTATCCCTCCACCGACCACTGATTGATCAAACTTAGGGTAAATGTATTCATAACCTTTTTATATCAATATTACATCAAGATGATAAGTTGTTATTACATCTATTGTAATTAAATACTTATACTCTAAAATAAGCCAATCTAAGCTGATATCCATATCATTCAACAAATAAAAAGATATTAATAAACCTTGCTCCTGTTTCTCAAATACTTTACCTCACCAAGAACTTCATATACCACATATGTTTCCATAAGTGTCAGGCTATTATCTTTAAGAAGTTTCTCATGTTTACTTTCAAACTCATTAACCAAACTTATATCTTCTTCCATAAATACCTGGCTAACTAAAAGTGCTGCAATACCTTCAATCTTATACTTTTCAAAAGAACTTAACTTCTTGATGAATGTCTTTGTATCAGAGCCCTTATGCAGACGATACAGATTATATGCGTACCCTTCTGCATGTGCACCGTCAATCTTGTCATAATACGAATCAAACAATTCATCCAAACTGTCTGTATTAAAACTGTTCAGAATATCAGAATCACTTATTTTTCCGGCAGCTGTATTATTAGAGTTATCTGACGCCTTAATATCCTGCCCTCTTGCTTCATTCTTCTCGCTAATATGCTGTGGAGCAGAACAAGATACCAACACAATAAAGCTTGCCAATATAAACAATAATCTTACTCTCACTATTCCTCCAGTTATACTTATTCTTTACAGGTATGATAAAATCAGTAATATTACTGACACAAATAAGTAGAGCAAAGAGTATATAAGAATGGTATTTCTGTATACTTTACCTTCAAAGGAATAGTCTCTTCCCGGCACCTCAAAGGCAGCCTCATCGGATTTTTTTGCAATTGCGGTTGCTATGACAAACTCTGCTGCGCTGTAAGTTAATGCAGGCAGTGCAAAGGAAGCCAGGACCCACATTCCCTTCATAGGCAAGTCACCTGATACAAGGAAAAACAGGATACCGATTAACAGGTTTAAACCTATCAAAAGCAGCAGCTTTGTGAAAATACTATATAGTCTTTCCCAGCTTTGGTCTGCAAATTCGGCTGTTTTATAAAAACTAAACATAGCCTTGGGATCATATGTATTTTGCTTATCCTTTCTATCAAGGATAGCTTTCAACTCCTTTAAGAAGCTGCCGATTCCTTCAAGAACAACAGTCAATCTGATATTACCACCCGGGTGAACGATCTTTAACCATCCACCGGTATACTTTATAGATGGGAACTCCAGTTTTCTTATTTCATCCACTGCTATTTTAGTTTCACCTTTAATATTCTTATAGATAATATAGTCCTCTGTCAGTGTTATATTTACTTTTGTAAATCTTCTAAAGAAGAACCAAATTAATATACCTTCTATAATAATAAAAGTGGTAATAACTGTACCTACACCCAGAAGAACCAGTTTAATCCTTATATCAATACTATTAACGGCTAAGAGTAGCAGTACAGCTGCCGCAATATACAGAGCAGCTAAAGCCACCAGTGCTATGGGCATTACTTTTTGTATTCCTCTAATATGTTTCCTGTAAAAATACTGTTTTTCCATCCAATTACCCCTCCGTCAATTACTGAAGATACTTCAGTGTCTTAAAAATAGCTTTCTCTAATAGCCTATAGTTATCTGCTTTTTGGCGTTATCCCATTTCACTTCACATCCCAAATGTTCAAAGACATATCTCACTGGTACTACCGCCCTGTTCTTTACAATTCTCATTGGAGTGTCAATTCCCTTCTCTTCGGACATCTCTCCACTATTTACATATACTATAGATGCATTTACATACATCTCGATAGATTTATCTCCCAATTTCATTATTACCTGCCCCTTGCTTGCTGCATCCCATGAGATAGTACCCCCAAGTGCTTCAACTAACGATCTTGCAGGAACCAAAGCCCTGCCTCCTTCAATAAAGGGTGTAACTCTTTCTACGGGATCAATTTCTTTCTCTACTCCGTCTGCTACCATTAATGGACTGCCTACTTTAAGGACCATCTCATGCCTAACTTTTGATTGGGCAGGAATAATCTGATTACAATTTAAGAGTACCAAAGATATAACTACAAATATTAAACCTAAAAGCTTTCTTCTTTTCAAACTTATCACTCCTTTAAAAATTTGTTATAGTAATAATAAACATCATATACAAGTTCTCATTATCCAGGTATGGCCTTTGAAGATGGCAGCTTTTTTAAACCCATCTTAACACCAAAACCTATTAACACAGCCCCAACTATCATATTTGAAATATTTATAATTGTATCTGACATTACAGGCTTCAATAAGCTTGCAACAAATGCGAATATACTCAAGAATATAAGGGTTGCCAGCACCGCTCCCACACCAAACAATCTCATCTCTTTCTTACTGTAACCTTCACAGGATATCTTGGTAGCGAATACTCCTGTCCAAAACAGTATTGACAGGGGACTTGAGGCAGTTAGAATGAAGCTTGTAATAAATGCATTTGATACTACTGCTGCTGATGACACACTCCACAAGGAAGGTATTATATTTATTCCAAAACTTCCTAGGATCACTCCAAGTCCAAAGTATATTAATACAGCTGTCCCAAAGTATTTTAATATTGATTTTACTCCCGGTCTTTCAAGTAATGATCCCACCCCCAATATTGCAAGAGTTACAAACAAGGCGTCCATCACAGTAGCAGCTAAAACACCGGCTTCTGCAGCAAAAAAGCCTGATTCTGTTGCCGTTTTAAAGATAAACATGCACACAGGCCCGATTGCAATCTGAAGCAACATCCCAAAACGAAATCCCTTTATTATCATAAGTCCCCTTCCAATTCATACATTCCTTTGTTCATCCATTCTTGTGATTTATCAAACAGTAATGTTCGTTTAATCCCATACCATATGAAAACCACCTATCCACCCGGTTTTACCATCTTCTGTCATAATCTTCACGCCATTATCCAGACTTATAACTTTATATTTCTCATTAATTTTTATGGTTGTTACGGTTTTACCTTTGGATCTTCTTATTATCTCCTCTTCCTCTAAAGGTGCTCCGTCAATAACATCTTCAGCCGTTTTGTAGACAATTATCTCACGATCCGAGGTTATGGTTTTGCCTATAATTTGGTCGGTGTTTACATATTCTTTTCTATTGATGTCATAATAAGTTAGAACCAGGTTTGTATCAAATTTTCCCTCATTATAGCTTTCATAAAGGTTTCCACCCCAATAATATATCTTCCCGTCACCCGAAGTGGCTTCAATTCCTCCATCTACTTCTCCGACATTTTCAATGCCCTTGTCTGTTAGCCTATATATAACCGCCGTCCCCCCGCGCAGATACCCGTCAGTTATATAAACCTCAGTACAATTATCATTTTTTATTGTATCAATAATTCCTATGCAGGATATTCCTTCTGCATTATCAATATAATCGGATTTCTGCTCTACTGATTCTCCGGCAAAAGTAATTTTACATTCTTGAACTTCCTTATATCCATATGGACCTTCACCTGTTTTGGTAGCATATTCCAAAATTTCTATTTTCCCGTCATTATTAAAATCATATTTTATCTGCCCGATTTCTGACTGCTGTTCTGAAAAATAAAATTCATATGGTGAATTGTTATCAATTGATTTTTTTATTTTTTCGTACTGATCTTTTTCCTCCTGTGTTAGATCTTCAAATTTAATTCCGTCACTATTGTTATCTGCAACTTTGCCCGCTTTACTATTTGTTTCATCACAGCACGTTAATAACAATATAACAGTAATAAACAAAGATACTAAAATTAAGTACTTTCTCACAATTATACCTCCTATATGTCCATATAGTTTATATTACACTAATCAGCCTTCTTTTTATGGTCAAGCCGGCCTTTTTTATAAATCCATACTGTTGTATCCTCACCCTCCTTGCTAAAAGCCAGGAAACTCACATCACAGTTATGTAATTCATATATTAATTCATAAGCTTTATTCTCCGGTACCTCAAACCATGTTTCTTGAACTTCTGCCTTCCCAAGTTTCTCCTGAATCTGTGAAAAATTCATACCTGCCTGCGCACCATTTAGATCTACATTACTCTTGCAGTTTATCCAATTAAGAGTATCCAGATCAAAAACAACGGTGATGCCTTTGTCCTCAAAATAGTATCCCTCATACGACCCTTCAGCCCCTGCCGGTACTATTTCATACTTATCTCCAAGCCTTTTTAGAACATCATCCTTGCTTAAATCAAACAGTTCAGATATTTCCTTAATTGAAGGTACTGATGTTGAAGGAGTATCGTTTGCTGTTTGTAAAGGAGACTCCATACTGCCGATGCTTTCCTCTGGGAATAAAGTTGGTAAAACATCCTTATCACTGACTTGATTACTGCTGCAGGCTGTTAATAGAAAAATAACTGTTATTACTGCTGTAAAAGCTTTGTTTATTTTACTCATATAAAACTCCCCCTATTGTTAAATTAAAAAGTTTCCCCTTGAAGATTTCATCTATAAGCCCTGATCTCCAAACTGAACTGCACACAAATGCTTGTATAAGCCGTTTATTTTCAGCAGTTCCTCGTGAGTCCCTGACTCTACTATTTCACCCTCTTTCAGAACCAGAATCCGGTCCGCTTGTTTTACCGTTGACAGCCTATGGGCTATTACAACAATCGTCCGACTACCTGCCAAATCCTGTATGGCTTGCTGTATCTGCCCTTCAGTTTCAACGTCTACAGAGGCTGTTGCTTCGTCAAGAATCAGTATTGGAGTATTTCTTAAAACAGCCCTTGCTATGGATAAGCGTTGCTTTTGTCCTCCGGACAGCTTTAGCCCTCTCTCCCCGATAACAGAATCATACCCTTCGGGAAGTGCTGATATAAATTCATGGGCCCGTGCAGTTTTTGCTGCATTTATTATGTCATCCAAAGATGCCTCCCTGCTTCCATATGCTATATTTTCGGCAACCGTGCCGTTGAAAAGAAAAACATCCTGAAGAACAATGCTGATTTGGCTTCTTAGCGATGATAGGGTTATCTCTTTTAGATCCTTACCATCGATCAAAATGTTTCCTGAATCAGGGTCATAAAACCGGGCTATAAGGCTGATTATTGTGGTCTTGCCTACACCGGTGGGTCCAACCAGTGCAATCATCTTTCCCGGTTCTGCAGTAAAATTTATACCCTTTAAAACCGGATTGGAAGGAACATATGAAAACCCTACATTTCTAAAAGTTATTTCACCTTTAACATTTGTAATATCTTTAGCGCCTTTGACGTCAGCTATATCAGGATAAGTATCCAACAGCTCAAACACCCTCTCAGCCCCGGCTGCCGCCTGCTGCAAGTCTTCCATTACTCTTGCAAGGGTTGTTACAGGCTGATAAAAGAGTCCAAGGTATAAAATAAATCCAACTATGTCTGCCGTTGAAATAAAGCCCTTTAAAGCAAACCAACCTCCGAAGGCCACTACAATAACCGTTCCCAGCGAACTTAGCATTTCTACCCCCGGATGGAATAGCGCACTAAGCTTTAGAGCCTTTAGAACTGCAGAAGTATAATTCCTGGCCCTTTTTTCAACCCTCTTCTTTTCTCTGGCCTGCTGGTTAAAGACCTGTATCTCCTTAATGCCTGAAATATTATCCTGCACAACTGCATTTAATTCAGCCAAAGTACTCTGAGCCTCACGAAAATTCGGAAGAATTCTCTTTGTAAATAACCAACCTAAAAATGATAAAAACGGAATAGGAATAAGGGTCAGTAACGCCAGTAGTGGATTTATAACAAAAAGCAGTATGCTTATACCTGTAAGTATAAGTACATTGGTGATAAGATCAGGAACAGCATGTGCTATAAGAACCTCAAAGGTGGCTGTATCATTT
>JBMOLK010000220.1:0-55704 GCA_049325575.1 Bacillota bacterium | reverse complement strand
AATATAAATGACTTTATCTGATCTGTTGTTAAATAGCGTCCTTTACTAATTATTTTCACGCCATGCACCCCCTTTAGTAAGTGTCTAAAATTTAGTAATCCGTATTCCGCTTTTTTTGATAATATATTATATTTCGAAAACAGCCTATTGGTTATTAATTTTATATATCAATACTTTTAAACTTTGCTAGAGATAGCGAACTGTAAAGGTAAATATATGATTCGCTTAAGCCTATTTGATTCAAATGGCTTGCCTATCAAGTCTATCTACTTTTACAGTTCGATCTCTTTATACATTTGCCAGGGCAAAAAGGTCCTGTGGCATGGCTTTAGGCTTACCATCCGGATGCAATACATTTCGCCATGAATATTGGGGCTCATAACCAAGTATTTTACGCGCCTTATCTATGGACATTAGGGTTTCGTGACCAGCAACAGGACGCTTAAAGGGAACATTGGGGAAAAACCTTCTGACCAGTTCTTCGCTGGCATCAGGCATTATTGTATCTGCAGCAGTTATATGGAAGACTGAGGAGCCAAGGTTATCCTTCTCCAATGCAAGAAGGCAGGCTTTAGCTGCGTCACGGACATCACAATATGCCCAGACGTTCTTTTTTTGATAATCCTTTTGTGCGTCATTCCAGTGCATAACAGGAATTTTAGTGTATTCGTCAGGTTCATACATATTGGCAAAACGGAGCGCAACAATTTGTTTATTGGCAAGATCATGATACATACCGGCAAGGTGTTCTGTCAAAAGTTTAGCCATAGCATATGATGATCTGGCGGCTACCGGATGCTCTTCATCTATTGGAGCGTAGTGAAGCTCTGCTTGGGTAAACGGGTATCCCATGACGGTTTCGCTGGAAGCCCATACGATCTTGGAAATATCCCAGTCTTTACATGCCTCAAAAATATTAAAGTTAACAAGCATGTTGTTTTCAAATATAGCCTGGGGCGTATTTCTAATGTCAGAAGGGATATTGGCAAGGTGGATTACTGCATCAGAGCCCATCACCAACTGGCATACTTGTCCATAGTCTCTTAAATCTGCCTGAACAAAGTTATGTGATGCAGACTCTTCTCTTAACAGCCTGTCTGATGCTATTACCTCATGACCGGCATCAAGAAGTGCTCTGACAGTCCAGCGTCCTATTTTACCAGCGGCACCTGTAACTACAACTTTCATCTTTTTTTCCGCCTTTCTTTGTAATTTTCCATGTTATAATATCCGATAGATTATATTATTATACAAAAAAAGTAATTAAATGGAATTTATTTTGTATGTAAAAGATTTCTTAGTTGGGAGAAACATCAATAGAAATTATGTAAATTCTCCTTGCATTTGTACCGATAAAAAAAGTACTAATACAGCATCAATAAGAAGAAGGTGGATACTAAAAAGGTGAGTGACTGGAATTGTTAATAATAATTGGGGGAGGATGGGACCAATACAAGTTTCTTTTGATAATGGTATTTATGAGGCGCATTAATTAGAGTCAGTCAGTATTATTTACGGCAAATCGAAAATCCACTATGAACATTGGAAAATAGTAGTTTTTAGCGAAAATTCAAGGTTGAGAGCTTACACTAAAATACTATAAAATTTAATTAGAGGTGTTAATTATGAAAACAAAAGGCTCTGACAGTGATGATGGAGACGACCATAGTGACAGTTATAATAATACTAAGTCTATTTTAGAACTAACGAACTACAAAAAAGAAATTTCAATTGGTATTACCGATGAGAATGGAAAGGTAGGTTATATAAAAGGAGTTTTATTGAATCTCGATAATATTTTAAAGGATTTAAAAATGGATGGAATATTAAAGGTGCTTGAATTTGCTGACAAGGAAGAAGAGGAAGAGATCAAGAGTTTTTATATTCAAGTATTGTCAAAAGAAAACTGCAAAGACAATGTGTTTTATATTACCGAATTGTTTATAGAGAAAGAGTACAGGGGGAAGGGTATAGGCAGGAAGATCTTTGAGCAGCTTCCCATGTTCCTCAGGTATAACATCAGTGAACCTGTATCCTGTATCTATTTAATGCCCGGCCCTTTGGAAAAAGTTGATGGGCAGGTTAAATATATAATGAATTCCAATGATGAACAAATGATACTGTTAAAACAAAAGCTTATAAAATTCTATGAGTCGGTAGGATTCAAAAGAATAGGTGATACAGAGTTCTATTATAAGGTTAGTTAGTGTATGGAATTAACAAAAACCCCATTCTATGGTATAGAGTGGGGTTTTATAAGTTCAGTAATAGTGTATTGCTATGATTCCTGTATTTCACTTTACATATCCGATTCTAAAGGGTTGCCCAAAATCGCATAAGTAAGAGTTCTTGAGTTAGATAATAAGGTATGGTATAATAAAATAGTAAATATCATAATTGGCATTTCATTATTTATAGAAAATGAATTGTGAAGTAGCTCTTTACTTACCACATTATAAGGTGGTATCGATAGTATAATGATTTGATTTCTAACAATGTTCTAAAATAGTACTTCAGTGTAATTAGCTGTTTTTATAAGTTTTTATATTTATACCCGATTATACAAGGGGTGGCTTATGGAGCAATCTTTTTCGAACCAAATCCTGCAGCAGGATTTTAAAACCCGTGACGCCCTTACAGGTGCTTATTCATGTGCTTTGCTTCATGAACAACTTCCTGTGGAGGTTGAAAGGGCAAGTCGGTATGGAATGGATCTATCTATTTGCTTAATAGATTTAGACTATTTTAAAAGTATTAACGATGCTTATGGTCATGCTCGTGGCGATCAGGTACTACAGTTTTTTGCTCAACGTATTCAATCTATGGTGCGAAAATCGGATGTTTTTTTTCGGTATGGCGGAGATGAGTTTGTTCTGCTTATGCTAAACGCCAACAAACAACAGGCAGTTACTTTTGCGCAGCGTATATCCGAGACAATAAAAGCTACATTGGTTCCGGGTGAACCGCCTCTTAACATATCGTTAAGCATAGGTGTTTCCAGTTTTCCGAAAGATGCTTCAACTCCGGAGGATCTTTTCAGGATGGCAGACAAGTATTGTTATGAAGCCAAACGACGCGGGCGTGGACAAGTAGTTGGTGAGGTTTACGATTATGGGAAAGATATACAATTTGATAAGGCGCCTTACTTGATTGAGAAGGATGAAGCTTTATCAAAGCTGCATGATTTTCTTGAGGAATTGCCGCAAAAAAGTCGGGGTGTGTTGGGTATTACCGGTGTTTCCGGTTCAGGACGATCCTCTTTTCTAACAAAGGCGGCTTCTACGGCAAAAATGTATAACTATGAGGTTATCTCGCTATATGCGGCCAGTGAGCTCAAGTCACGTGCCTATGGCGTCTTGATGAATGCAGATAGCGATATTAACTTATGTATGCATACCGGTGTTGAAGAATTGGGAAAATGTATGCTTGATACTTTGGGACAAAATAAGAGAAGAGGATACGTTATTGTCCTTGATAATCTTCCTTATCTTGATCATGCAACATTAAACCTTTTGCGACAGTTATTAATGTGCAAGGATCCATTTTGTTTAGGTCTGATATATTCTTCAGAGCCTGATAGTATTCGGGGGTTTGCCAATTCAAATATTCTTTTGTTCGATACAATTGCTTTAAGACCATTATCTCTAAATGGAATAGGAATATGGGTCCGAAGTATGCTTGCATGGGACCCGCCGGAGGCTTTTATTGACTGGTTATACAAGGAAACCAAAGGACTAATCAAGCTACTTTCTGAAGCTCTTTCACACCTGCTGGAG
This sequence comes from Bacillota bacterium, assembly GCA_049325575.1. GTDB lineage: Bacteria > Bacillota > Clostridia > Acetivibrionales > Acetivibrionaceae > JBMOLK01. The sequence goes on along the minus strand of JBMOLK010000220.1, from coordinate 51,928 downwards.
CAAGGGATTCTGCAGCGGGTCAGCGAGAAGGAGTGGTCACTGAATTCAGGTTATTCATCTGTATTGCTAAATAAGCAGTTTGAAGAATGTAAAGGAATATCTCCAAATAACCTGCCTGCTGCACTGACAGAATTTATTGAGCGTAATAGTGAAATAAAACAGGTTAGTACTCTTTTAGACAGGAGCCGGTTGGTTACACTTGTAGGACCAGGAGGAATAGGTAAAACAAGGCTGGCTCTTCAGGTAGCCAATATACGGCTTAGTGATTTTGGAGACGGTATTTTTTTTGCTTCACTGGCATCAGTTACTCAGGCAGACCAGGTTATTCTGGCTATTGCTAAGGTGCTTAATATTAAGGAAATTCCCGGACAATCCATATTTGAGTGTTTAAAGAAAGCTTTGAATAGCAGGCATATTTTACTTATACTCGATAGCTTTGAACAGGTACTACCGGCTGCTCCTTTAGTAACAGAGCTGTTGGTTTCGGCACCTTTACTGACTGTACTTGTTACCAGCCGGGAGGCCCTGCGTGTATCAGGCGAGCATGTATTTAGTGTACCGTCTTTGGAAGTTCCTGAACAGGGGCAGTCTATAAAGCTTTTGGTCGAGAATTCTGCTGTTACTCTTTTTACAACACGTGCTCAGGCAGTTCGGCATGACTTTGTTGTTACAGAAGATAATGTACACATTATAGCAGAATTATGTGCACGTCTCGAAGGAATACCTTTGGCTATAGAATTGGCTGCTGCAAACGCGGGACTGATTTCCCTTGAAGAAATGCTTGAACAAAGCAGAAGCAGCCTGAAGTGGCTTGACAATGGGCCATGTGATTTACCTGTACGACACCAGAAGTTAAGAAGTACAATAGAGTGGAGCTATAGCTTGCTGGATGAAGGTGAACGTAGGCTGTTTAGTCGCTTAGGGTTATTCTCAAGCATTTTTTCGTTGGAAGAAGTAAAAAGGATCATAGGCAGGAATGATGACAAGGATATAAATAATGTTCTACTATCGCTGGTGAATAAGAGTCTTTTAAAAGAACTGGCAAGTCAGGATGGACAATACTTTGAGATGCTGGGAATGATCAGAGAGTATGCAGCTGAGATGCTTTCAACTAGTGGAGAGGAAGAGGCATTACGGCGTCGGCATGCACACTATTACATGTCATTAGCTATAAAAGTAGGGAAAAATTTAAATGGACCTAGACAGCATGAGTTTCTTAAAAGGCTCGAGTACCTTCATTCAAATATGATAGAAGCATTGTATTGGCTGCAGAAGTCTCACCAGTATAAAGGGGAGCTTAAACTTGCAGGTGCTCTGGGTCCTTTTTGGGAAATCCGCGGCTATTGGAGTGAGGGTAGAGAACTTCTGGAGTCCATTATAGAGAGGTATAGAGGAACCCTAAAATCAAAATACTTTGTGAAGGTTTACCATTGGGCAGGTAGATTAATGTACCTTCAAGGGGATTATAAAAATGCTGTGACTATATTAAATGAAGGGTTGACACTAAGCAGGGATATTCGCGATTACCGTGGTGAGGCTTCTATGCTTCACAAACTGGGTTGGGTAATTTATCATATGGGATTTCAAAAGCAGACAGAGGACTTATGGCACCAGAGCATGGACTTATATGTAAAGATTAATGATAAGGCAGGAATAGCAGAAGTACTTGAAGATCTTGGTTTTACAGCTTACTACGAGGGAAGTTACGAACTTGCAGAAGAGTATTCAAGCAAGGGATTGGAATTAAGCAGGGAATTGGGAGACAAGATAGGAATATCTAAAGCTACCAACCGCCTGGGCCGAGTAGCCAGGGGACAAGGGAATTATGAAAAGGCAGAAAGCTTGTTTAAAGAACATCTTGCATATTGTGAAGAAGTAGGAGATAAATACGGAACTACAGATTCTCTCTTAAGTTTGGCAGAATTGGCACGCTCCCAGAAGAATTACGGGCTTGCTACCCATTACTACAAAATGTGTCTTGAATTGGGACATGAACTTGGGTTTAAAGCGCTAATAGGACGTTCCCTAAAAGATTTGGGAGAAATAGCCCGGTACCAGGGAGACTTTGATAAGGCAAGAGAACTATATGATGAGAGTTTGTATCTTCTAATGGAATCCGGAGATAATGGTGATCTTGTATGGGTATACCGTGATATGGCCGAGCTTGAACTTCAAAAGGGTAATTATTATGAGGCTAAAACCAATTATCTAAGAAGTCTTAAGACATGGCGGGATAGCAACCAAAGGGTTCCTTTACTGGTATTTTTTAATTTGGAAGGGCTGGCAGGGGTTGCCCTTTTACAGCAAGATCCTGTTAGAGCTGCAACTCTTTTGGGAGCTGCAGATGCTTTATTTGAGACGGTGAAGAGAATTATTGCCCGAGATGATATATATGAATATAAATGCCGGTTGGAAAATGTTAAGATAGGACTTGATGAACAAATCTTTAGAAAGGCCTGGGATGAAGGACACAATATGTCGCTGGAGGATGCGCTTGATTATGCAATGGAAGAGATAGATAATTTATTTAAATAGTATATCTGTGTTGTCTTATAGAAAATAGTTGTTTAATTTGTATAATCGATTTATTTGTATGCAGCAGATACTATAGGAGGGTATTCCATGGAGGAATCTTCTTCAAATCAAGGTGGAAAGCAAGATATACAAATCCATGATTTGTTAACTGGAGCCTATTCGCGAGCACTGCTTTATGAGCAATTTCCTGTGGAATTAGAGAGAGCAAAACGTTATGGTATGGCATTATCACTATGCATAATGGATTTAGATTATTTTAAAAGCATTAATGATGCTTATGGCCACAGCCGTGGAGATGAAGTACTGCAAGCCTTTACCCGCAAAATAAATTCTATCATCCGCAAATCCGATATCCTTTTTAGATATGGTGGAGATGAATTTGTTCTGCTCATGCTAAACACAAACAAGGAACAGGCTGTTATTACTGCTGAACGTATACTGGAAAAAATAATTGGTGCGCAAGTCCCAGGCGATCCGCCTATCAATATATCGTCAAGTATGGGCATTGCAAGTTTTCCCGAAGATGCTTCAACAACCGACCAGCTTTTTAAGATGGCAGATGAGCGCTGCTATGAGGCAAAGCAGCGGGGCCGGGGACAGGTTGTAAGTGAGATTTTCGTTTTTAAAAGAGACTTCCAGTTTGATAAGATTTCCCGCTTGATTGAAAGGGATGAAGCTCTAACCAAGATAAATAGCTTTTATCAGGAACTGCTTAGAAAAAAACGAGGCGTATTAAATGTCACAGGTATTTCAGGTTCTGGCCGCACCAGCTTTATTAATAAGTCAGCTGTGGTGGCGGAGATATTTAACTATAAAGTTATCACTCTTTATGCTTCTGAAGAAGCCAGAGCACATCCTTATGGTGCGTTTAAGGAAGCAAATAGTGGGGATTTCCTTCCCGGTAAAATTAATCTTCATGAGTTTGAAAAGTTTTTGCTAAAGATTTCAGAGGAGTCAAAAAGAGCAGGACTCATTATACTGCTGGATAACTTTCAGAATGTGGACCATGCAACTTTGAATCTATTTCGCCAGTTATTAGTTAGTAAAGAAGATTTCTGTCTTGGGCTGGTATATTCATCAGATAATGAAAGTACGAGAAGTCTGGGATATTTGAATTTTCCTCTGGTTGAAACTGTAAACTTATTACCTTTCTCTATAAAAGGAACACGTGTGTGGCTCCGAAGTGTATTATCATGGGACCCGCCTACGGACTTTCTGGAGTGGTTATACAGGGAGACCAGGGGAGTTCCAAAACTGATGAAGGAGAGTGTTACTTATTTACTGGATCAGGGAATTCTGCAGCGTACCGGCAGGCATGAGTGGTTCATAAATTCAAGATATTCTACTGTAATGCTAAGAAAATACAGGCGTAATAATAATCGTATTCCTCCTAACAACCTGCCGGCTTCGCTGACAGAATTTATAGAGAGAGAAAACGAAACAGATGAGGTAAACACTTTACTGGATAGAGGAAGGCTTATTACTCTTGTTGGTCCTGGAGGAATAGGAAAGACTCGGCTATCCCTTGAGATAGCAGCCAAGAGGCTTAGGGATTTTGAGGACGGAGTCTTTTTTGTTCCTTTATCTTCAATAACACGGGAAAGTTTGGTTATCCCAATTATTTCCAAAACCCTTAATATAAAGGAAAAACCAGGTCGGTCTGTGCTGGAATCAGTAAAAGACGCTCTGCATAATAAGCATCTTTTACTTATACTTGACAACTTCGAACAGGTTATTTCTGCTGCTTCACAGATTATAGAACTCCTGATATCAGTGCCTTTGCTCACTATAATTGTGACTAGCCGAGAAGCACTGCATATTTCAGGAGAGCATGTGTTTAATGTACCATCCCTTGAAGTACCTAAGCCGGAACAAAAACTGTCTCTTGACAAGATGGTTCAAAAATCTGCTATTGCCCTTTTTATAACGCGGGCTCAAGCTATCCGGCACGATTTTGTTGTTACAGAGGATACAGCTTCATTAATTGCTGCACTTTGTACCAGACTGGACGGTATACCTCTGGCCATTGAACTGGCGGCTGCAAATGTTGGACAGGTTTCTCTGGAGGAGATGCTTGAACAAAGCCAAAATTGCCTCAAATGGCTTAATAATGGCTTACGTGATTTACCTACACGACACCAGACATTAAGAAGTACAATTGAGTGGAGCTATAGCTTATTAAAGGAAAGCGAGAAACACTTATTTGACTACCTGGGAGTATTTGCTGGTGGATTTGATACGGCTGCTGTAAATGCGGTGATTAACAGCGATAACTATTCATGCAGCAATAAGGAAGTAATGTCTCTTGTAGATAAATGCCTTTTAAGAAAAATAGCTGGTAAGGGCAAAAAGGATGGCATATATTTTGAAATGCTTGAGACAATTCGTGAGTATGCTGTGGAACGCTTGACTGCCGGCGGCAAGGCGGAAGAACTTCAGCAGCGCCATGCAGAATACTACCTTGCTTTGGCCCTTGAAGCAGAACAGAATCTGAATGGTCCCGGACAACATAAATGGCTTGACCGGATTGAACAAGCACACTCCAATATCCGGGTAGTTCTTGAATGGGCACAAAAAACAGGCAGGACGGAAGTGGAATTGGAGTTGGCAGGTTCACTAGGGCAGTTTTGGGAGATACGAGGTTATTGGAGTGAAGGATGTACAAGGCTTGAGAATATTATTAACAAATACAATGGTATATTGAGATCAGAGTACTATGCGAAAGTCTATCAATGGGCTGGGCGTCTTACACATTTGAGAGGGGACCACGAGAGAGCTGCAGCTATTTTAAACGAAGGTTTGTCCCTTTGTATAGAAACCGGGAACCGGTTAGGCGAGGCAGATACACTTTATAAGCTGGGCTGGGCAGTTTGTGCACTTGGACACCTTAAGGAGGGAGAAAGGTTGTGGCAGAAGAGCCTTACTTTATACCGGGAGATGGGGAACAAGGCTGGAATTTCGGCTTCGCTGCAAGAACTTGGCTTGGTATGCTACTATGAAGGGGAATATGAATTGGCAGAAAAGTATTCCAGTGAGAGTTTGAAGCTAAGCATGGAACTAGAGGATAAAAGGGCTGTGTCAAGGGCGCTTAACAGGTTGGGAAGAGCTGCTAGAGGTATGGGAGACTATAATAAAGCAGTAAAGCTGTTTAACGAACACCTGGAATCATGCCAGGAGTTGGATGACAAGGAGGGTATGGCAGACTCAATATTGAATATGGCGGAATTAGCAAGGTCCCAGCGGGACTACAAACTTTCTGAAGAGCTTTATAGCAAGGCATTGGACTTGGGCCGTGAATTGGGATATAAGTATCTGATTGCCCGTTCGCTAAAAGATCTGGGTGAGATAGCACGCTACCAGAGGAACTTCGAAAAAGCTGATAGGCTGTACAATGAAAGTTTGATTATTCTCCGGGAAACGGGAGATGATGGAGGAATAATGTGGCTGTACCGGAATATGGGAGAACTACAACTGCAGCAAGGGGATCATGTGCAGGCAAAGGAGTTTTTCCTCAGCAGTCTAAAAATCTACCGGCAAAACAATCAGGCTACTATTTTACTTGTTTTGCTGCTTTTGGAAGGCCTCGCAGAAGTGGCTTCTGTACAGGAAGACTTTATAAAAGCTGCAAGGCTTTTTGGGGCATCTTATTCTTTGCTTAAAGCTTGTGAAAAAATAATTGCAAAGGATGACATAGAGGAGTATGAACAACGCATGAGAAAAGTTCAATTGAAATTAGATGAAGATACATTTAATATTGCATGGAATGAAGGTCGTTCCATGTCATTGGATGTGGCAATGGACTATGCAATGGATAAATAACATGGAGGTGTCTTATGGAGGAATCTTTTTCAAATCAAGGTTGGCAGCAAGATATACAAATCCGTGATTTATTGACCGGAGCGTATTCGTGTGCACTACTCCATGAACAACTTCCGGTTGAGATTGACAGAGCAAAACGTTATGGTATTGCCCTGTCGCTTTGTATGATAGATCTAGACCATTTCAAAAGTATTAACGATGCCTATGGACATAGTCGGGGGGATGAAGTATTAAGGTTTTTTACCCAGAATATGCATTCTATCATCCGAAAGTCAGACCTGCTTTTCAGATACGGAGGGGATGAGTTTGTTCTACTTATGTTAAATACAAATAAGGAACAGGCTGTTATTACTACCGAACGTATACTGGAAAGAATAAAAGCCTCACAGATCCCGGGTGATCCACCTATCAATTTGACTTTAAGCATGGGGCTTGCAAGTTTTCCGGAAGATGGTTCATCAAAAGAATCGCTTTTCAAATCGGCAGATGAACGCTGCTATGAAGCTAAGCGTCGCGGGCGGGGGCAGGTTGTCAGCGAGATTTTTGTTTTTGAAAGAGATTTTCAGTTCGATAAGATGTCTCGCCTGATTGAAAGAGATGAAGCTTTTACAAAACTTAATAGTTTTTTTCAAGAACTGCAAAGGAAGAGGCGCGGAATATTCAACATTACAGGCATTACCGGTTCCGGCCGTACCTCCTTTATCAATAAGGCTGCTTCTTTATCAGAGATACTAAACTATGAGGTAATTACACTTTATGCAAATCAGCAGCTTAAAGGACGTGCATATGGGGTATTTACAGGATCTAATACCAGAGACATCCTGACAGGAAGGTCAGCTTTTGAAGAATTCGAGCGGTTTATAGTAAACAACCTTAAGAAGAAGAACCGATCTGGCCTTATAATAGTACTGGATAACTTCCCGGATGTAGATCATGCAACGTTAAATCTTATGCGTCAATTATTGATTAGCAGAGAAAGCTTCAGTTTTGGCCTGATATACTCTTCAACTCCGGATAGTATACGAAATTTCTCTCATTTGGGTGTTCCTCTTTTTGAAGCTGTTACACTGACGCCGTTTTCCCGTAAAGGTATGTGTGTATGGATAAGGACTATATTGTCATGGGACCCGCCTGAAGATTTTACAGATTGGCTTTATAAGGAAACACGGGGACTTCCCAAACTATTAAAGGAGGGTATTTCCCTTTTGCTGGAGCAAGGCATTCTACAGCATAAGGGTAAGCATTTATGGTATATAGATTCAAGTTATACAACGGTCATGCTTTACAGACATTTGGTGAAAGGCTCACAAGCACCCTCTAATAATCTGCCTTCCATGCTAACAGAGTTTGTTGAGAGGGAAAGTGAAGTAAAGCAGGTTAATATGCTGCTAGACAGAGGCCGTTTGGTCACTCTGGTGGGACCTGGAGGGATAGGCAAGACTCGTCTTTCGCTTCAGGTGGCTTCTATGCGTCTTGCTGACTTTGAAGACGGGGTATTCTTTGTTCCCCTTACACAAATTACTCAACCCGACTTGGTAGTTCATACTATTGCCAAGGAGCTTAAAATAAAGGAAGTACCCGAAAAGACAATTTTTGAGTCCTTAAAGGATACTTTGCACAACAAACACTGCCTCCTTGTAATCGACAATTTTGAACATGTAATAAGGTCTGCTCCGCTAATAGCAGAACTTTTAACTTCTTTGCCACTGTTGAGTATCCTTGTTACCAGCCGTGAAGTACTGCGTGTATCCGGTGAATTCGTGTTTAATGTACCTCCTCTGGAAATGCCTGAACCGGCACAAAAACTGCCCCTTGAAAAATTAGTTCAAAAGGCAGCCATTGCTCTCTTTGTGACCCGTGCCCAAGCTATCCAGTATGACTTTGTAATTAATGAAAACAATGCACCTTTAATAGCAGAGCTGTGTGCCAGGTTGGAGGGAATACCTCTAGCCATTGAACTTGCAGCTGCAAATATTGTAAATGTTTCACTTCATGATATGCTGGAACAATGCCGTAACCGTCTCAATTGGCTAAGTAATGGCCTTCGGGATCTGCCTTCCCGCCACCAGACACTTAGGAGCACAATTGAGTGGAGTTATGGTCTTTTAGACGATAGAGAGCGTAATTTGTTTAACTGCTTAGGAGTATTTACAGGAGAGTTTGAAATTGCAGCAGTTGAATCTATAGTGAAGATGAATTATAAAGAGGACAGGCATATTTCGGAGGTATTAACTTCCCTTACGAATAAAAGCCTTCTGAAAAAAGCACTGGCTGTAGGAAAAATGAACGAAGTATATTTTGAGATGCTGGAGACTATTCGTGAGTTTGCATGCGAGTGTTTGGCTGCCAGCGGTAATGAGGGTGATCTTAAGCAGAGTCATGCAGATTATTATTTATCCTTGGTTACAACAGCAGAACGTAATCTTAATGGTCCGGATCAACAGAAATGGCTTGACAGACTTGAACGAGCACATTCCAATATCCGTGCAGCCCTGGAATGGATACAAAGCAAAGGTTTACCGGAGAGGGAGCTGATGATGGCAGGTGCACTCGGAGCCTTCTGGGAAATAAGAGGTTATTGGAGTGAAGGGAGAACCCGACTGGAGAAGATTATTGATATATATAAGGGTACTTTAAAATCAGAACACTTTGCAAAGGTATACCAGTGGGCAGGACGGCTTATCCATTTGAGGGGGGATCAGGAAAAGGCCATGTCTTTATTGCATAATGGCCTTAAAATGTGCAGGGAGAATGGGGACCAGCATGGAGAGGCTTCGGTATTGTACATGCTTGGATGGGCAGTTAGTGAACTGGGACGTCTTAAGGAGGAAAAAGACTATTGGCTTCAAAGCCTTGACCTGTATCGCAAGTTACAGGATAAGACCGGGATGGCAGCATCACTTCAATCACTTGGTTTAGTATTCTACTACGAAGGCGAATATGAGCTTGCCGAGAAGTACTCCAGTGAGAGTCTAAGACTTAGCAGGGAGTTGGGAGATGGCAGGGGTATATCAAGGGCCCTTAACAAGTTAGGACTGGTGGCTAGAGGAGTTGGAGATTATGAGCGGGCTGTTGAGCTGTTTAAAGAACATCTTACCTTGTGCGAAGAACTTGATGATAAAGAAGGAATTGCATACTCTTTATTAAGTCTGGCCGAACTGGCAAGGTCGCAAAGGGACTATAAGCTTGCTGAAGAGTACTATAAAAAGTGTCTAAAGCTTAGCCGTGAATTAGGGTTTAAATTTCTGATTGCCCGTTCAATAAAGGATTTGGGAGAACTGGCCCGGTATCAGGGAGATTATAAAAAGGCAGAGGATTTTTATAATGAGAGCCTTTTGATACTTCAGGAAACCAATGGACAGGGCGAAATGATGTGGCTTTACCGTAATATGGGAGAGCTCCAGTTCCAGCAGGGAAATTATTCTTTGGCAAAAGAGTTCTACATAAAGAGCCTACATATATTTCGTGAGAGTAACCAGGGAACCATTCTACTTATTGTATTGGTTTTTAAAGGCCTTGCCGGGGTGGCTGCAGCACAAGGGGATTTAGTTAGGGCTTCAAAGCTTTTTGGAGCAGCAGAACCTTTGTTTAAGTCTACTGAAAAAATGATTGCTGAGGATGACAAAGAAGAATACAGGTTGCGTTTATCTGATGTTTGCAAAAAAACAAATAAGGAAATTTTTGCAAAGGCTTGGAACGAAGGAGGCAAAATGACACTGAAAGAATCAATAGATTATGCAATGCAATGTAAGCAGCATATGGTATAATGATTTTGAATACTATCTTAATCAAGACATGAGCGTGGAACGGTAGCCCGTTTCAACAAGCTTAACCGGGGAGGGTGTTGCATATGGCAGGGTCTATTGGCAGTGTTATTGGAAGGATGATAGATTACTTTGGAAATGATGTCAGAAGAGTAAATCATTCGTTAAAGGTCTATGCCTTTTCCAAGAGTTTGGGAGAACTTGAGGGTATAGTGGGAGAGCAGCTTGCAATTATTGAAGCTGCTGCTTTGCTGCATGATATTGGTATAAAGGAATCTGAAAGAAAATACAACTCTTCAGCAGGGAAATACCAGGAAATAGAAGGGCCCCCTGTAGCTTCGGAAATATTGAAAGAAGAAGGCTTTGACGTGGAGTTTATCAAACGGGTTTGTTATATAGTAGGAAACCACCATACATATAGTAAAATTGATGGTATGGATTTTCAGATAATTGTGGAAGCAGATTTTTTGGTAAACATATTTGAAGAGGGAATGAATAAAGAACAGGTAAAGACAATAAAAGACAAGTATTTCAGGACAGGTACCGGGATAGCCTATATGGATGCTTTGTATACTGATGGAAGGTGATTCTGCCCCTAAAAGGCCGTTAAATATCTGTTGTAGTTTAACTATATAAGGTGTTATAATATATAAAGACAAGGCTATAATTACCAAATGTTCTGTATTTCAAAAGCTTTGTTTTTTCTTTTTCATAAGGAGAATGTGATGATATTTAATATTCTGGCTTTTATAACAGGTATGGTGGCTGGCAGCTTGATTAATCTATATATAAATTTGCCAAAAACCAATGTATCTTTCTTAAAATGGTATACTGGGATATGCCTAAGAAGTATCAAAGGTATTATAATTGAAATGGGACTTGGTATTATTTACTTAATGCTATTTGGTATTAAGGGGTTCAGTTTAGAATTTGCAAGTTTTTGCATTATTATTACAGTACTTCTTGCAGCAAGCCTTAAAGACATTCAAAGTAAGACCATACCTAATGATTTGGTTATTTTTGCTTTAGCAGTTGGAGTTTTGATGGCTGTACTAAAGTTTAGCATTTCCGGGATTATTAACTCCTTAGCTGCACTCTTAATTGCAGGGGGTAGTCTATGGCTCGTGTCGTTTTTCTCAAAGGGCGGGATAGGTATGGGAGATGTAAAGTTAATGGGATGTGTAGGTTTTTTGTTAGGTTTTGAGAATACAGTTTCAATAATGATTTTATCCGTTATTGCAAGCGGCTTGGCAGGTATTATAATGCTGATTACCAAAAAGCTTGATAGAAAGAGTTACATGCCTTTTGCACCTTTTATTTTTATTGGAACCATATTGGCAGCGTTTCTAGGGTAATGGCAGATAAAGTAAAAATCAATATTAACAAAGTACATTTTGTAATTTAAATAATTTGGTGGTAAAATATAATTAAATAGTGGTTTGTTTATACATTGTAAATAGTTATACCAGTACTAAAAAAAGAGCAGTAGTAACGTACTTTAAAATCTATTTTGTAATCTATAGAGCCGGAACCCAAAATGCGGATATCTGACTCCTTCAATATAACAACCGTTTTTGCAGCGCATCTTTATTACTTGCAGCATTCTTCGAAGCTGTCGCTTCATACCTTACCTCACAAATGGAACAAGGATCAGTAAATAAGGAATTTAACCCAATATAGACTTAAATTGTTATAAAGGTATAATAAGCCATTATTATATCTTGATGTTAAATATTTAAATATTATAAAGGGGAGAAAAAAGAATGAGAAAAGTTATCAGTACAGTTATAACTGCTGTTATGCTGGCAGTGCTTATCATGCCAGGTTTGCCGGCTTATTCTGCAAGCTATAACTATGCAGAGGCGCTTCAAAAAGCAATTTTGTTTTACGAAGCCCAACAGTCAGGTCCTTTGCCAACATGGAACAGAGTTGAGTGGCGTGGTGATGCAGCCTTAAAGGATGGCTCTGATGTGGGGAGAAACCTGACCGGGGGATGGTTTGATGCAGGTGACCATGTCAAGTTTGGTTTTCCTATGGCAGCTTCTGCTACAATGCTTGCATGGGGAGCAATTGAGTTTAAAGAAGGATATGTTAAGAGTGGGCAGCTTAATCATTTCCTTAATAACCTCCGTTATGTGAACAACTATTTTATTAGGTGCCATGTAATTAAAGATGGTGCAACTTCAGAATTTTACGGGCAAGTAGGAAAGGGGTCCGATGATCATGCATTTTGGGGGTCACCTGAAGTAATGACAATGCCGCGTCCAGCGTATTCCATATCACCAGCCAGACCTGGTTCCGAACTTGCAGCAGAGACTGCAGCAGCAATGGCTGCGTCTTCTATTGTTTTCAGACCCTATGATTCGGAATATGCAAATGCGTTACTTTATCACGCCAGGATGTTATTTGATTTTGCAGATAAATACCGAGGAGAATATGATAAATCAATTACAGATGCATCTGCCTTCTATCATTCCTTTAACGGGTACATTGATGACCTGGGGTGGGGCGCTTACTGGCTTTACAGGGCATCTGAATCTGTTCAAGCCGGAAGCGGAGCAGCTTATCTTGCAAAATCCGAAGCATTTTATGCTGAATACATAAAACTTCTTGGATCTACACCGGAGCATCGTGAGTATAATTGGACCCACAATTGGAATGACAAATATTTCGGTCTTTCTGTTCTTCTTGCAAAGGAAACCGGTAAGGATATATACAAGGAAAAAGCACAGAAAAATCTTGACTGGTGGACTGTAGGGGTAAATGGCAATAAAATCAAGTATTCCCCGGGAGGACTTGCGCACCTGGATAAATGGGGAGCACTTCGCTACGCATCGAATGCAGCATTTCTGGCATTTGTATACAGTGACTGGACAAGTGACGCTGTATTGAAACAGCGCTACCACAGCTTTGCTGTTTCACAGATGAATTATATCCTGGGAGATAATCCAAACAAAATAAGCTATTTGATCGGGTTTGGTGAAAAATGGCCAAAGAATCCTCATCACCGTGGTGCACACGGTTCATGGACAGCCTTGATCAACTCGCCTGCAAACAACCGTCATGTACTTATTGGGGCACTTGTAGGCGGTCCAGGAAGTGATGATGTATTTAATGATTCCCGTGACGACTATGTAACCAGTGAGGTTGCATGTGATTATAATGCAGGATTTACAGGAAATATGGCACGTATGGTCATGGAATTTGGAGGAACTCCTTTAGATGACAGTGTATTTCCCGAACCTGAAGTAAGAGACGACCTGGAACTATATGTAGAAGGAACAGCAGGTACAGGCGGTACGTGGGGATACCAGCCAACCCTTAAAATAGTGAATAAAACATCCTGGCCTCCTAGGGTAACAGATAAATTAACGGCTAAGTATTTCTTTACTCTTGACAGCGAATCTATTGACAATATCAGTGTTAAAGTGTCAAACACTGATTTTGGAGGTACTGTAAAAGGGCCGTTCCAATGGTCCGGAAATACTTACTATGCATTGATTGACTTAACAGGAGTACCTTTATCACCTGGCGGATACTCAAGCTATGCAAGGAACATATACATGGTAATAAGTGATAAAAGCAACAAGATGGACTACAGTAATGACTGGTCTGCACAAGGGCTTACGTCCACTCCTTCAAGAGCAGAGTATGTTGCTCTATATGATAACGGTGTTAAAGTTTTCGGTAGAGAACCTGGAGAGCCGGAGGCATCACCCTCACCAACGTTTAAGCCTACACCCACACCTACACCGACGGCTTCCGTTGCTCCAACCCCCTCAATAAAACCTGGGGATTTAAACTTTGACGGCAATGTGAACTCTACCGACTTAACTTTAATAAAGAGATATATTCTAAAACTCTTGGTGCTGCCAACCAATGAGGATGAGGCATATAGACTGCACGTTGCAGCAGATGTGAATGGTGATAATTATGTAAACTCTACCGATTATACACTCATAAAGAGGCGTATATTGGGAATTATAGATAAATTTCCGGTAGAAAACTGATAAGAAAGGGGTGGATAAGGTAAACCAAGGAAAGATCAGTGTAATACTTAAGAAAATGTAAAACAGATTTAGAGAAGGGGAGATTTATGGTGAAGAAAATTCTAGCGTTTTTACTGACAGTTGTATTAGTGGCAGCATTGTTAATTCCACAGGGTGTAGTAAGCGCTGCAGACTACAACTATGCTGAGGCACTGCAGAAAGCAATCATGTTTTATGAATTTCAGCGTTCGGGAGAACTTCCAAGCAACACAAGAAACAACTGGCGCGGTGATTCAGGCGTTACGGACGGTGCAGATAACGGATTGGATCTTACAGGGGGTTGGTATGATGCAGGTGACCATGTAAAGTTCAACCTTCCTATGGCATATTCAGTTACCATGCTTGCGTGGAGCGTTTACGAAAGCCGAGATGCTTATGTAAAAAGCGGTGAACTTCCTTACATATTGGAGAATATTAAATGGGCAACAGATTATTTGATCAGGTGCCATCCTAGTCCTAATGTGTATTATTACCAGGTGGGAGACGGAAGTGCAGACCATGCATGGTGGGGACCTGCTGAAGTTATGCAAATGGCAAGGCCTTCATTTAAAGTAGATACTGCAAGCCCCGGTTCTACAGTTGTTGCAGAGACTGCTGCAGCGTTGGCGGCAGCTTCAATTATCTTCAAGGAAACTGATCCGGCTTATTCTGCAACTTGTTTGCAGCATGCAAAAGATCTGTATACCTTTGCCGATACCACAAAGAGTGATGCGGGATACAAAGCTGCAACCGGATTTTATCAATCATGGAGCGGTTACTATGATGAGCTTTCCTGGGCGGCTGTGTGGCTTTATATGGCATCCAACGATTCTGCCTATCTTGTTAAAGCAGAGTCTTATGAACCTAAATGGGAAAGAGAATTGGGAACCACTACAATAAAGTATAAGTGGGCACATTGCTGGGATAACAAACTCTTTGGTACGCTATTGCTTCTTACAAGAATAACAAACAAACCTCTTTACAGGGAGTGTGTTGAAAGACATCTTGACTGGTGGTCTACAGGATATAACGGTGAAAAAATCAGGTACACTCCTAAAGGACTTGCATGGCTTGATCAGTGGGGTTCATTAAGATATGCCACTACGCAGGCTTTCCTGGCCAGCGTATATGCAGATTGGTCAGGCTGTGATGCTACAAAGGCAGCAGCATACCAGAGCTTTGCAAAGAGTCAGATCGATTATGCACTGGGTAGTACTGGAAGAAGCTTTGTTGTAGGCTTTGGTACTACATATCCGCAGCATCCTCACCACAGAACTGCCCATGGTTCATGGTATGGCAGCTTAAATGTTCCAGATAAACACAGGCACGTACTGGTTGGGGCGCTGGTTGGCGGACCGGGCAGCAGTGATTCCTATAACGACAGCATAGACGATTATGTAAGCAACGAAGTTGCTTGTGACTATAATGCAGGTTTTGTAGGTGCATTGGCAAAGATGTACGCAAAACATGGCGGAACACCTATAGCGAATTTAAAAGCAATTGAAACGCCAGTTGAAGAATTTCTTGTTGATGCAGGAGTCAATGCATCAGGAACTAACTTTATAAATGTTAAGACCTCAATAGCCAATAAAACCGGATGGCCGGCCAGGGTAACTGATAAGCTCTCAGCCAGATATTTTGTAGATATTTCAGAGGCTGTTGCACAAGGTTTAAAAGCGAGTGATATTACAGTACAATCAAGTACTACCAACGGGGCTAAGGTATCACAGCTCATGCCTTGGGATGCTTCCAAAAACATATACTATGTAAATATTGACTTTACAGGGACTAAGATATATCCTGGAGGAATAAATGAATACAAGAGGGATGTATACTTTAGCATAAATGCACCTTATGGAAGTAACAACTGGGACAACACCAACGACTTCTCATACCAGGGGCTTGGAAGCGCTACCACTTCCGGTAAGAGTATATACATACCTATATATGATAACGGTGTAAAGGTATATGGTGAAGAACCGTCAGGAGGAACAAATCCAACACCATCACCAACAACTACACCTCCTTCTCCTACACCTGTAGTAAAACCGGGAGATTTAAACAATGATGGAAGTATAAACTCTACAGATTATACTTTACTCAAGAGATATATTCTTGGAATTCTTAAGTTTGAAGATCCAGAGGAAGATAGGAAATTTAGAGCTGCTGCAGATGTTAACGGGGATACTGGGGTCAACTCAACTGACTTAACGCTGCTTAAGAGGCGTATATTAAACATTATAACCAAATTTCCTGTAGAAGGTTGATTGGCAAGGAATGTAATGTAAAATAAATGTTGATTAGAACTGCCATAAAGGGTAGAGCTACCCTTTATGGCAGTTGTTTTATTTGAACCGTTTGCTTAGAGCGTTACCCTTCTTTATACCTAAGCTGTAGAAAGACACTTGAAAGCTTATAATCATGTAATAGTATGGTCCTAATGCAAATAATACGCGTAGTCGGGGGTTTTTCTCTTGCCAAATTACCCATCTAACTGTTACAATTAAATTGGTAAACTATATGTTTCACACTTAATCTTTTATCCATGAATCGCCTATGAGCCTGTGTAACTTGCAAAGGAGCGATTCATATTAACTTTACTACAAATCAAGGGGGAAAATTCCATATGGCAGAGATGATGAAGGAAAGGTTTGAGTTTACATATGAGAGCGGAGCTTTAGGCAGCTTTCTCGTAATAAGTGCCGATACAAACGAAAAAATATTAAGCTACCAGGTAGAAATGCTGGCTAATAACCCGAATAAGAATATTTTACCCCTGGATGTAAGACAGAATAATGACAAATTTAACCTCTATTACACTGTTACTTCAAAATTGGCTTTATCACAGTATCTTAAAAGAAATAAGCTAAAGAGAGGCGAGTTTATCGGAATCTTTTTAGATATAGTAAAGACGATTTTAGACTCAAAAGATTATCTTTTATCCGATAAATCATTTCTTCTGGATGAGGATTATATATTCATAAATCCAAACACAATGGAAGTATCACTGGTGTATCTGCCTATTAGCTTTGATCTTGATATTAATAAGACCCTTAGGGACTTTACAATGAATTTTATAATGTACAGTGCCAATATAGATGATACCAATAGTGATAATTTTTTACAGAGAATTTTGAACTTTATAAAGTCGGACACTTTTAACGTTTTGGACTTTGATAAGCTTTTAAAAGATTTAAAATATGATAGCGGCAGTGATATTAAGATAGCTCAGACCAGGCAAGCAGATGTACCTAAGGCGGAGCCGGAGGCAAAACCAATCTCCGTAGAACCTTTAAGACAGGAGCAGCCAAAAGCTGTTGTTAAGGAGCCTCCACGCGTACAGCCTGAGGGCCGCAGGCCTCAGCCGGTAACTCCCAAACCTTTGCAGCAGGGTACAGCGCCTAAGCCGGGTTTCCAAAGACCTAGTGTGCCAAATTCCAATTTGGCAAGACAAGCAGTACAAGGACAAGGTGAGAAAAGTACGGGTAAAATGCAGTATAAGTCAAGTTCAATTATTATAGGAGCCGCAGTACAATCTGCAATAGTAATCGGAGCAATAGCTCTTATTGTATCAGGTGCTCTTGGAAAGGATATAGCTGCAACCGGCTTTGCTCTTTTCCTAATTGGAGGAGCTGCAAGCTATTTTCTTTGGAAAAATATTCTTGATAAGAAGAACATGGTTGAAGGGGTTGTTGTGAAAAAAGAGCCGATACGAGCTGCAAATCCTCCCGTTAATATGGAAAAAAGGGAAATAAGGAATGCTGTAAATATACCGAATCCTGTTCCGCAGAAGGCTGCAAACAGTACTCCGGTGCAAGCACAGCAGATACCGGTGGAACCGTTACCGCAGAACACAGCTGGAAGCTTTAAGTCTTTAGAGGAAACAACAATGTTGTCATCAGAAAATCTTAACGATACCATGATCTTAGGCTATTCAAGTACAAAGTATCCATACCTTCAAGGTAAAAAGGATGGGGTTATGGAAGAGATAAAGATAAATAAACCAAGCTTCATAATTGGAAGGTTAAGAGACCAGGTAGATTATGTAAGCTCCAATAATGCCATAGGCAAGGTACATGCTGAAATCATAACAAAGGACGGCTGCTACTATATAAAAGATTTAAATTCCAGAAACGGTACTTATGTCAACGATGTGAGAATAGACAGCAACAAGGAGTATGGGATTAAGAACGGTGACAAAATCACCCTGGCAAACAGTGAATTTACATTTATAGTTCCTTAAACAGCTTGCCCAATAATATAGACCTATGGGGGTATTATGCTTAAAAGAAGCTTTAGCATAGGAGCCTTAACAGATGTAGGAAATGTAAAAAAGATCAATCAGGACAATATTCTGGTAAGGATCGGAGATGGGAGCCTCGGTGAGTTTGGACTCTTTGTTGTAGCTGATGGGATGGGTGGTCTTGCTGCAGGAGAGACTGCAAGCAGGATGATAGTAAATGGCTTTAGTTCATGGTGGGATAATAAGCTGTCATCTATGCTTAACACGGATGAGAATTTGAATATCGGCATTGTAAATAAAGAACTCGACACACTTATACGAGCCATAAACAGTGATATTATTGATTTTGGCTTATCGATAAATGATAAAGTAGGATCAACCCTATCAATGCTTTTTATATATGGCAGTACCTATTTAATAAAGCATATCGGGGACAGTAGGGTGTATTTAATAAACAGTTCAATGACAAAGCTTACAGAGGACCATTCCTGGGTGGCCTTGCAGGTGCGTGAAGGTAAAATGACACCGGAAGAAGCAAGAAATCATCCTAAGAGGAATATCCTTACCAGATGTATAGGTGTTACCCATGATATCGAAATATTTGAAACAGGGGGAGAGATAAGGCCCGAAGACAGTTTTGTCCTATGCAGTGATGGTTTTTATAATTATCTTGATGAAAATGAGATACATGAAGGTATTATATCTGGTAAAGAAGATGATGACAATGTGCAGGAGTACCTGGTGCACCTTTTAGAAAAAGTGAAATTAAGAGGAGCCCATGATAATGTTTCTGTAATTGCTGTTTGTCAGTGCCTTCATGAAGAACCGGTAAGATTTTTTGGGCTAAAGGGAATTATAAAAAGAATAATCAATTTTGGCAGGCGGTGAATCAAAATAGAAATAAAATACATTGAGAGTGTAATCCTTATAGTATTAGCTCTTATTAGTGATATCAGGCATTTCAAAATTAAGAATAAACTTAACTTCTCTTTTATGCTCATAGGACTATTAACAAACCTGATCTTAGGCGGTTTTAAAGGACTTTCGGATTCTCTTTTAGCTACTATCGTACCTTTTATCCTTTTAGTTATCTTATATGCTTTAAGGATGTTAGGGGCAGGCGATATTAAGCTGTTTTGTGCTTTGGGGTCAATTGTAGGGCTCAAGGCTATAATCCATATAATGGTCTATTCATTTCTTTCAGGCGGAATAATTGCGGTGATTTTTATTATCCTTAGGAAAAACGCCAAAGAAAGATTTCTATACATATTCAGATACTTTAAATATGTCTTTATTTCCTTAAGTCCCCAGCCTTATACGGATTTTAACGACAAGAGTGATAAAGGGAAGTTCAGTATGGCATATGCCATAGCAAGTGGGGTAATAATTTACATTGTGTTTAATTTTATAGGGTATGGTAATAATTTTATGACATTTAAGTAATTTGGAGTTACATAAAATGCCCCTATTGATTTACTCAGCAATTGAAATATGGATTTATTTAAAGTAGAATTGATATAAACTAAGGTATTAAAGGATGAATACAATATGCAAAAGAAGCTAAGTGAAGACAATATTTTGACCCAGGCCGGGTGCAAGAATACAAAGTCCAGAAAAGTAATAATTGAGGTGTTGGAAAATGCCAGCAGCCCTCTGACGGCAGAAGATATTTTTTTACGCAGTAAGGAGCTAGGGACTTCTGTAAATTTGTCTACAGTGTATAGGACCCTTGATCTTATGGAAAGCAAGACTCTGGTTGAAAAAAGCATAATGGGAGACGGTAAGGCACGATATGAACTGACAAGGGACGGCCACCACCACCATTTGATTTGCATAAACTGTCACAACTCGGTACCAATAGACATATGTCCTTTGGAAAAGCTTGAAAAGGATGTTGGGAGAGAAACCAACTTTGATATAACGGGACATAAGCTAGAGTTATACGGGATATGCCCAAAATGTAAGAAAGAATAACCTTTAAAAAGCTAAAGGTTATTTTTTTGCTTTTTAGTATGCATCGGCTAATACAGAACGCATTTTTCCTTTTGAGCCAGGTTGCCAAAAGAACCATGAAACTAAAGTTCTTGGAAACAAAAGGGCATATATGGGAAATGTCCAAGCCTATATTGACTATTTATGACTTACCAATATATAATTAAAATAGATGCAAATGATTTGCATTTGAATTTATATGTTTAGATGTAATATTCTGAGGATATAATTCTTATCGATTGTAGTAAACTTGAAATAGAGATTAGTATAAATAATCTATTTCAAAGCTTAATAAATTTAATGAGGTGAACATGAAAATGAAAGGTAGTTTTATAAGAAAGCTTATTGTATTATTTACTATTGTTTTTTTTGTATCGGCAGTAGGATGTTCAGAGAATGTCAGTGTAGAGAATAAGAGTAAGAACGATGAAAGAATATCTGTTTACACAAGTTTTTACACCATGTATGATTTTGCAAGTAAAATAGGTGGTGACAGGGTTGAGCTTCATAATCTTGTTCCAACAGGTACGGAACCTCACGATTGGGAACCGTCTCCAAAGGATATTTTAAGTATTGAAAAGGCTGATGTATTAGTCTATAATGGAGCGGGTATGGAAGATTGGATAGAAAAGATATTAAGCTCCATAAGAAATGAAAAACTTGAGGTTGTTGAGGTGTCAAAAGATATTACCCTGTTAAAGGATGACCAGGAAGAACACGAAGAAGAAAGCTCAAGTGAAGAAGGTCAGGAAAATGAAGATGAGCATCTGGAGAACGACCCCCATATATGGTTAAACCCTCTTCTGGCCAAAAAACAGATGGAAGCAATAAAAAATGCTTTTGTAAAAGCAGACCCATCGAATAAGGATTATTATGAAAAGAACTATGTTGATAATGCAAAAAAGCTGGATGATTTGGATAGTGAATACAAAGAAGCATTATCAAAGTATACAAAAAGGGATATTATTGTAGCCCATAAAGCTTTTGGTTATCTATGTGAGGCCTATGGATTAAGACAGGTTGCTATAGAAGGGCTTAATGCAGAATCAGAGCCTACTCCGGCTAGGATGGCGGAAATTGTCAAGTTTGCAAGAGATAATAATGTTAAAGTTATATTCTTTGAAGAGCTTATAAGTCCAAAGGTTGCTAACGCCATTGCCAGAGAAGTAGGAGCCCGTACTGAAGTTTTGAATCCATTGGAGGGCTTGAAGGAAGAGGATATTTCTGCCGGAAAGGATTATTTCTCTGTAATGAGAGAAAATCTGGAAGCTCTGAAAAAAGCACTTGAATAGGTCATGTACTTAATATGTGGTGGTCCGTAATGTACGGATTTAAGGTTTGCGGACCACTGCAATAAGTGAAGCGGGTTTATAACGCATGAATAAAGCAATGAAAGTGATGTGTTATAAAATATAGAAGGCGGTAAACAGGATGGAAAAAGTAATTGAAGTAAAAGACTTAAGTTTTGGGTATGGACAGAGGCTTATACTTGAAAATTTGAGTTTTTTAGTTGAAAAAGGGGATTTTTTAGGTGTTATAGGGCCAAATGGCTCAGGCAAAAGTACACTTATCAAGCTCCTTTTAAAAAACATTAGACCACTTAGCGGTGAAGTAAAGATATTGGGTCAAAGTGTTGAAAAGTTTAATATGTGGAATAAAATAGGATATGTATCTCAAAAAGCTAATTCATTTAACACAAGTTTTCCGGCGACAGTTGAAGAGGTTGTAAGTGCCAATTTGTTTTCAAAGATAGGCCTTTTTAAGCGTATTACCAAAAAACATAGGGAAATTGTATATAATACTCTAAAGATGGTGGGCATGGAAGACTATAAGAACAAGCTGATTGGGAATTTATCCGGCGGACAGCAGCAAAGGGTTTTTATTGCAAGGGTACTGGTCAATAATCCTGAAATACTGTTTTTAGATGAACCCACAGTTGGGATAGATGCTGAAGCAGAGGGGGCTTTATACTGCCTGCTTGGCAAGCTTAACCGTGAACTGGGTATAACAATAGTAATGATTAGCCATGACATAGGAGCAGTTACTGTTCATGCAAATAAAATTGCCTCTTTGGGGAACAAGGGACTGGTAGTTATGAATAATACTCAGGAGTTGACACAGAAGAGTCTTAGAGACATATACGGCTATGATGTGACCCTTCATGCCCATAAGCATTACTGCACAAACTGCTGTAAGAAAGAGGTAATTTAATGTTCGGTCTTTTTGGTGAAGATTTTATTTTAAATTTGATATTTATGCAAAGAGCCTTTATTATCGGGGTACTCATAGCTATTATAGCGCCTATCATAGGGGTTATAATTGTACTAAGAAGACTTTCCATGATAGGTGATTCCCTTGCCCATAGTTCCCTGGCAGGAGTCGCTTTCGGGCTGATTTCAGGCATAAACCCTGTACTTGGCGCAACTTTGTTTTCAGTAACCGCAGCTCTGGGAATAGAGAAGGTAAGAAAGGCTTTTCCAAAATACTCCGAGATATCAATTGCTGTAATAATGTCGGCTGGAATTGGACTTGCAGGAATACTGTCGGGATTTGTAAAAAACGGAGTATCGCTTACTGCTTTCCTATTTGGCAGTATTATTGCAATAACTGATTTTGAGCTTATTATAATAGTGGCATTGAGTACAGTGATTATACTGACTATTATGTTATTGTTCAAGGAGCTGTTTTATATTACCTTTGATGAGGAGGCAGCAAGACTTGCAGGAGTACCTGTAAAAACCTTGAACTTTATCTTTGTAGTGCTTACGGCAGTTACAATTGCTGTATCCTCAAGAATAGTAGGTACACTGGTAATATCTTCGCTTATGGTATTGCCCTCGGCATCAGCAATACAGATAGCTAAAAGCTATAAGCAGACCATCATATATTCTGTTGTATATGGACTAATATCCATAATAACCGGGCTGACTGCCTCCTTCTATTTGGATCTTGCTCCGGGGGGAACTATTGTATTGGTCAGTGTGGCAGCTCTTATACTAACTCTGTTTTATAAGAATGTTATAAAAGCCGTGTTTCTTAGAAGAACATTTAAAGAAAATAAACTTAATGCGTAATAAATAGATAAAAATGTTAGCACTCATCAAAGGTGAGTGCTAAATTTGTCTTGACAAATTTTTGATAAAGATAGTAATATTATTATTAGATCAATAATCTTTTAGTATTACTAATGAGGAGGGGAACTTTTAATGAGTCATGAAAATGGAACCATATCAATTAATACAGAGAATATTTTTCCCATTATAAAAAAATGGTTGTACTCTGAAAAGGACATTTTTATCCGTGAACTGGTTTCAAACTCAAGTGACGCGATAAGTAAACTTAAGAAGCTGGCATCAATGGGAGAAGCCGAAGTTGAAAACGATGCCAAATACTATATAAAAGTTGTTGTGGATAAGGAGAAGAAGACAATACAGATAATTGACAACGGAATTGGAATGACTGGGGATGAAGTAAAGAAGTATATTAACCAGATTGCATTTTCCGGAGCCAAGGATTTTGTTGAAAAATACAAGGATAAGACTGATGAAGCACAGATTATAGGTCATTTCGGTCTTGGATTTTATTCGGCTTTTATGGTTTCAGAAAAGGTTCAGATTGATACCCTTTCATATCAAAAAGATGTAGAAGCAGTAAGATGGACCAGCACAGGCGGCACCGAATATGAGATGGATAAGTCGGACAGGAGCGAAAGAGGTACTACCGTAACCTTATATATTGCAGAGGACAGCAAGGAATTCCTTGAATCCTACAAGGTTAGAGAAGTCCTGACAAAATACTTCTCATTCCTTCCTTTTGAGATATACCTTGAAGATGCAAACCAGAGGAAAGATGACAAGGCCGACGAAGATAAAAAGGATGAGAATGATAATAAGGACGAACCAAAGCCTTTAAATGATACAAATCCCCTTTGGCTTAAAAATCCTAAGGACTGTTCCGATGAAGAATACAAGGAGTTTTATAAGAAGGTTTTCTTTGACTTTAACGACCCGCTTTTCTGGATACATCTTAATATGGATTATCCTTTTAACCTAAAAGGTATATTATACTTCCCAAAACTAAAGAATGAATTTGACACCCTTGAAGGTCAAATCAAGCTTTTTTACAACCAGGTTTTTGTTGCAGACAATATCAAGGAAGTAATACCAGAGTTTCTCATGCTCTTAAAGGGTACAATAGACTGCCCGGACCTTCCTTTGAATGTATCAAGAAGCTTCCTTCAAAATGATGGCTATGTCTCAAAGATATCAACGCATATTACCAAAAAGGTAGCAGATAAATTAACTTCAATCTTTGAGAGTGAAAGGGAAAGCTTCAATAAGTACTGGGATGATATAAACCCCTTTGTTAAGTTTGGGTGCATAAAGGAAAAGAAGTTTTTTGACAAGGTAAAGGATATACTTATCTTTAAGACTATAAACGGTGAGTATGTTACTTTGAAGGAGTATCTTGACCGCAATAAAAGCAAGCACGAAAACAAGGTGTTCTATGTTTCGGATGAGAAGCAGCAGGCACAATATATAAAGATGTTTAAAGAACATGACATGGAAGCTGTTATTTTATCATCCACCATAGACGGTCACTTCATGCAGTTCCTTGAGATGAATGAGAAGGATGTGAAGTTCCAAAGGATAGATTCCGATATCAGTGAGAGCATGAAGGATACTGAAAACAAAAATGATGAAAGCCTAGTAAAAGAGATGGCCGAAAGCCTGGAAAAGCTTTTTAAGGAAAGCCTGGGTAATGACAACCTGAAGGTACAGGTTGAGCCTTTAAAAGCTGTATCAGTATCAGGGATGATCCTGCTGTCCGAGCAGTCAAGGAGGATGCAGGAAATGACCAGAATGTTTGGTGGAATGAATTTTGCAGGAATGTATGGCGAGGAACAGACCCTTGTCCTAAACAGCAATAACAATTTGATTAAATCCGTTCTAAGCCTTAAAGATAAAGAGGATAAAAAAGAGGACGTAAAGATTATCTGTGAACACATTTACGACCTTGCCCTCATGAGCCACAAGCAGCTTGAGCCGGAAGCCATGACAAAGTTCATTGAAAGAAGCAATACAATTCTAACAAGGCTTGCATCAGAACAGATTAGTGCATAAGTTAATTACTCCTTTATAACAAGTAAAAAATCTCGTACCCTCAGCGGGTACGAGATTTTATGTTTTTCACAATGCCTTGAAGATTGAGTTTGTATTCTAAGATATAAACTTATTTATCAGTATCCTTCTCTCTTATTTCTACTCTTCGGATTTTCCCGCTGATTGTCTTGGGAAGTTCGGTTACAAACTCAATTATTCTAGGATACTTGTAAGGAGCAGTTACCTTCTTAACATGGTCTTGAAGCTCTCTTACCAGGTCATCACTGGGAGTATAGTTTTTTGTAAGAACAACAGTAGCCTTTACTACCTGGCCTCTATCAGGGTCAGGTACAGCTGTAATTGCACATTCCAGTACAGCGGGGTGTTCTAGCAATGCACTTTCAACTTCAAAAGGACCGATTCTATATCCGGAGCTCTTGATGACATCGTCTGCTCTACCTACAAACCAGAAATAGCCATCCTCATCCCGCCATGCCATATCACCTGTATAGTATACTCCATCATGCCATACTTTCCTGGTAAGGTTCTCATCCCTGTAATATCCTCCGAAAATTCCCACCGGCATTCTTTTATCAGTTCTTACAACTATCTGACCTTCTTCACCCACCTCACATGAGTTGCCGTTTTCATCAATTATGTCTATATCATAGCCCGGAGATGGTTTGCCCATAGAACCAGGCTTTGGCTCCATCCATGGGAATGTGCCAAGGGTAACGGTTAGCTCTGTCTGCCCGTAGCCTTCCATAAGCTTAAGCCCGGTCATTTTAAGGAACTGGTTGTAAACTTCAGGGTTTAAAGGCTCTCCTGCAACAGCGCAATACTTGAGTTTGCTTAGATCGTACTTGCTCAAGTCCTCTTTTATAAAGAATCTATAAATTGTAGGAGGTGCACAGAAAGTAGTAACACCATGTTTGCAAATTACACTTAAAAGCTCTTTAGGTACAAACTTGTTGTAATCATATACAAAAACCGCGCTTCCACAGAGCCATTGTCCATATATCTTACCCCAGACTGCTTTTGCCCATCCCGTATCGGCAACAGTAAGGTGTAAACCGTCTTCCATAACGTTCTGCCAGTACTTGGCTGTCAGTATATGCCCAAGGGGGTATGTGAAATCGTGTCTTACCATTTTAGGCATACCTGTAGTACCGGAAGTAAAGTAAAGGAGCATTATGTCACCGTTCTTTGCTGCATCTTCGCCTTCAGGCTTTTGGAATTCAGGGGATGCACTCTCAATCTCTGCGTTAAAGTCATACCACCCCTCCTTGCATCCGCCAACAAGGGCTTTTGCCTTTAGGGAAGGGGATTTTGCCATGGATTCTTCAACATGCTGAATTACTTCATCTTCAGCTACACATACAATCATTTTTATATCTGCAGCATTGTTTCTATAAACGATATCCTTTGTTGTAAGAAGGTGTGTTGCAGGTATACATATTGCTCCTAATTTGTGGAGTGCAAGTATTGCAAACCAGAACTCATAACGCCTTTTTAAAACCAGCATGACAGGATCACTTTTTTTGATCCCTGCTTTTCTAAAAAAGTTGGCAGTTTTATCGCTGTAGTATTTTAACTGGCCAAAGGTGAAATTGGCTTCATTACCGTTTTCATCACACCAGACTATAGCAATCTTATCAGGTGTCTTTTCTGCTATCTCGTCTACAACATCATAGGCAAAGTTAAAGTTTTCAGGTACATTTATTTTGAAATTCTCTATGAAGTCTTCATATGAATCAAAGTTTATTTTGGATAAATATTTCTCTAACATTACATCTGACCTCCATTAAAAAATAATAGCTAAAAACCTGGCGGGTTTGCCGTCCAAAGCCTTCATGCCGTGTTTTACACCAGAGTCAAAGAACAGGGAATCACCCTCATTAAGTATGACTTCATGGTCGTTTATGATTACTTTTAACGTTCCTTCAATAACATAATTAAACTCCTGACCCGGGTGGGAGTTATAATGCACTTCGGGGTCGGAGTCCGGCTCTACAGTGACAAGGAATGGTTCTGCCTTTTTATGTACAAAATTATATGCAAGGCTCTGGTACTTGTATTGCTTCCTCCTTTCCACACTGACACCCTTGCCTTTCCTTACAACTGAGTAAGTATGGAGGCGGGGAGCTTCACCAGTTAGTATTTCAGAAAGCTCAACATTGAACTTGTTGGCAATCTTATAAAGGAAACTTACAGGGATATCGGCATTTCCGCTTTCATATTGGATGTAGGTTTCATTTGGAATGTTAAATTCCTTGGCCAGGGTTTCAAGGGAAATACCTGAAATTTCTCTTAGTTCTTTAATTCTTTCACTGATTTGCTTGATTTGATCAGACATGGAACCACCCTTTCCTTAAATTTTATACCTTTTAGAACTAAACTGGTACTTATAAAAGGTAGAGACTTATTATAATTATTTACATCCCATTTACAAATAACAGTTAAGTAATAATTGAAAGCAATTTGGCCTGTCTTCTATATCGTAGCATAATAATGGTTACGGTGTAAAGTGTGTACCCAATCATCTGATGTGTCAAAAGAAGAAATGTCGTCTTAATTCATCAAGAAGTTTATAAACTCATTGGAAGCTCTTGATAAGGGTACGTTCTTCATTGTGATAATGCCTAACTTTCTAAGTGAGATTCTTTCTTTCAGCTTGACTTCAAACAGCTCTCCGGTCTGTATCACAGCAGCTGCACTTTCCTTTAGTACCAGGGCAATACCAAGGCCGATTTTTGCAAACTCGATAAGCAGATCCACACTCTCAAGTTCAATTTCGGGCAAGATGTTAATTCCCTTTTCACTAAGATAAGAGTCTATATTTTGTCTTGTAGAGCTGTTCTTGTCAAGCATTAGAAGGGGATAACTTACAAGCTCATCAAGGCTCAAATTCCTGTTTTTAAGTTCCTGGAATCTACTTGAGGCTACAAATATATCTTCCACAGTAAGAAATTCATCTATGCGCATTTTCTTATCATTAACAGGAAGAGTAACAATTCCAAAATCAATAAGTCCGTCTTTAAGTATATCCCTGATTTGAGACGAGGTTCTATTTATAACCTGTATTTTGACTTTTGGATATTTAAGTATAAATTTTTCTACATAAGGTATTAGGTTGTACTTACAAACCGTATCGCTTACGCCTATTCTAATTTCCCCTCTTTCCAGGTTTTGTGATTCAAGTATTTTATTTTCTGCAGTTTTAATAAAGTTATAAGCCTGCTCTATGTGTTTAAAAAGTATTTCTCCTTCCATTGTCAGCTTTATTTCTCTGGTCTTTCTAAAAAAAAGCTGGGACCCTAATTTTTCCTCAAGATTTTTTATAGCTTGACTAACTGCAGATTGGGAAACATGCAGCCTGCCTGCTGCATGAGAAAAGCTTCCGGTTTTGGCTGTATGATAAAATATTTTATAGAGTTCAAAATTTATATCCATAAGCACCTCTAATACTAATTATTAAAATTATTAATTTTACTTATTTATATTATCATATTATAATCTATTATGTAAAACTTTTTAGAGTTGTGAGAAGTGGTTGAATATTTTATAGATTGTATGTTTTAAGTTGAAGTTAGACTCCAAGTTTGAGTAAAGTTTAATCATATAAATTTTATGAAAGAGGTAAACAAAATGGTCAAAAATGTGAGGAGAGTCTTTGTTGAAAAGAAGAAGGGCTTTGATGTGGAGGCACATAGTTTGTACAGAGATCTAAAGGATAATCTGGGTATTAGCCGTCTTATGAGTGTAAGGATAATAAACAGGTACGATGTTGAAGGAATATCGGATGAAGAGTATGAGAGCGCTAAAAAGACCATATTTTCCGAACCTCCGGTAGATGAAGTTTTTGATGAGAATATAGATATAAGTGACAGGGACAGGCTGATTGCCGTAGAATATTTGCCCGGGCAATATGATCAGAGAGCTGATTCTGCATCCCAGTGTATACAGATACTTACCCACGGTGAAAGGCCGGAAACAAAGGTAGCAAAGCTTGTAGTGCTTGAAGGTGAAGTATCGGATGAAGAGTATGAAAGGGTAAAAAGCTATTTGATAAACCCGGTTGAAAGCCATGAAGCTTCTTTGGAAAAACCGTATACTCTGGAGGTTCAGGTTAGTGTACCGGAAGATGTTAAAGTGCTGGACGGTTTTATTGATATGTCTCATGATGAGCTAAAAACATTTATGGATGAGATGGGTTTTGCAATGTCTTTAGAGGATCTTGAGTTTTGCCAGAAGTACTTTAGAGATACGGAAAAGAGGAACCCCACAGTTACAGAGATAAGAGTCATCGATACCTACTGGTCCGACCACTGTCGACATACCACTTTTTTGACAAACATTAAGAGTGTTGAAATTGAAGACGGTCCATTTACTGCCCCTATAAAGGAGGCTTACAAAAGCTACCTTGAATCGAGAAAATACGTTTACGGGGACAGAGAAAAGGATGTATGCCTCATGGATATAGCTACAATTGCCATGAAGGAGCTTAAGAAGAAAGGTATGCTAAATGACCTTGATGAGTCTGATGAAATAAATGCCTGCAGTATTGCGGTTAATGTAGATATAGATGGCAGGAACGAAGAATGGCTTGTTATGTTTAAGAATGAGACCCACAATCACCCAACTGAAATTGAACCATTCGGTGGAGCTGCTACCTGCCTTGGAGGTGCAATTAGAGATCCATTGTCAGGCAGATCCTACGTTTATCAGGCTATGCGTGTTACAGGAAGCGGTGATCCAAGGGCAAGGATTGAAGATACAATATCCGGCAAGCTTCCGCAGAAGAAAATAACAACGGGAGCAGCTGCCGGATATAGCTCTTATGGAAACCAGATTGGTCTTGCCACAGGTCAGGTGGCAGAGGTCTATGATGAGGATTTTGTAGCTAAAAGAATGGAGATAGGAGCAGTAATTGGTGCAGCCCCTAAGAGGAATATTGTAAGGGAGAAGCCTCATGCTGGTGATGCAATAATTCTGTTAGGCGGAAGGACAGGACGTGATGGCTGCGGCGGAGCAACAGGGTCATCCAAGGAGCATACTGAAGAGTCACTGCTTACTTGCGGAGCGGAAGTTCAGAAGGGAAACCCTCCAACAGAAAGGAAAATACAGCGTTTATTCAGAAAGCCGGAAGTAAGTACTATGATAAAGAAGTGTAATGACTTTGGAGCAGGAGGAGTCTCAGTTGCAATAGGAGAGCTGGCAGACGGCCTTAAAGTGAACCTTGATGCCGTACCGAAAAAATATGAAGGATTGGATGGAACCGAGCTTGCCATATCTGAATCACAAGAGAGAATGGCTGTTGTAGTATCAAAAAAGAATATAGATGCTTTCATAGATGCAGCAAGAGAGGAAAATCTTGAAGCTACACTTGTGGCAGAGGTGACTTTAGAGCCAAGACTTACAATGTTCTGGAGAGGTAAGACAATTGTAAGTATCAGCAGAGAGTTTTTAAATACCAATGGAGTTAAACAGTACGCCGGAGTAGAAGTTACAGCATCTGACAGGGCTAATGATTACTTTGATAAGCTGCCAAAAGAGATAGAAGAGTGTTCCGGTGATTTAAGAAAAGCCTGGATCGCAAACCTAATGAGGCTAAACGTGTGCAGTCAGAAGGGATTGGTTGAAAGGTTTGACAGTACTATAGGAGCTGGAACCGTTTTGATGCCTTTTGGCGGCAAATGCCAGTTGAGCCCAGCTGAAGGGATGGCTGCCAAAATACCTGTACTTGATGGTGATACAAGTACAGGTACGGTCATGACATATGGTTATAATCCATTGATTGCAAAATGGAGCCCCTTCCACGGAGCTATGTATGCCGTATTGGAGTCTGTTGCCAAGGTGGTTGCAATGGGAGGCAACTACAAAACAGTAAGGCTAACCCTTCAAGAGTATTTTGAAAAGCTGGGAAGGGACGCAAAAAAGTGGGGGAAACCTTTCAGTGCCTTGCTTGGAGCATATTATACACAGATGAAGCTCGGAATTCCTGCTATAGGCGGTAAGGATAGTATGTCAGGAACCTTTAAGGACATGAATGTTCCACCTACCCTTGTATCCTTTGCAGTGGACGTAATTAATGTAAATAATGCTGTATCAACAGAGTTTAAGAAGGCTGGAAGTAAAGTTGTTTTAATACCCCTTAACAGAGATAAGAATGGGGTGCCTGACTTTAACCAGCTTGATAAAAACTATAGCAGAGTTCATGAAATAATAAGCAAAGGCAGAGTTTTAGCTTCCCATACGGTAAGGGCCGGTGGTATTGCCGAAGTAATCAGTAAGATGAGCTTTGGAAATATGATTGGTTTTGAATTTAAGAATGCTGTAGACTTTAAGAAGCTTTTTGCACCGCTTTACGGGTCAATAGTGCTGGAAATTGGTAAGGATGAAGATTTGGATTCCCTATTTGAAGGTATAGAGTATGAAGTTCTTGGTATGACACAGGATAGAAAAACAATTGATATAAATGGCTTAAGCCTCTGTATTGAAGAACTGGCTGAAAAGTGGGAGGAGCCTCTTGAAAAGATTTTCCCAACAAGAGCAGAGCCTATTGACAGGGAGCCAAAACAATATTCATATAACAGGAGAAACAGCCCAAAGCCTTCGGTTTCTTTTGCAAAACCAAGGATATTTATACCGGTATTTCCCGGGACCAACTGTGAGTATGATACTGCCAGGGCATTCCAGCGTGCAGGCGGAGAAGCGGAGGTCTTTGTTATTAAGAATTTGTCTTCAAAAGAAATAGACGAGTCTATAGACTTAATGGCAAGGAATATTGACAACTCACAAATCATTATGATACCCGGAGGATTTAGCGGCGGTGATGAGCCTGACGGTTCAGGAAAGTTTATAGCTACTGCTTTTAGAAATCCAAAGGTAAAGGATGCTGTAATGCGTCTTTTAAAACAAAGAGACGGCCTTATACTTGGTATATGCAACGGGTTTCAGGCTCTTATAAAGCTTGGTCTGGTGCCGTACGGGGAGATAAGGGACCTTACTGAAGACAGTCCTACTTTGACTTTTAATACCATAGGCCGCCACGTTTCATGCATGGTGCGTACAAAAATAACTTCAACCCTGTCACCATGGTTTAATAACGTGAATGTTGGGGATATACACTCTATCGCTGTTTCACACGGAGAAGGAAGGTTTGTTGCAAGCAGGGAAGTGCTTAAGGCTTTGGAGGAAAACGGACAAATTGCCACACAATATGTAGACCTTGAAGGAAAAGCAACTTATGACATAAGGTTTAACCCCAACGGTTCCTTTGAGGCTATTGAGGGTATAACAAGCCCGGATGGAAGAGTATTGGGTAAAATGGGTCATTCAGAAAGAATAGGGTCAGCTGTGGTTAGAAATGTACCCGGAGAAAAGGACCAGAAGATATTTGAGGCCGGGGTAAACTACTTCAAGTAAACTTAAGCTGCTATAAGGCATTTGGAAAGCTTGGAAATCACACTTCCCAAGCTTTCTAGTGCTTTTTAACATTACTGATTTCTAGAGATAGCGAACTATAAAGATAAACATATGACTCGCTTAAGCCTATTTGATTCAAATGGC
This sequence comes from Bacillota bacterium, assembly GCA_049325575.1. Classification (GTDB taxonomy): domain Bacteria; phylum Bacillota; class Clostridia; order Acetivibrionales; family Acetivibrionaceae; genus JBMOLK01. Next base: position 18,873 of record JBMOLK010000220.1, on the reverse strand, counting down.
TTGCTCATCTTGTTTATCTACTTTTACAGTTCGATCTCTTTAGTCATTCATAATGTTAAAAATACACTTCAGCTTATACTATGGAGACTTTGTTTTCTCTAAACCATAAGTCTATCTGTATAAGATAAGCAAACATTTGAGGTGTTGCCATGAGCTGGCCGAACCACGGTTTGCCGTAGTCAGATTTGCCTTCTGCCAGGCTTCTTACTGTTCCAACATTGATAAGCTGGTGAAGTACAGAGCTGTTGTCGTTAAGTATTTCAAGCAGCCACTTGCTTACCGATCTTTCATATGAAGGGTTGTGAGTTTTTGGGTAAGGGCTCTTTTTACGCTCGATTATATATTCCGGCAGTATACCTTTTAGCGCCTGGCGCAGGAGACCTTTTTCCCTGCCATTGAACATTTTTAGCTCCCAGGGAATATTCCATACATACTGAACCAGTCTGTGGTCACAGAAGGGCACTCTTACTTCCAGACCCGATGCCATACTCATGCGGTCCTTACGGTCAAGGAGGGTAGACATAAACCAGTTTATGTTTAGATAGAACATTTCTCTCCTTCTGGCTTCGATCCTGTCCTCTCCTTTAAGACGCGGCACTTCGTCCAGCGTTTCCCTGTAACGTTTTTCTATATACTCCAAGGGCTTTATAAGTTCAATCAGTTCGCTGGAGAGGACCCTTGTACGTTCATCCAGTGAGCGGGACCATGGGAAGGTGTCGGCAAAAAGCATTTCCTCCTTGTGGAACCATGGATATCCCCCAAATATTTCGTCGGCACATTCTCCTGATAGTGCAACAACAGCTTCTTTTTTGACTTCCTTGCAGAACAGCCATAAAGAAGAGTCGATATCTGCCATTCCCGGCAGATCACGCGCCTTTACGGCATCAGCCAGGGCACCAACCAAATGGTGTGTATCGAATTTTACGTTGTGATGATTGGTGCCAAACTCATCAGACATTTTCTTTACCCATGGGGAATCTGGGTTTGGCTGAAATAAGCTTGGTTTAAAGAAAACATCATTGTCAACATAATCAATAGAGAAGGTATCAAGCTGTTCCTTGCCTTCCTTCTTGAACGCCCCGGCAGCTACAGCGGTAATTGCACTGGAATCAAGCCCTCCTGATAGAAAGGTACACAATGGGACATCAGCTACTAGCTGTCTTTGAATGGCATCTATCACAAGATCCCGGACTTTGGCAATAGTTATATTAACACCGTCGGTGTGGGGTTCACTCTTAAGGGACCAGTATTTTTTTATATGAAGCCCATCAATATCAAAGAGTATTGAATGAGCAGGTTTGACTTCATGAACATCCTTAAACACTCCGTGACCGGGTGTCCGTGATGGACCCAATGCAAAGATCTCAGCAAGCCCTTCTGTGTTTATTTCAGGTTTGACCAGAGGATTAGCCAATAAAGCCTTAAGCTCAGACCCAAAAATCAATGAATCTTTGCGTAATGCGTAGAACAAGGGTTTGACTCCAAATCTGTCACGGGCAAGAAAAAGGTTTTGATTTTCCTCATCCCATATTCCGAAGGCATAAATACCATTTAGGTAATCAACACACTTCGGGCCCCACTCAATATATGATACCAATAATACCTCAGTGTCTGAATTACTGTAAAAAGTATGCCCCCTGCTTTTAAGCTCGCTTCTTAAGTCCGCCGTATTATAGAGCTCTCCATTATATGTAATTACATATTTGTGCTCTCCGCGCTGACGGACCATAGGCTGGCATCCTCCTTCAGGGTCTACAACTATCAATCTTTTGTGTGCAATAAGAGCATGGGGTGAAATCCAGTTTCCTGAAGCATCCGGCCCACGGTATGTCAACTTGTCTATCATATTTCCCAAAATTTCTTTTTGATCTGTTAAATCAGCTTTAAGGTCTATCCAACCTGCTATACCACACATAAATACATCAACTCCCGGTTAGAATCTAGAAATACTACACATTGCAAGGTACTAAAACAGCAAAAAAGGCCCCGTAAAAATTGTGGCGCCTTTGCCAGATTATACTTAGTATTATGAACTTATTAGTAATATATGATCAAAATGATTTTTTGTTACTTTAATGCTCCATTAAGGATAAAATTATAAGTATTAATAGGATTAATCAGATTTTAATTGAACCCATCTGTTAAAATTAATGATTATAGGGTATATTTATAATGAATATTTATAGGAGGTGACTTGCAATGATTAATGACAATATGGTGAAAAAGCTAAATGACCAAATGCAGAAAGAGTTCTATTCCGCTTATCTGTATTTATCAATGTCAGGGTACTTCAAGTCTATTAACCTGGAGGGTTTTGCTAACTTTTTTTATGTACAAGCCCAGGAAGAGCGTGACCATGCAATGAAAATATTTGACTACATTAATCAGGTAGGAGGTAAAATTACCTTAAAGCAAATTGATGCACCAAAGGTAGATTTTGAGTCTATAGAGGAAGTTTTAAGACTTTCTTTGGAGCATGAGCAGTTTATAACAAAATCTATTCACGATATAGTTGACGCTGCTCTTAGTGAGAAAGACCATACTACTTATTCTTTTTTACAGTGGTTTATAAATGAGCAGGTTGAGGAGGAAGCTACAGCCGACCATAATCTTAAGAAGTTCAAGTTAGTCGGTAATGATGGCAGGGGCATTCTTATGATTGATGCCGAACTTGCACAGAGGGTTTATACACCACCGGCAGCAAACGGGGGTCAATAATTAAGAAAAGGGGATTAAATTAATGGCAGAGTATAATATAATGGCGGTTATAATAAATCATCGTTCCAAGAAAGCACCTGAATTTCAGGAGGTCATTACCAAACACGGTTGTATGATTAAGATGAGACTTGGTCTTCATGAAGCTGGAGATGTTTGCTCCGAAGAAGGGTTAATATTACTGCAGCTGATAGGAAGCAAGGAAGAGATTGGGTCACTGGAAAGTGAGCTAAACGGTATGGAGGGAATAACTGCTAAAACCCTTAGTGTTTCATCAGACTAGTGCTTTTTAATACAACTAAATTCTAAGGAGATCGAACTGCAAAAGTAGGTAAACAAGGTGAGAAAACCATTTGAATCAAATAGGGTTAAGCGAATTATATGTTTGTCTTTAAAGTTCGCTATCTTTAATTAATCCGAATGAACAGGTAGACTTATAACAGGTCATACCTGTTTTATTATGCAAATACATATATGTGCCTCTATATAAATATTATTATTTATGAATAATTTTATTGCTTGATGGGAGAAAATAAAATGAGATTTTATGTTTTTAAAGTTAACAATTTGTTTAAGTACACATTCATAATGCTTTTAACAGCGGTTTTGGCGACAGTTTTTGTATATTCAAAGGAAGAAGTTATGACGGTTTTTCAGCCAAAGCGTAATTTGCCCATATATTCGGTAGATTATCCGGATGATAAGATAGCATTGACATTTGACTGTGCATGGGGCAGTGATGACATACCACATATACTTAATACACTTAAAGAGCATGATGTGAGGGCCACTTTCTTCATTGTCGGTTTATGGGCAAAAAAGTATCCTGATGCAGTTAAGATGATTTCTAACGGTGGCCATGATATAGCAAATCATTCATACTCCCATTTGAGAATGGGATGTATTGATAATAACAGGATAAGAAGTGAAATTTTAAAGTGCGGTGAGGTGCTAAAAGATATAACGAGCAAAGACGTTGACCTGTTTAGGGCTCCTTACGGCGACTATAACAATAACGTCATTAGAATTGCGAGGGAGTTAAATCACTATTCAATACAATGGGATGTGGACTCGCTGGACTGGAAGCCCGGAATAACACCCGAACAGATACAAAACCGTGTACTTAAAAATGTTAAAAGAGGTTCAATCGTATTATTTCATAACGATACATCATATACGGCTAAAATTCTTCCGGATTTAATAACGGCCCTTAAAAATAAAGGTTATGGTTTCATTCCGGTATCAGAAATGATTATGAGAGATAGTTACGATATTGATCATACTGGAAGGCAAAAGAAGAAACAGTGAATTCCTCTACATAAAATTAAAAAAAAAGTACATTATAAAATTACAGTTATTAAAGAGATGGAACTGTAAAAGTAGAAAACAAGATGAGCAAGCCATTTGAATCATATAGGCTTAAGGAAATCTATGTTTATCTTAGAAGTTTGCTGTCTCTATAGAAATGGGGTTGAATCTGTGCTTATAGCAGGTATAATTGGTCGAAATGACAAAGAAAAAACAGCTAATCTAATTAGTTCTATATTTTCCAACTCCCCAAAAAGGGTGAGCATTGTTGATTCAAAAAGTTTATCCAACCTGGATACTAAGAGGATTAAAAGTTATTTGCTTGAGCTCCAGAAAAGCAATATTGATATTTTAATCCTAAAAATTGATATTTCAAGCCTGTCTAAGGAATTTTTTGACTATTTAAGATTTGATGTTATTATTTTTGCCGATAAAGCCGATGAATTTAGTGAAATTAGTGAAGAGAGTTACAAGGAGCAAATGAGAAAAGCATTCTCCCTGTTAAATGAAAAGGGAATAGCAATAGTTAATGCTGATGATAATGAGCTTAGCCTTTTTTTGCAGGGAATAAAACACTATATAGTCACATATGGCTTTAACTTAAAAGCAAGCATAACTACATCAAGTGTAGGGGATTTAGTGGCTAAGGACAATATAATGTGCTGTCTGCAAAGGTCAATATATACCAAAAGCGGAACTGTAATTGAACCCCAGGAGTTTATAATAAAAGCCGATTTAAATGGAGTTGATCCATATAATGTTTTAGCTGCTGCAACCTTTGCTCTGGTTAACGGTATAGATATTAATCTGATAAACAACCAGTAAATAAGAAAATACTGTTTTTATATGATCTAAAATAAATTAAAATCCAAAAGTACTAAAATTTTGTTTTACTAAGTCCGAATATTATAATAATATAAAATGAATTTTAAGGGATTTTCAAGTCGAAAAATATATACTATAATAAGACTATGAATGAGTTGATACTATAATTTCCCATATGTATATTAGAAAGTCTGGTATTTTACATAGTTATTGATAAATAGGGGGTATCCACTCTTGGCAGTCCTTTCTTTAGGAAAAGTAATATACAATTATAGTTTTTAACGTTAAAATAATTAACATAGATTTTTCTTAACAGGTATTTGGATATGAAATTTGCTAATGTATTAACAAAATAATTCTAAAAAATGCTTTTTGTGAATAAACATTACATTAGATAAATTTTTGATATACGCAAGAAGCCTAAGAGAGGAGTGTGGAGGGCGGATGGTCGGAAACATCATTGAGAACAACATGGTGACCATTTCCGGAAAGATAGTATCAGAAGCAGAATTTAGTCATGAAGTTTATGGGGAAGGGTTTTACTCGTTTATGTTGGAAGTGCCTAGACTTAGTGAAAGTTATGATAGAATTTCTGTGACAGTTTCAGAACGCCTGATCTCAAAACAAAGTCTGGAAGTCGGCAAGTTTATAGAAGTTGAGGGACAGTTTCGTTCATATAACAACTATAACAGCAGTGATGGAAGCAAGCTGGTTTTGACTGTCTTTGCCAGAGAGATTAACTTTTTGGAGGATGAAAAGAATATAAAAAACTCTAATCAGATTTATCTTAATGGGTATATATGCAAAAAGCCTATATACAGAACAACTCCTTTTGGCAGAGAGATTACAGACATACTTTTAGCAGTCAACAGGCCATATAACAAGTCCGATTATATACCGTGCATATCATGGGGAAGAAATGCCAGGTATTCTTCCGGCCTGGAAGTAGGAGAGAACATTAAGATTTGGGGAAGAATACAAAGCAGGGAATATCAGAAAAAGCTGGAAACAGGTGAGGTTATATCTAAAATAGCTTATGAGGTATCGGTTTCCAAGATGGAGATTTGCTCCAGTGACCAAAAAGGCCAGGGAGATGTTGATAAAGAAGAGGTTTGATAAATGTCAGCTCAAATAAAAAATCTCGTACCATTAATGGCACGAGATTTTATTTTTTTCTTGTATTTTAAAACTACCTGAATAAAAAGGGTTTTATTCTTCTATTTCTTACAAAATACCGCCATTGTCTCATTAAATATGGTATGAGATAGTAGTCTACTCCAAAAGCTCTTCCGGCACCGCCAAGCATGCATAGTGCAGCCGGAATATACCACCAGGAGGTCTCATATAGACCGGTTGAGAGAAGGAAGTTTATGTTTAGGCCTATTGAACCAAGGGCTGCAATAAATGTAAACGTACCTGAAATAAAGGCAAGACCCAGGCCAATTTCGGTCAGAACAATAAGCCATTGGAACACCAGAGCATTAGGTATAACAATATTTTCAGCTATCCAGGCATACCAGGAAGGAGTATTTTCGGTTATTATCCTAAAGACCTTTTCACCGGTTTCGGTTACTGATGCACTTGTTTCACCGTCAACAGCCATTCCTGCAAGCATTGGGTCACGCAGCCAGCCTTCCCAGAGCTTGCCTATACCTTCCTTCAGCCAGGAATATCCAAGGAATAGACGTATCGGAACAAGCCAAAAAGCGGGTGTCATCACTGAATAGTGCTTTTCCAGTATAAATTTATCCTGCCTTTTATTTAAAAACTCGTGCTTGATATATTTAATTACAAGCTCAAAGCCCCCTATACCAAATAGGTAATGCATGTTTACAAGATACTTCATCAAGAGGGCAAGAGGACTTGGAAGCTGAACTCCCATAAGGTCCGTTACACCAAAGAAGCTGCCGATGGAAACCATAACTCCATGAAGTTTGGGCTTGATTTCTTCCTTTTCTTTGTTTCTTATATCATTAAGAACATTTTTGGCAGCACCCTTGCCTGTTTGCAACGCTACTTCCACAAGAGCTGGCAGCGTATGTCCTTCTGACTCAAAGCATGACAGGTCACCAACCGCATATACATTCTCATATTGAGTTTTAGCGTATTTATCAACCTTTACTCTACATGCTCTTCCTTTTTCTACAGAAATCTCGTCCGACAAACAGCAAGCTCTCACACCTGCTGTCCAGATCAGAGTCTTTGTAGGTATGGATCTACCGTCCTTAAGCTCAACACTTCCTTCGTTTAGCTTGGTTATGGCACTGTTTGTAAGGACATCCACCTTAAGGTTATTCTTAAGATACTTCATGCTCTTTTCTATACTTTTATCCTTAAGATTGCTTAATATCTTAGGGAGTGCCTCAATAAGTTTCAGATCCACTTCTTCCCTTTTTATTCCATATTCTCTGCAGAGAGATTTTACCCAAAGGGCAAGCTCTCCAACCATCTCTACTCCTGTAAAGCCTCCGCCGCCTATGATAAAGGTTAGCAGTGCTTTTCTTACTTTTGGATCTTTTGTCTGTGAAGCCTTTATAAAGCATTCCTTTATATGCTCTCTTATGGTGATGGCATCCTGGTAAGACCATAAGGGAAAACAGTGTTCTTCCATACCCGGGATTCCATAATAATTTGGCTCACTTCCAACTGCAAGAATAAGATAGTCGTATTCATACTCTTTATCTTGTGAAATGAGCTTGTTCTTTTCCAAGTCAATATCCTTTATGTTATCTTTAATTATGTTAATATCCGTATACTTGAAGATGTCTCTTAAGGGAACAATAACCCCGTCTTCATCAATTCTGTTTCCTGCCACTTCATGAAGCTCTGTAAGAAGAGTATGATAGGAATTTTTGTCAATTATACTGATTTCAATATCATCCTTCTTCGTCCTCTTTTTATAGAGAGTCAGAGCCGCTTCAATTCCGGCATAGCCTGCTCCTAAAACAATTACTTTTTTAGGCATTAAAACTTCCTCCTCACTTAAATGGTAACTAAAAAAATTCTTAAAATTTTATCAGGCAGAATTCATTGGAGCAAATATCGAATAATTTTGATATTACTATTGACTAAAATTAAAAGAAATAAACATAAACAAGATATATTATATCACATTATATTTGTTTTCGTGAAATAATTATCATAAAATTAAGAGAATTTTTTTTAGTGAAGTATTGGTTAAATATGTATTAGTACTATTTCATTTGACATACTATTTTATAATATATTATAATGGTCTTGCTTACAGAGAAGGTAGATGTAAAACCGTAATTAAAATCATAAGAATAATTAACCCTTTTAATCAAATAATAATAATGCCCTGGTATAATGTGGGGCATTATTTTGTTAAGTGGTGAGCTAAATGATAAAAAAGCTATTGTTTTTGACATTTTTTATATGTCTTTTTTTAACTTCATGCAGCGCTCCTCAGGTTAATCCTGTTGAAACACAGGATTATGCTATGGGCACAATTATAATTCAGCGAATTAATCATAAGGATGCAGAAAGAATCAGCACAGAGGTAATGCAAAGGCTTAATGAGATTGAAGCCGATATGACTATTAATAAGCCGGGTGGTGAAATTAATGAGCTTAATAAGGCATCCGGAGAAGAGTATGTAGAACTTGGTACTGATACACTGTATGTTTTGGACAAGGCAAAACAGTTTTCCAAGAGCAGTACGGGTGCATTTGATGTAACTGTAGGCCCCCTGGTTAAGGCTTGGGGGATATTTTCAGATAATCCAAGAATACCCTCCAAAGGTGAAATAGAAGACTTGTTGGGTCTTGTGAACTATAATAGTATTGTAGTTGAGAAGGATCATAACAGAGCAAAGCTAGAGAAAAAAGGCCAGATAGTGGATGTAGGAGGAATTGCCAAGGGATATGCCGGAGATGAAGCTTTAGAGATATACAAAAAAAACGGAGTTAAGTCAGCATTTATAAGTCTGGGCGGGAATATAGCAGCTCTTGGTGGCAAACCTGACGGAAGCCCGTGGAAGATAGGTGTGAGAAATCCAAGGGGGCCTGAGGGTACGTATATAGGTATAGTTAGTGTAAAAGACAAAGCAGTAGTCAGTTCCGGTGATTATGAGAGGTATTTTGAACAGGATGGTAAAAGATATCATCATATTTTAGACCCGAAAACGGGTTATCCGGCAAAGGCAGGCTTGATAGGTACAACAATTGTTGCAGACCTTTCAATAGATGCAGACGCTCTTTCAACAGCAACTTTTGTACTGGGGCTCGACAGGGGTATGGAACTTGTTGAAAGTCTTAGGGGAGTAGATGCAATATTTGTGACAGAAGATAAAAAGGTGTATGTAACAGAGGGCCTAAAGGAAGTTTTCAAATTTGAAGATGAAAGTAAGGAATTTGAATATGTTGAAAAAAGGTGATATTATACTGTTAGGTATTGCCGTAATAATAATAGCTGCTTCATTTATAGGTGTTTCTTTGTATAAGGGAAGCGGAAGCAATACCGGCAGAATAGCGGTTATCAAACAGGATGATAAGGTAGTGGAAAGAATTGATCTTGATTCTATAAGTGAACCTAGGGAAATAAAAATTTCAGGGGAATATGATGAGGTAATAGTTGCTGAGAAAGGTCGTATCAGGTTTGAGGAAGCTGATTGTCCCGATAAGGTGTGTGTAAAGACAGGATGGCTCTCAAAGAAAGGCGATATGGCTGTGTGTCTTCCAAACCGTACAATGATTAAAATTGAAGGTCAGTCAAAAGATGTGGATATTGTAACCTATTAAAGATATAAGGGGTATTGTGTGAACAGGACTAAAAGGATAGTTTTACTTGCATTGCTGGTTTCACAAGCTTTGATCTTGTCAATAATTGAATCTTGGATACCCGTTCCGGTACCGGTACCCGGTGTAAAACTAGGACTTGCCAATATTATTACTTTGATTGTTATAATCTTTTTTGGATTTAAAGAAGCTTTGGCTGTTGTCCTCGTAAGATGTGTTCTTTCGTCAGTATTTGGCGGCGGGTTGACGTTTTTCTTGTTTAGTATAGCCGGAGGGATTCTAAGTACTATAGTTATGACTGTTTTATACAAGGTTCGTCCAAATCTGTTTAGTATCGTTGGTATAAGTATAGCTGGAGCAATAGCACATAACATAGGCCAGATTGCCATTGCTGCTCTTGTAATGAAAGACCTGGCCGTAGCTGCTATTCTTCCCGTCCTTCTTATATCAGGCTGTATTATGGGTTTTTTTGTCGGATTGGCAAGCAGCTTTTTAGAGAATGCTTTAAGAAGAGCAAAAATATTTGATGCGTGAAATTAAGAAGTGGGGATGAAGCATATTGTGGGCAAATTACCCGGAAATAAAAGATGAGCTGATATTGGTCGAAGAATCCATATCAGAGAGTGTAAAATCAAAAAACAAGCTTCTTGAAGAAGCAGTAGGCAGTCTTGTGCGTGCAGGGGGTAAAAGACTAAGACCTGCTTTTGTTATATTGGCTTCAAAATTCGGCAGGTATAATAGAAGGAAGATTATACCTGTTGCAAGTGCAGTTGAAATTCTTCATACAGCGACACTTGTCCATGATGACGTTATAGACCGTACAAAGCTAAGGCGCGGCAAAATAACAGTTTCTGAAAAGTTTGGCGTGGATATGGCTGTATACACCGGAGATTTTCTGTATACCAAGGCTGTGTTGATGCTCTCCGGCAATCTTCCGGTTGATAAACTTGCTCTGGTGGCAAAGGGAATTAAGATGATATGCGAAGGTGAGGTTGACCAGTACCAGGATAAATACAATATTAACATATCTGTTTTTACCTATCTTAAAAGGATAATAAGAAAAACTGCGGTTCTTTTTAGTGCAGCGTGCTCTTTAGGAGCTGATATATCAGGGTGTTCAAACAGGGTTTCCAGGAAATTGTCCAGGTTTGGTCTGTACTACGGGATAGCTTTTCAGATAAAGGATGATATTGATAATTTTGTTCAGCTTAAGGATGTGTTAGGAAAACCCGTAGGTAATGATATTGCGGAAGGTGTTGTAACCTTACCCGCAATTATGGGTATTCGTAAAAAGGATAGTATAAGGAAGAGTCTGTATGAATTTATGAATAAGAAAGGTAATGTAACTATTGAAGAATTAAACAATATTACGGAAATGATAAAGGATTCGGGAGGGATAGATGAGTCCATTAGTCTTCTCAATCGTTATATAGAAAGAGGACTTAAGGTTTTGGGTGAACTTCCCCACAGCAAATACAGAAAAGTTTTTGAGAATATTATTACAGACTTAAAAATGAGTTGAATTAAAATGAATATTCTATTAAAATGTGCTTGAAATCATTGGAGATTTATATTATCGTATAATTATAAGAGTATAATTAGGAAGGATAGATGCCGATGATTAAAGTGATATGTGGCAAAAAAGGCGTGGGAAAGACAAGGGTTCTTGTAGATTCTGCAAACAGTCTTGCATCCACAGATTCAGGCGACGTGGTTTTTATCGATGGCAGCAGCCAGTTAATGTATGACTTGAATCACAAAGTAAGGTTCATCAATTTATCGGAATTTCCTGTCAACATCAGCAGTTCATGTACTTTTCTAGGTTTTATCTGCGGAATTATTTCAGAAGACTACGACATCAAAGGAGTGTTTATTGACGACATAGCAAATATAGCTAAAGATAATACCGATTCATTAAGAGAGTTATTTGATGGATTGAAAAAACTTTCAGACAAGTATAGTATAGATTTTTATGTCTCATTAGAAGGTGATCCTGATTCCATGCCGGAGTTTGTCAGGGAATGTTATTAGAAGGGCTGGATTAAAAGGATCTTTTTTATTTATGCAGTGTATAGATGTTATTAAGAAGGCTGGGGAAAGTTATCTCCGGCTTTTTTATTGATTAGTGGGCAGCCATATTGTTATAATATAAAATATTGATTTTTAGAGATAACGAACTGTAAAGATAAACATATAATTCGCTCTGCTAATTTGATATAAATGGCTTGCCTATCTTGTTTATCTACTTTTACAGTTCGATCTCTATAGAAGTCCTTGCTATCTATATATAAATCACACTGGAAGGGGCTATAATGAAAAATATTGCTTCAGTTATAATAAGTAATTCCACTAGAAAGTTCGATAAAGAGTACCACTATATAATACCGGATGAATATATTGATAAGATAGTTCCGGGTATTAGGGTTATTGTCCCTTTTGGCAGTGCCAACAGGCTTATAGAGGCATATGTTTTTGATGTATGTGAAGAATCGGAAAAGGATGGATTAAAAGAGATAAACAGGGTAGTTGACCAAAAGCCTGTTATAAGTCCCGGTATGATAAAGCTGGCCAAATGGATGAAGCAAAGGTATATATGCACTTATTCGGATGTTGTTAAGTGTATGCTTCCACCAGGGATAGGTGTAAAAAGTTCAAAAATAATAAAGCTTATAAATTATGAAGATTCCTTAAAAGGGAATCTTGGAAGGATAACTGATAAGCTTCGTGAATATGGAAATGAAATGGAGTATGATGAACTAAAAAGTGCTTTAAATATAAAAGGAATTTCCAAACACCTTGATAACTTAATGGAAATGGGTATTATAAGTATATTTGAAGAGTTTACCAGACGGGTGAGAGAAAAGCAAGTTAGAGTTGTATACCTTGTTAAGCCTTTGGAAGAAGTTATCGAAGATATTGAGAGCAACAGGATTAAAAACATAAAGCATATAAGGATACTTGAGATGCTCATTGAGAATGAGTACATTGCAGCCAGTGATATTATAAGGTTTGCAGGTGTATCCCAGGGTGTTCTTGAGACCCTTAGGAAATATGAATATATTGACTACAGAGAAATTGAAGTTATCAGAGACCCTGTATCAAGCAGCTCTTTTACTAAAACCTTACCTTTGATACCTACAGAACAGCAGGAGATTGTTTTAAGTAAAGTAAAAAAGATGCTTGACGAAGAAAGGTTTAAAGAAGTATTATTGCATGGGATTACCGGAAGCGGTAAAACAGAGGTTTATCTTCAGTTAATAAAACATTGTATTGATAAAGGGAAACAAGCTATTGTGCTTGTTCCGGAAATATCACTGACACCACAGATGGTTGAAAGATTTAAGGGAAGGTTCGGGGATGATGTAGCTGTACTGCACAGCAGGCTGTCATTAGGAGAAAGGTATGACCAATGGAGGCTTGTAAAGGATGAGAAGGTTAAAGTAGTGGTTGGAGCCAGGTCCGCCGTATTTGCCCCTTTTAAAGATCTAGGGCTTGTAATAATTGACGAGGAACACGAGAATTCATATAAATCAGAGATAACTCCAAAGTATCACGCGGCTGATATTGCGGCACAAAGATGTGCACTTGATAATGCCGTATTGATATACGGGTCGGCAACGCCATCGGTAGAGACATATTTTAGGGCTAAATCAGAGAAGATAGAGCTTGTGGAGATGACTAAAAGGGCAAATAACCAGGTATTGCCCCAAGTTCAGATTGTTGATATGAGAAATGAGCTAAGTGACGGCAACAGGTCGGTTTTTAGCAGAAAGTTGCATGAAGAGATCAGAAGGAATATAGATATTAAGCAGCAGACAATTATTTTCTTAAACAGGAGAGGTTATGCATCCTTTATTTTGTGCAGAAGCTGCGGCTATGCGCTAAAGTGCCCGAATTGCAATGTTTCGCTTACTTACCATGCACATGATGAAAGGTTAATATGCCATTACTGCGGGTACACAATAAAAAATCCAAAGATCTGCCCGAAATGTAAAAGCAGCCATATAAAAAGCTTTGGAACGGGAACACAGAAAATAGAAGAAGAACTAAAAAAGCATTTTGAGGATTGTAAAGTAATAAGAATGGATATGGATACTACAACCCATAAAAACTCACATGAAAATATACTAAAGAGCTTTCGTGATAATGAAGTAGACATTATGGTGGGTACCCAGATGATTGCCAAGGGACATGACTTTCCCAAAGTAACTTTGGTGGGAGTACTAGCTGCTGACAGCCTTTTAAACACAGGAGATTATAAAGCTACCGAGAGGACATTTCAGCTGATAACACAGGTTGCAGGAAGGGCAGGAAGGGGAGAGCTTTCCGGAAGAGTTGTAATACAGACATACAATACAGAGAATTTTAGTATTATATGTGCCTGTAATCAGGACTATACTTCTTTCTACAACAAGGAAATCCTGCTTAGAGAAAAGCTGTTATATCCTCCTTTTACCAATCTTGCATCTATATTGGTAAGTGGTACAACCGACAGGTTGGTGTTGGGTAAGGCAGTTGATATTAGGAAAAAGGCGGATGAGTTCTTTGGTAATACCGATGAGGGGGTACAGATATTAGGGCCCTCAAGGGCACCTTTATCAAAGATCAAGAATAAATATAGATGGAGAATAGTGATAAAATGTAGAGAGTTGGATAGACTTATAAATATGCTTACCAAAATTTCCGATGGATTTTACTCTAATAACGGGAAAAATTCTGTTGCTTTAAGTGTGGATATAAATCCCGTTAATATGTTATAATACAATTTATAATTTTGCTGTAATTAACATAAGGTTAATAAAAAATATGGGGGAAGTCACATGGCTATTAGAAATATTAGAAAAGAAGATGATGAAGTATTAAGAAAGATATCCAAAAATGTTGATGTTATAGATGAAAGGATATTGACCCTTTTAAAGGATATGGCAGATACAATGTATGATGCCAACGGAGTGGGGCTTGCTGCTCCACAGGTAGGCATCCTAAAGAGGATAGTGGTTATTGATGTTGGAGAAGGCCTGATAGAGCTGATTAATCCCAGGATAATAAAAGAAGCCGGGGAAGAGATCGATATCGAAGGCTGTTTAAGTATTCCAGGCGTTGCAGGAGAGGTAAAAAGACCGGAGATGGTTGTAGTTGAGGCTATGAATTCAAAAGGTGAAACAATAACAATAGAAGGTCAGGGGCTTCTTGCAAGAGCACTTTGCCATGAAATCGACCATCTTAACGGAATTCTGTTTAAAGACAAGGTTATAAGGTTCATTGATAAGGATGAGATGAGGTGACAGCTTTGAGAATAGTATTCATGGGAACTCCGGAGTTTGCACTCCCAAGTCTTGATATGCTTGTTAATGAAGGATATGATGTGGCTGCAGTTATAACACAGCCCGACAAACCCAAGGGTAGGGGGAAAAAGGTGGCCATGCCTCCTGTAAAGGAGTATGCGGATCAAAAAGAGATAACTGTCCTGCAGCCGGCTAAAGTAAAGACAAAGGAGTTTGTGGAAGCCCTTAAGGAAATTAAGCCCGATCTGCTGGTTACTGCTGCCTATGGCAAGATACTTCCAATGGATGTGCTTGATATTCCTCCCTTAGGCTGTATAAACGTACACGGATCACTTCTTCCAAAGTACAGGGGAGCTGCGCCTGTCCATTGGGCAATAATCAATGGGGAAAAGGTAACGGGTATTACAACCATGTATACTGATATCGGTATGGACACAGGAGATATACTGCTAAAAGGTGAAATTGAAATAACCGAAGATATGACAGCGGGAGAACTGCATGATAAGCTGGCTGTCCTTGGCGCCGTGGTTCTTAAGGAGACTCTAAGAAAGCTTGAAGAAGGGACTCTTGAGAGGATACCCCAGGCAGAAGAGGAAGCTACGTATGCTCCTATTATAAGTAAGGATGTAGGTCTTATTGACTGGTCAAAATCGGCACGAGAAGTTCATAACCTGGTAAGGGGGACCAACCCATGGCCGGGAGCTTTTACATATTATCAAGGTGATGCTATGAAGGTGTGGATGACTTCGGTTGTCAATGAAAAAAAACACGGTTACAAGCCAGGGACTATATGTGAAGTAGGTAAGGACGGGCTTATTGTTGCTTGTGGTACCGGAGTGGTGGATATTAAGGAGGTCCAATTTGAGTCCTGCAGAAGGATGTGTATAGGGGACTATATTTGCGGCCATAGGATGGACGAGGGTGAAGTACTTGGATAACAGTTTCAGAAAGTTTGTTTTTTTATCGGGAGTTTTGCTTCTGTTATTTTTATCTGTATTGATTTTATTTGGATTTTTTTACTACTATTCTACAATAAATACATATAACTTTGTATTATTAATTTTGATACTGTTGACAATAATAATAACATTATTTTATTTGACTTCCGCTTTGGCAATTTTTTATGTATATAAGGCAAAAGGCGCAAATAGAACAGTTTTATCCATAGCAAGGATAGGACTAAGGGCTTTGCTGCCTTTAATAATATTCCTGTCAGATGTATTTAAGGGAAGCAAGGACACTATAAGAAAGTTTTATATAGAGTTTAACAACCTGCTGGTAAATGCACGGTATAAAAAGTACTTGCCACAGGATGTTTTGATACTTCTTCCCCATTGTTTGCAGTATTCGGAGTGTGGGTATAAAATTACAAATGATATAGATAACTGCAGGCGGTGTGGAAAATGTACAATCGGTGATATAGCAGAAGTAGCAAGGCAAAAGGGTGTCAGGGTATATGTTGTGACTGGCGGCACTGCAGCAAGAAATATTGTTTTAAGGAATAGGCCCAGGCTAATACTGTCTGTTGCTTGCGAAAGGGACTTAACAAGCGGTATAATTGATGTAGGGAAGATTCCGGTTATCGGACTAATAAATGACAGGCCTAACGGACCGTGCTATAATACATTTGTAGATGTTAATGCTTTAAAATACAGGCTTGATAGTATTGTCGAAGGCCAGGAGTAAAAAGGAGGTTTTTATATGTTTTTATATGGATTTGATATTTATTACTTTATGCTGGTTGTCCCTGCTTTATTGTTTTCACTTTATGCACAGTTCAAGGTAAAGAGTACTTTTAACAAATACAGCCGTGTAGCCAACCGCAAAGGCCTGACCGGTGCAGAGATAGCAAGAGCTATCCTTGACAGGAGCGGTCTATACGATGTCAGGGTTGAGGCAGTTGCCGGAGAGCTTTCAGACCATTATGACCCAAGGACTAAGGTTGTAAGACTTTCGCAGGTGGTTTATGGAAGTAATTCTGTTGCAGCAATAGGTGTTGCTGCCCATGAAACCGGCCATGCCATACAGCATGGTAACGGATATGCACCACTGGTGTTAAGAAGCACACTGGTTCCTGTTGCCGGTATAGGTTCTTCACTGGGATTTCCCATGGCTATAGTCGGTATATTTTTGGGTTTTCCTATGTTGATAAATTTAGGAATAATTCTTTTCTCTGCTGCAGTGGCGTTTTATATTATAACGCTTCCTGTAGAGTTTAATGCAAGCAGCAGGGCTATACGCACCCTTGAGGATACCGGCATACTCAACTACGATGAAATTGATCCTGCAAAGAGAGTTCTGTCTGCAGCGGCCATGACATACGTGGCATCTGCGGCTGTTGCACTGGCCAACCTGCTGCGTCTTATTTTACTTGCAAACAGAAGAAGCGATTAAAGTTATGACATTGGATATACCAAGGGATACTGCACTTAAAATTTTATACGATATAGACAAAAAAGGTGCATACTCAAATATTTCACTTAACAAGTACCTTGAAGGGCAGGAATTCAAGGACCTGGATAAAGCATTTATAACAGATATTGTATATGGCACTTTGAAATGGAGACTAACTATCGACTATATAATTGGAAAGTTCTCATCAATTAAGATGAAGAAGCTTTCACCGTGGATATTAAATGTTTTGAGACTAGGTATTTACCAACTTGTTTTCACAGACAAGATACCTGTATCTGCTGCGGTAAATGAAAGTGTAAAGCTTGCTAAGAGATACGGCCACGCTGCCAGCAGCGGGTTTGTTAATGCTGTGCTTAGGAACATTGCAAGAAATAAGGATGGCTTTCAATATCCTGATAGAAAAAAAGATCCAGTTGGCTTTCTTTCCGTTAAGTACTCCCATCCTGAATGGATGGTAAGGGATTGGTTTAACCGCTATGGAGAGGAGTTTACCGAGGGGCTTCTTATAAGTAATAATAAGATTCCCCCTTTTACAGTCAGGGTAAATACCCTCAAAACTTCAAAAAAAGAACTTGCAGACAAGTTAAGAGATGATGGGTTTGAGGTGGAGGATTCAAAGTATATTGAAGACGCTTTGATAATAAAGAATCCATCCTCTGTACAGAATATGGATGCCTTTATCAAGGGATATTTTCAAGTACAGGATGAAAGCTCCATGCTGGTTGGGAAAGTTCTGGACCCAAAGCCTGAAGAATTCGTATTGGATGTTTGCAGTGCTCCTGGGGGAAAATCCACCCATATTGCGCAGCTTATGAATAATAAGGGTACTGTTATAGCAAGAGACGTGCATGAGCATAAAATCAGGCTCATAGGTGATGCAAAAAGAAGACTGGGACTTAATATAATTAAAGCAGAAGTTTTTGATGCAACAATCCTGGATGAGGAATCGGTTGGAAAAGCTGACAGAGTATTGGTAGATGCGCCCTGTACGGGACTTGGAATATTAAGAAGAAAGCCTGACATCAAATGGGCAAGAAATACCGGGGATAAAGAGGAGATTGTCAGGCTTCAGGAAAAGATACTTGATACATCTTCAAAGTATGTTAAGCCGGGTGGTGTACTTGTTTACAGTACTTGTACAATAGAACCGGAAGAAAATCAACAAGTGGTGGAAAGATTTATTTTAGGAAACAAGGAATTTTATTTTGAGGATATTTCACCCTTTGTTCCAGCTGAACTTAATAAAGATAGTGAAAAAAAGGGGTATATACAGTTATATCCCAACAGTGAGGGCACAGACGGGTTTTTTATAGCAAGAATGAGGAAAAGGAGCTAAGTAAATGGGAGGGAAGATAGACCTTCTTAATATGACCATAGAAGAACTGGGGAGCCTGCTAACACAAATGGGACAGCAAAAATTCAGAGCAAAACAGATCTTCCAGTGGGTAAATAAAGGTGTCAAAGACATCGATGAGATGACAAATCTTTCAAAAGATTTAAGAGAAAAACTTAAAGAGAATGCATATATAAACAGGTTTGAAATCATTAAAAAGTTTATTTCAGAAATT
>JBMOLK010000219.1:0-7623 GCA_049325575.1 Bacillota bacterium | reverse complement strand
ATGTTAATTAAAATAATAAACAAATTTATGTATTTATGCATGACCTTCTCGAGATAATAATAAGTTACTACTTATATAACTATACTTTTTATATATACAGATATAAGAAATTGTTACCATTGTTTCTTTTAAAGAACATTTCACACATTCTCTTCAGGCTACATACTATAATATGTAAAGTAAATATGTTTTCTTTGCGTATTTTCTCTATCAATTAATTCAATCTGGATAAAAGGAGAGTTTGATATGACTATTAAGGAAAAATTAAATTATCTTGAAGAACTGCTGGACATTGAAAAAGATACTCTAAATGAAGATATAGAACTGGATCAACTTGGCGGATGGGACTCTATGGCGGTTATATCTATCATTGCCATGTTAGATGACGACTTTGGCAAATTCGTTTCACCTGCGGAAGTTAAGGAATTTAAAACTGTAAAAGATATTTTGGATAAAATGGAATGAGGTGAACTGCATTGGCAACAGGAATATTAAATAACGTAGAAATTAAAGGAATCGCTTGTGCAGTACCCGACAATATAAAAAGAAGCGAGGATTATAATGAAGTATTTGGAGAAGAGAGTGTCCGCAAGTTTGTTAATATGACCGGTGTAAAGACACGGCACGTAGCTTTGGATGAGCAGTGTAGTTCAGATTTATGTTATGTAGCGGCAAAAAAACTAATGGAGAAATTGAATTGGGAGCCTTCTTCTATCGACGCTTTAATTCTAATTACTCAAACACCGGATTATGCAGTGCCGGCTACAGCCTGTGTGTTACAGCATAGGTTGGGTCTTAGCGAAGACTGTATAACCTTTGATATAAATCTTGGATGTTCTGCCTATGTTTACGGCGTATGGCTGGCTTCCACAATGATTTCAACACAGGACATAAATAGAGTACTTCTACTGGTGGGAGATACCAGTAATTTTGGAATTAACCAAAATGACAGCGCAACAGCCATGATATTTGGAGATGGTGGTTCGGCAACAGCATTGGAAAGAACAGAAGGAAAAAATTTAAAATATTTCCTGAAAACTAAGGGGAGCAGCTATAAAGCTATCATTGTCCCTGCCGGCCATGCAAGAAGCAGAGCTAAAACAAATACTAAAGCTTCAGATTGCGAATTGACTATGAGCGGCTCAGAGGTTTTCTCCTTCACAATTACCGATGTCCCTCGAACTATTAAAAGCTTTATGTCTCAATACAATATTGATAAAGATAATGTAGATATGTATGTATTTCATCAGGCCAACCTATTTATTCTAAAGCAATTGGCAAAGAAGCTGGGAATACCCATGGAAAAAGTTCCTGTATCTATTGACAGATACGGAAATACAAGCGGGGAGTCTATTCCTCTGACCCTGGTTGATGCTTTGGGTGATGAAGAGTCAAATGAACCTATAAAACTATTGCTGTGCGGGTTTGGCGTGGGCTTATCCTGGGGCGGAATTTATCTTGAAATAGATAGATCGGTTTGTCTTCCAATGATATATACTAATGACTACTTTACTGGAGGCTGAAGAACAATGATAAATCCCATGGACTTAAGCAACAAAAACATTATGGTAACCGGGGCTTCCTCGGGTATAGGAAAAGGAATTGCCATATTTTTAAGTAAATTAGGTGCTAACGTTATCATGGTGGCAAGAAGCGAAGAGCGGCTCAAGGAAGTATTCAACGAATTGGAACCCGGCAACCACTCTTATCACCTTATGGACTTAAATAATTTGGAAGGCATTGAGGGTTTGATAGAAAACGTCTGTAGAGACGGACGTAAGCTCAACGGGTTGGTGCATTCAGCTGGAATATCCCTTACCACCCCTCTTCAACACTTGAAATTGAGGGATTTAGAAAATATTATGTCAGTCAACTTTTTTTCCTTTGTTGAGCTTGTAAAACATTTCTCAAAAAGGAAGTATAACGATAATGGCGGCAGCATCGTTGCCATATCCTCTATATCAAGCAAAGTGGGTGCAAGAGGCCTTACTGCATACTGTGCAAGTAAAGGGGCTTTAGAAAGCGCTGTCAGGTCCATGGCCCTCGATCTTGCGCCTAAGAAGATAAGAGTTAACGCTATTGCGCCAAGTTTGATAGAAACACAGATATATGAAGGGCTGAAGGGACTTGTCAATAATAATCAGTTTGAAGCTGATCTTAAGAAAAGACAGATCTTAGGAGTTGGAAAACCTGATGATGTTGCTTATTCAACTGCCTTCTTACTAAGTGATGCTTCCAATTTTATCACCGGTACATCTATGATTGTGGATGGTGGGTATTTAGCTCATTAATATATAAAAGTAGCCAATTGATTCTTAAGAATCAATTGGCTACTTTTATATTCTACAGCTTACACCCTTCTACAAGTTCATTCTTAATTCTATTGAGCAGCCTCTCTATATCTTCTCCGGGTATTGAACCTTCATTATAACCTGCTGCCAATGTCATACTGCCGTTATAAGTACTCACCATCAGTAGCAATCCCGGTGCCCGCACAACAGGGGGAACAATGTAAGCGTCCGTCACAGTTATATTACCAAATTTTATTATAGAATTAGTAATAGTCCCCAAATTTGATAATACCGGTGCGCATTTATCACAGCAATAATACGGCCACTGTGACACCATTTTATAGTAAGCCAATGTCTCACTCAATGATATCTTTTCAATCCTTTCCAGCCCAATGGCACTTTGTAATCCGGGACGTCCGCTTTTTATTTCATTCATCATAGATGATACCCTTGATAAGGTTTCATTAAAGGTTTCATTAAAGGGTTCATCAGGCATTAAAGCAATCCTTGTAACTTCCGAACCTGAAAAATTCCTTATTGCTTCGGTCTTTCGGTCTGGAAGATAGCGCCTCAAGTCAACTGTTACAGAGATATCCATAGGTTCACCATAGACAGGCTGACCCATTTCAGGCATTGCCCGATAATATGCTGTAAGAATAAGGTCGTTAATTGTAGCTCCTTTAGCTTTTGAGTAACGCTTAATTTCCTCCAATTGTTCCTGGCTAAGCCTGCAAACTACCATACGGGAGGTATCAGCCTGAACCTGCTTCCATGGGAACGGCCATGTAGCATTTGTAATTTCAGAACCAGGAATCCATTGTGCTTCCGGGTCCTTTATACCCAGTATACTGAACAACCTGTCCTGATCCTTCCTTGTGCGTTTAGCCGGTTCCGGTATAAAGATTTCATACTTTTGATCAATGGTGGAATAGATTTCTGAAAGAAGCTGCACATACTCCTTTGTTCCAGCTCCATCACAGCAGGCGTGATTTACCTTTATACACAAAGTATCATATGATCCGGAGCGTATGAGTCTTACTTTAACCATTGGATCCCTATCCATATCTAAAGGACTTTCTAAAAAACTTTGAACAGCTTCATCTAAATTATCGGTTTCTTCAAAGGAGCAAAACATGGTTTCATCAATGTTATCCATAAGTCTCCAATACGGTGGTTCATTCTCAATAAACCGGCATCCGAAAACAGGCTGCGAAACCACCGATAATCTTACTGCCCTTGATAACTTTTCGAAGTCCAAATTTCCGTCTAGCCTTATAACGGCTTGAATCTGGTAGTTGGCTAGGCCATATCGTGCAACATAATTGTATATATCATGCCCGTTAGCATATATAGCATTTTTATTATTCGGGGTATTCTCACTGCCCGACTTTTTCATTTTCAGGTATTCTTCATATACCTTGTTCACGTTTTTATAATAATTCATTACGTCGGTTGTCAGTTTTTCGTATGCCTTATTAAAATGTTCCATATTGGATTTTGAAAATATGGATTCGTCAAACGGGTTTAAATTAGATTGGAAAGCCATCTTCCATAATGGATTATCCATGCTGTAATAGTCTTCTAATTTACCTTCATAAGAAATTCTAACTTTACTGTCACCAAATTCAAATTCTACTCTCATATCACTCGCTCCATAAAATTAAATTTTATAAAATGCAAACAATATTACAATATAGAGTTTACATAATTTTATGATTGTATTAATGCTGTATCTCGTTATGTTATATTATATTATGGAGCTACTAACGCATGTGTTACATATACATAGTTATGTTAATTATATGATTTTTTAAATCATACCTCAAAACTATCTAAACGATTACTAATTATATCCATTAACCACTTTTCTTCTCCAGGTATCTTATCTCTAATCTTAGCAGCCGCCACAGGAAGTATCCATGCATCAATATCTTCAAAACTAACCTTTGAAAGTCTCATATACTCGTTTAAATAAGCCCAGTATGTTAACCATTTTGTGTATTCGGACAACATTGCCATAATATCAGTAGTTCCAGCAGGGTTTGAAGGTGAAATCATCATGAGGCAAGTCCTGGCAACATCGCCCAAAGGGTTCCCCTTGTATGCGTTCGTCCAATCGATAGGCACTAATTCATTGCCGGAAACTATAATATTATTAAAATGAAAATCACCATGGCAAACACTGCCGCCGTCAGGTAAACTTTCGATATAATTGAGTATTCTTTTTTCCTTATCTCCAAGTACTTTAGATGAGCTTTTAATTATGACCTCAAACCTTTCTTTTTGAGAAGGTAGATTCATAGCTGAGCATTGATGAATTTTAAACTGCAATCCTGCCAATCGTTGGGCAAAATAGTATAACTTCCAGGGTTCTGTCTGGATATGTCTTAACATGGTTTTACCAAAAATTCTTTCGAATATGATTCCTTTTCGACCATCCACATCAACCATTTCAAATACGGCCGGTGAAGGTACCCCTGCTTCATGTACTGCTTTTCCAATTTTGGCTTCGTATTCTATCCAACTCTTACTAAATATGCCAAAGTATAGCTTTAGAACTCTATCTTTTCCCCATTCAAATACTTCAGCTGTCATACCTTTACCTATCAAGGCCCCCTTTTCCATGCGTCGCCACCCCTGTCCAAATAGAAAATGAAGAATTATAATCAACCAGATATTTTCTACTTACTTAAATATATGTAAGTTTATATAATATTGTGTTTATTAATATAATAATCAGTAGGGTTGTGTAATTGACTTCTCGCTACCAACATTGCCCACAAGTGGCATAGACAAAATGAAAAAGGCTGCTCTCTGTAAAGCAGCCTCAAATCCTCATATGAGTAATGTAAATAACTATCATAATTCTATCTCAATAAAACTAATATTTATAATAATCAGGTTTATATGGGCCTTCAATAGCAACCCCAAGGTAATCAGCCTGTTCTTGTGTAAGCTTGGTCAGCTTGGCACCGATTTTTTCAAGGTGTAGTCTGGCAACCTCTTCATCCAGCTTTTTAGGTAAAATATAAACTTTAGGCTCATACTTATCTCTATTTTTCCACAGATCAATTTGTGCAAGTGTCTGGTTTGAGAAACTGTTAGACATTACAAATGATGGATGACCTGTAGCACAACCAAGATTAACAAGTCTTCCCTCAGCTAGAATAAATATTTCATGTCCTTCCGGGAAAATATACTTATCTACCTGTGGCTTGATGTTAACTTTTTTAATACCTTTATAGCTATTAAGTTTAGCCATTTGAATTTCATTGTCAAAATGACCTATATTACAGACAATAGCCTGATCTTTCATTCTTTTCATATGCTCAATAGTAATAATATCTCTGTTACCTGTTGTTGTCACATAAATATCACCAATACCAAGAGTGTCTTCAACAGTTTTAACTTCATAACCTGCCATGGCAGCCTGCAGCGCACAAATCGGATCGATTTCAGTTACGATTACTCTTGCTCCAAGACCTTGTAATGATTGTGCAGAACCTTTACCCACATCACCATAGCCACACACAACGGCAACTTTTCCGGCTATCATTACATCAGTTGCTCTTTTTATCCCATCAACTAATGACTCTCTGCACCCATAAAGATTATCAAATTTTGACTTGGTAACAGAATCATTAACGTTAATGGCAGGAACAAGAAGTTCTCCTCTTTCCATCATTTGATAAAGCCGATGAACCCCTGTTGTAGTTTCTTCCGAAACACCTTTCCATTCTTTTACTACATTGTGCCATCTTTGATTATCCTTTTTGAGACTTTCCTTAAGCAGTTTATTTATAATCTTAAGTTCTTCGTTATCTGTAGGTTCATCCAGTATTGTTGTGTCTTTTTCTGCTTTATATCCTCTGTGTATGAGTAGAGTTGCGTCCCCACCATCATCAACAATAAGTTGTGGTCCAAGCCCTCCTGGGAATGTAAGCATTTGTTCGGTACACCACCAGTATTCTTCAAGAGTTTCACCCTTCCATGCAAATACTGGAACACCCGCTTTTGCTATTGCAGCCGCTGCATGATCCTGAGTTGAAAATATATTACAACTAGCCCATCTCACATTAGCTCCAAGAGCAACAAGAGTTTCAATGAGAACTGCCGTTTGTATAGTCATATGCAGTGAACCAGAAATCCTTACGCCTTTCAATGGCTGCTCCTTAGCATATTTTTCCCTGATAGCCATAAGTCCGGGCATTTCTTTTTCTGCTATTTCAATTTCTTTTCTTCCCCATTCCCATAAATTCAAATCTGCAATTTTGAAATCTGACATAATGACCTCCTCTTAAATTTATGCCTTTTATTAGCTTTATTATATTAATTTATAAAACAATAAAATCTTTTATTTTTCCACTATAATTCTATTCTCTAAAACATATAATGTCAATACATAGTTGTATATGGATGAATTTAATTTACTTTGATTAGAGTATAATTTAATTTAGTTATATTTCTGCCTCTTACTTATCCATACAAGTCATTGCAGGAGATTTAGTAAAACAGAAAAGGATCACTGTATTTAAACAGTAATCCTCTTGTGTTAATCTTGCATAAGATATTAGATGCCTGTAATACCTGTACTCAGAAAATAAAGTTCTTTACTAAGATTAATCATATCTAATAACTTTTCTTCTTTTCTAATACCAACTATAATTTCCATTTAATGTTAGACTATTGCATATAAAACAGGTTGTAACTTGAATAGATGTTTGCAAACTTGTTGTGTGGCCATGCGGCACAAGTGCAGGCAAGACTGATAGATGATAATATAGTGAGGCAGATAATTTAAGACGAATTTAGCTTATAACTAAATACCCTTATCCGGAACGGCACCCGGATAGGGCTAATGAGCAAATTAACGGACACTGAATTTCAACAATAGGCGGTTGGGTTTTTCATATTTATAGATGCAATTACAGGCTTATCCTTCATTACTTTCTTGATAGCAATAACGTTATCCAGATCCTGTTCGTTAGCTGTGGTATTGGATTTTCCTATATAGCTTCGATTGGTAAATGACTCTAAGAGATCTCCGCCAGCTATGCTTACTTTTCTACCCGAAATAGATGTGTAGGGACAATACTGCAAGCTTATCGGTACATATCCATTCCCACCATTTTTATAGTCTTCAGGGCTATAGCCAACAGAAATTGGAGACTCCATAAAAACAATTGCAGCATCTGCTTCTTCATGACCCCCTGTGTTAGGATAGTTGTCGTGTGAGATAAAATATGATAATCTCGTACAGAGGGGAGAGATAATTATGTCTACCAGAGGGAAAAGATTACAAAATACGTACACAGAGGAGCAAAAAGAAGCA
>JBMOLK010000218.1:0-56608 GCA_049325575.1 Bacillota bacterium | reverse complement strand
CCTCTCACAAATTTTAAAAGTACATATAACCTTTTTCTCCTATAACATCTCTGTAATTAAAATAATACTTATTTGATAATTCTTTAAAAATATCATAAAAGTCCTTAGAAACCCGATATGTTTTCCCATTAAAATAAACTTGGTATTCATTCTTAAAAAAGTATGGAGCCCCTGCATATAGTTCTAATATTTTATTCTTGTCTTTATCTTCAAAGGTAATTACATTATGAAAGTGTAATTTGATCCTGTTAGTTAATCTTATATTTTCCTCTAGTTTTGAAAATAAAATCTTTGCATCCTCATCATTTATGATTACTTTCTGCTTTGTATAATTATTATATAAAATAGCATTTGTTATATTTTCTCCAGAAGGTAATTTAGGAGTATCAGCAATAACTATTATCAATATAAATACGGCCAGAAATATAACTATTATACCTAATATACATAGTACAACAATTAACTTTCTTCCCATAAATAGTCCCCCCTTTGTAAAGCTAAAAAATGTCAAACATGCTGTAGAACTATTATAGCACATTTTCCCATATAACAATCAGGTTAGATGTAACAACAAACGAAAACTGGTTTTATTTTATACTTATGGTATAATGTAGTCGTATGATTACGATTAATAAGGCAGGGTTGACAAAAAGGTGCATATTTTTTTATGACCCAAGTTATGGAAAGAACATTGTGTAAAGGCTTTAGAGAATGTTGACGAAGCGAAGGACAAGCCGAATCTTTGTTTGAGCGCAGCGAGTTTGATTCGGCCCGGAGCAAGTTTACATTCTCTTAGCCTTGAAACTTAAGTTCTTGGAATAACTGGATCATATACAAGAAGTTACACCAAAAGGAAATATACTATCCAAATACAAGCCATAAACAAAGTTCCATTATTGACCAGGCATATGATTTGTGGCACTATTGTATTATAAAAATGAGGCAACTTTGAGCTCATAGGAGGAAATGGATTTATGAATATTAAGTATATGCCTGATGAGAAAACAATAACAGAGTCTCGAATGGTTGACGATCCTTTATTAATACTTATATCCCATGAGGGTAATACCGTTATTATCGGGAATATAGATTTTTATGGGGAGCATCTTTTATTATTAAAAAGTGCAGGATGGGATGAAAACAGTCTGGATGATTTCTTTCGCATAATTGCTACAAACTCCGGTGCAGATTGGACTTTTGTTATACCGCAGGGATATAAGAACATTCAAAATCGAGAAAATAGAATTAAAACATTCTACAACGATGGCATTGCAATAATAACAAGGGTCTTGACTGAACTTCAGTTCAATCCTGAAATAAGTATTCCCAAGAGATATCAAAGACACCTCGAAATATTCAAAGAGTAGTTAAGAAAAGGGATGCCAATATGAGTATTAACTTATAAAGGAGTGGCATTTTTACATGTCACTCTTTTATATGATATACCTGCTATGTGCATTTAATTAATCAAAGTCATAATTTTTTGAGCAATATCTCTATATATCATACCTAATTGTGAGTCATTATTTCCGACCATAGTTACGTCCCTGTCACCCTGCTCACCGGTTTGGCCAATAAGAGGAATCTCCCCCATAAGCCCTACGTTTAACTCCTCACTAAGCTTTCGTCCCTCTCCCTTACCAAAGATATAGTGCCTTTCTCCACAATTGTCACAGATAAAATAGGACATGTTTTCTATAACTCCAATAACCCTTGTGTTTGTTTTGGATGCCATAAGGCCCAGCCTTTTTGCTACCCCTGCTGCTGTTACCTGTGGTGTTGTTACAATAACAATTTCAACCTTCTCAAGCATCTGCATAAGGGTTAGGGGAACATCTCCCGTTCCCGGCGGAAGATCAATCAGCAGGTAATCAAGATCCCCCCAATAAACGTCATAGAGGAATTGATTAAGTACTCTTCCAAGCATAGGCCCTCTCAAAATAAACGCATCATCCTTCTCCACAAGGTTTCCCATAGATATTACCTTAACCCCTTCTTTCTGTATGGGTAATAAAAGTCCACCCTCCATAACCATTGGCTTGGAATAGCTTATGCCCATAATTTTAGATATGCTGTAACCCAGTATATCGGCATCTATAAGTCCGACTCTGGCACCCAGCCTGGCCATCATGACAGCAAGATTAGCTGTGACGGTTGATTTACCCACTCCGCCTTTTCCGCTGCCGATAGCTATTACCCTTACATCCTTAAAAGTCTCCAGCTTATCCTTCCTGCCGCGAAGTTTTTGTATAAGCTTCTCCTTCTGCTCTTTGGACATTTCCCCAAATACCACATCAACTTCCTCTACCCCATCAACTTTCATTACTTCTTTTATGACATCGTTTCTTATAGTTGATTTAAGAGGACAGCCTGCTGTAGTAAGTGTAACATTTACTATTACCTTCGTTCCTTCTATAATTATGTCCCCGACCATCTCAAGCTCAACCAAACTTTTGTGTATTTCGGGGTCATTCACATTTTCCAGTGCCTTATATATTCTTTCTTTTAAATCCATAGCACACCTTCCCTATCTTACAGCAATACTGTGCATACCGTCTGCTGACTTTTCATAGCTGAATTGAGGATTCATGGTCTCTACAAAAGCTTTAACCCAGGCTTCCCTTAAGTCATAAAAGTTCCCCACATCTCCTCTTACCTGGTCCCAATAAGGCTTGTGCAGACATTCTGTTGTTTGCCAGACGAATTCCTTATCATCACTGGAAACCACCTCGTTTACCCTGTCACAGGGCATTCCCTCCAGAATAAAATCATTCAGAGCACTGTATACATCTTCCGGGGTATCCGGAATATTATCATACTCGCGGGCTGCTGCTTCTCCCTGCTTTTTAAATATCTCTGTGAGGCTTTCCTTAAAACCGGGATTCTCTTTCAATATTGCCGTTACCAGAGCAGCCTGTCTTAACTCTGCACTCTCAATCTGTGCCTGGAGCCAACCGTGAATATTGGATGTGTCTATGATCTCTTCCAGAGGTCTTCCTCCCGTAGGTGACCCATATTTTTGGATACCCTGCTTCTTCCACTCCTCTACCGGAAGCTCCTCTGTTTTGGCCCACTGTATTAAATCTTCCTCAATTCTCTCAAACCACAGAATTTTATTGTACAGCCAGTAATGTATTTTCCCTAAAAATAAACTCATGCTTTAAGCCTCCCATAGTTACTTACTATTTTAATAATAATTCCCCTATTTCTTCCGTATTCTATAAAGATGCCAGTCTTTTCTCTCCTTCAATATCCTGTATAGGCTTGATATTTTGTGTTACCTCCATTGTACCCAGGTATTCGCCACCTTCGCTCCTTACAGCAAAGTAACGGATGTACACATATTTATCGCCCATCCTGATCCAAAAATCCTCATGATCTTTCTTTCCGGATCTAAAATCCTCTATCATCTTTTCCACAATATGCACACTGGCTGGCGGGTGGCAATTTTGCACCTTCCTGCCGATAATGGTCTTGGGACGAGCAAATATCCGCTCTTTTCCTTGCGAGAAATATTTGACTGCTCCTTCCTTATCTACAAAGGTTATATCTACAGGCAAGGTGTTAAACATGGCATTTATCTCTTCAGGCAGCAGAATGCCTGCATCAAATTTTACATACCCGTTATTACAAGGCTGCTCTCCATTATCTTGTGCCTTTTCTTCCACATTTACCCTAACAGGCTTCCATTTTCCTTTGGGTTCTATTAGGGTGTACCCGATTTCCCCGCTTTCTTCCGCAATCTTTACCCATTCATCCTCAACCAGGGTTTCCAGAACCATGGGAAATAGAATGTTTTCTTCCTTGAAGATCATCTCAATTACTCTATTTGCCGCATCTTTAGCCTTTTGGACGACTGCTTCCCTATCTCCTGTATAGCTTGCCAGAAGCTTTCGCGTTTCCTTGATAGCATCCCTTATTTCGTCATCCACACCCCACATTACCTTTGGCGGAGCTGTTATGCCATACTTCTCCATGTAAGGAAACAGCAGATTTTCCTTCCTGGAATAATGCCTGTCAATCTCCCAAAGAGCATCAAAATCCTTTATAAGGTTATTAATTTCTTCCTTACTGCCGGAAGTCTTAAAGCTCTCGATATGCGGCATTATTCTTTCGTTTACCAGCTTCTCCAGCTCTCTGTTCTCAAGCCTGAAGGTGTGAACAGGATGCCCCGGTATTTCCTCCTGCTTTTGCGGCCGGTGAATTTCTTCTATAGAGCCTTTAAAAACAGCTGCATGCACATCGCAAAGCCTTTGTATCTCTTCGACAGGCATACCGTCCATTATAAGTGCCTGCTCCATCTCTGATATTTCGGTAGCGGAAATTCCTTCAATAAGCTTTTCGAATCTGGGCTTAACTTCATCGACGCTTTTGCCGCTGTGGAGTTCTGTAATAAGCTCCTTTAATACCTTTTGCCTGTACTCACGGTTATTAATATATTCACTCATAAGGCTTCCTCCCTATTCCTTTATGTCATATCCCCTCTTAACAAATTCTCCTTTTATCTTTTCCAAATCTATGCCTTTCATTACAGCACCTTTGGGGATTGTCATAAAACGTCCTGCAGTATTGAGCATTGCAGGATTTGTAATGCTTTCAAAGCCCAGCTCTCTCATAACATCCACCACTTCAGGGTTCTCCTTGCACAAGTCATGCACTGTCTTTGACAGGTCTATAACTTTGCCCATGTATATCACCTGCTTTTTGATTTATTTGATTTATGAAGTAATGAGGCTACATTTTTATGTTATTGATATCAATACCAAGCCCTTTAAACAGGATATTGTTCTCAAGGTGAATATGCTGGAACAAATCAGACTCAAGCTCCTGGAGCTTTTGATAAGTCGTGCAGAAGGTACTGCAGACATCCTCCGGCACTTTATATTCCTCTGTTATTTTTCTAAGTTCCTTTAGGACACCGCCGGCGGTCTCATGCTCATCTTCCGTTTCCTTCATTACCTTGTTGATTCTGTCAAGCAGTTCCCTTGAAGGTTCACTGTCATACTGCTTTATCATAGGGAACAAAATTTCCTCTTCCTTGATAAGGTGCTGCTCCAGCTCTGTCTTAAGGTTGTGGAACAGCTTGTGAACCTTGAAAAGTTCGCTGTGAGTAGGCCCATGGACCCTTAGTATCTTTGTTGTAAGCTCACTAATCTCCGGCAGGATTCCTTTTACAAAGACATGATGGGTACTTTCAATATAGTCAATAAGTTCACTTGGAGACATTTTTCTAAAGTCAACACTATCTGTAAACTTCCTTGTTTCCTCATAGGCCTCATCAAGCTTTTCCAATATTTCCTGTTCATTTAGTTTCTGCTCACTGATAGCCTCTTTTAAAGGTCTGTTCCCTCCGCAGCAGAAGTCAATATTGTATTTTCTAAAAACTTCACTTGCTTTTGGCATTATTGATACGATATCTCCTACTGTTTGGGATACATTAAATTCACTCATGTTTATACCTCCATTTTTACTTTTTACTTTGTATTTATGTTTTTCATATTGTGCAAAAATTATTAGTGAGTTAAAACCTGTTCTCCAAATATCATGCCTGCCTCTTGTGCAGTGTCCAGTCCTTCACCGTGAGCAAACTTTACCCGAAGCGGAAATATGGGAGTATCCACCCCGGTATTTCCAACTAGATACCTCTGGTTTATTAGGGTAAACCCACTTTTGCCGAGATAATCCTCGATATGCATTATGGCTTCCCCACTCCAGCCGTACGAGCCAAAAGCTGCTGCAAATTTCCCTTTGGTGTTTGTATCTTCCAATGACTTTAGGAGCTCTTCCACATTCCCTACCATGTCTGCATATCTTGTGGAGCTGCCTATAAGAACCCCATCCGATTCCTCAATTCTTGCCAGGACCTTGCTTAGTTCCGCATTTCTCAAATTGAACACAGAAGTCTCAACCCCTGTTTCTTCAAGCCCTCTTGCCAGCCTTTGAGCAATCTTTGTAGTATTTCCTGTCATGCTGGAAAATACAATAGTCACTTTCTTTTGTTTTGTTTTATCCAGAGTGCTCATTTCATCATACATAGCGATAAAGTCCTTAGCAGCCTCACGCAAAACATACCCGTGTGACGGGGCAATCATATCAATATCCAGATCCTTGATTCTATCCAGCATCCTACGTACATACGGCCTGTGGGGCCCCATAATAAGCTTGTAATACACTTTGAAATCTTCAATATACTCACCTTTTGCAAGATTATTAAAAAGTTCATTATTTGCTATATGCGTGCTGAATAAATCACAAGGGAATAATATCTTATCTTCCACCGCATAGGTAATCATTGTTTCCTCCGTGTGCAAATAAGGCGTCTCAAAGAATTTCAATGTCTTTCCTCCGATATCAAGAGTATCGCCGTCCCTTATCACGACATATTCTCTGTTATGGAGGTTGAACATATCCTTTAAAAGACTGCTGCCAAGCTCTGTTGTTACAATCCTTGCATTCCTTGCTTTAGCTGCCAAAGCAGGAAGTGCCCCTGCATGATCAGGTTCTACATGGTTTATAACTATATATTCAATCATTTCAGGATCAATAACGCGGCTAAGATTGTCAACATATTCTTTTCCAAAGGCAATATCAACCGTATCAATCACTGTAGGCTTCTCTGTCATCAAAAGATAACTGTTATATGTTGTTCCCCTTTCAAGTATCAAACGATGGAAAGGTACTCTCCTATCGTCAACCTTTCCTACCCAGAATGTATTATCAGCAATTTTTATAGTATTCATAGTTATACCCTCCTTTTTTCTTCTTATGTGTTGTTTAACCTTGATTAAATAATACACCGGATACAAAAATAAAACTGTGACTCTACTCATAATTCTATAAAAAAAAAGCCGGAGTTTTGATTCCCTGGCTTCGTTTATCTACTCAATTGACTTTTCAAGCGCCTCTTTATCAGTTATAATAACCTTCTTGTTTCCTATCATTTCAATAATGCCTTCATCCTGTAAAAGGCTCATCTTCCGGCTTACAGTCTCTCTGGCAAGCCCGATATAACTTGCTATACCTTCACGGCTTAACGGAAGTTCTATTAGAAGTCCTTTCCTGTGTTCTTTTCCATATTTTCTTGCAAACTCCAGAAGTACTGAACTAACCCTTGCTTCCACGTTTTTGGCACCCATGCTTTCAATTGTATTTTCCAACCGTTCCAACCGGCTGCAGAGCTCTTCCATTATCTTGATCCCGATGTCCGGATATTCCCGCAACAGCTTCTGGAAATCACTTTTCTTAATCATGCATATATTAGTTGCTTCAAGTGCTTCTACATTGTATGTTGCTTTTTGATTTCGCAGCAGGTTCTTTTCTCCAAAAAAATCGCCCTCTGAAAAGATATATAGTATCTGCTCCCTGCCTTCAAGAGTGTCCCGAAAAGCCTTAACCTGCCCTTTATTAATAATGATAAGACCTTCTAGACTTGAGCCTTCAAGTATTATTAACTCCCCTTTGGCATACTGCCTTCTTATAATCAGGCTGACAATCCGTTTTAATTCCTGGTCGTCAAGGGTGGAGAAAATAGGCACTCTGCGGGCACAAAGCTGATGTTGGCAATGTTCGCAGCTGCATTCATGCTTACTCATACATAACCATTCCCTTTAATAATCATTATTTAAATATTAATATACCACTATTCTTTTAAAATAGCATATCCACAATTAGTAAATAACAAGCACCTTACAATTTCATATCTCTTATATTTACCCATGTTAGTGCGAATAAAAAATTAAATGCAGCAAAAGCTAATTATAAACAAGAGCTTTTGATAGGAGGAATGAACGGTGTCTGATATAAAATTACAAATAGATATAAGAGTCATCCCGCCAAAAGACAGATATCCTACTGTCTATAGTGCTTTTCAAGGCATCAGCAACAATGAAAAAATAGAATTAATTAATGATCATGACCTAAGACCGTTGTTAGAGTACAAGTTCTCTGCGGATTTTCCGAATCAATATGCCTGGCAATATATAGAACAGGGTCCCGATGTTTGGCGGGTTATAGTTGAAAAGAGGCAGTAATGCCACAGGTAGTCCAAACAATGCTCAAAGGCCATGCCCTTGTAATCTACCAACTGTTATCGCTAATATACCTTTCAGCCATATGGGCAGCAATAGCTCCATCAGAAGCTGCCGTTATCACCTGCCTTAGTGTCTTCTCCCTGATATCCCCGGCTGCAAACACACCAAAGATGTTTGTTTGCATATTTTCATCAGTAACTACATATCCCGATTCGCTTAGTTCAACCTTATCTTGTGCCAACTCGGTATTTGGTACATTACCTATAGCAACAAACAGTCCGCTTACTTCTATTTTCGAAGGCTCCTTGGTTTTTACATTCATTATTCTTATACCCGAGACTTGTGCATCACCAATGATCTCTTCTACCACCGAATTCCACACTATCTCGATTTTTTTATTATTTAGAACAGAATCCTGTATTACTTTAGTTGCTCTCATTTTATCCCTGCGGTGAACAAGATACACCTTATTGCAGAACCTTGTCAGAAACAGTGCATCCTCTGCTGCAGTATCTCCCCCGCCTATGACAGCAACATCCATACCCTTATAAAAGGCCCCGTCACATGTAGCACAATATGATACACCGTATCCCCTAAGCTGCCTCTCATTGGGAAGGCCCAGCTCTTTTGGAGATGCTCCCATGCATAATATCACTACTTTAGACTGGTATATGCCTGCTTTAGTTTTAACAGTTTTTATTATCTGATTTAATGTTAAATCAATTACATCCTCATTAATAACTTTTGTCCCAAATCTCTTTGCCTGATTTTCCATATGTTGGGCAAGGTCAGGCCCACTAATAGGGTCCTCAAAACCCGGATAATTTTCCATCTCGTTAGTCGTAGCCATTTGTCCACCGGAAAAGGCCCTTTCGATTAACAGGGTTTCCAGCTTGGCCCTTGCCGTATAAAGAGCCGCACTGAAGCCTGCAGGGCCTCCACCTATTATAATTACATCATACATAATATGATTTCTCCTAATGTATGGATTCATGTTATGAGTAATTCAAGCTTCCTTTTATGTTTCTCAAAATAAATATACTTTATGCGCTTACACTTTGTGTATGAACCGCCTATTTCATCAATGAATTCCTGCTGTACGAATACCCGCTAAACCCGATATGATCGGCCACTTTTGCCATAGGCCCAAGGTTTACATCTTTTAGTACGTATTCCCTGAATACCTGATAACCCGTTCTGTCAAAGATATATCCCACATGCTCCTTCCCGCTTGGATCGTTTTTATCAATGAATTTATCGATATATTCATAGGTGTTTTTTAAAATCTTTAGAATGGTTTCTTCATCAACCCACTCAAGGAATGTCTGTGCAAGACGGGGATTCTTCTTGCCTGTTCTTCCCATAACAATCAGTCTGTAGTATTTTTCAGGGTTCCTATACCATGCTCCTGTGGGGCATTTCATGATGCACTCCCCACATCCTATACAAAGATCCTTATTAAGTTTTACCTTGTAATTGACCATGGACAGGGCTCCTGTGACCCTTCTCCTGCAGTTGTCCACACATGCCTGGCACCCGACGCACCTGTACTCATCATACCGGCGGTCCACCTGACCTATAATGCCAAAGTCCTGCAGGTGTGCCTTGATGCAGTCATTTGGACATCCTGTTAAAGCAATTTTTACATGATAATCATTGGGGAACACTGCTTTTTCTATCTTATAAGCAAACGCAGTAGTGTCATAATTGGCAAATGGACATACCCTGTTTCCAATACAAGCTGATATATTTCTTGTACCCGCAGATGGATAACCTTCTTCCGGCTTCCTTATATCTACACCAATATCAAGCTCCAACCCCTTTATCAATGGAGCAATCAGCTCGTTAATCTCGTGCATCCTGCCAAAATCAATTTCCGGAATTTCAAACCCTTGCCGGATAGTAATATGTATAGTGCCGTTTCCGTACTTGTCTGCAATTTCTTTTATAGTATCAAGGAACCGGACATCAAGATGCCCACCGGGCACTCTTATCCTCAATGCGGTTTTACCCCTCTTTTTAGTTACACGGTAAGCATTTTTCTTAATTAGCTTTGTATTTATAGACATAGACACCCTCCATATCAGTCGATCAACTTTTTTGCTGCATTATACTTAAAAACCGGCCCTTCCAGACAAACATAGGTCTCATCAACCTTACAGTGACCGCACTTTCCAAGTCCGCAGCTCATATTTCTTTCAAAGGAAACCCAGATATTCTCTTCTTTTATGCCAAGCTTTAAAAACTCTCTGGCTGTACAGCTCATCATTACCGGAGGTCCAACAATAATTACCTCAGCATTATTGGTATCATCTATCTTGACATTACAAACAAAATCTGTAATAAAACCGGTATTGCAGGCCCAGCTCTCATCATTTCTATCCACTGTGAGGACAGTGTTGATCTTTTCATTACTTATCCATTCATTGACTTCATCCTTAAATAAAATGTCTTTAGGCGTTTTAAAGCCTATTAGCACATCCATTCTTTTTACTTCACAAGGATTTTTATGAAAGTGATTGATAATTTTCTTCACAGGTGCAAGGCCGGTACCCCCTGCTGCGATTACCAAATGCTTTCCCCTATAATTGTCCATATTAAAGCCATTGCCATAGGGTCCCCTTAAAAAAATCCAATCTCCTTTATTAAGCTCTTTTATGGTATTTGTCACTTTTCCTACATGGCGTATTGTCATATCCACGTATCCACAGCCAAAATCACTTACAGATATGGGACATTCTCCAACCTTAGGTATGGATACCTGTAAAAACTGGCCCGGCAGCAAAGGCTTATCAAACTCAATCCTGTAAGTATAGTCAATATCCGTCTGAGGAATTATTTCGAGAATTCTATATTTTTTTGATATGTACGGGTTATTTTCCATCATGCTGCACCTCCTCCGTAAGTTTTGTAACTCTATTGACAGCATTCCGGTAGGAGATGTACTCCGGGCAGATATCGTCACATCTTCCACAGCCTGTGCACATATTGAATCCAAACCGCTTTTTAAAGTCATATATCTTGTGGAAAACCTTAAACCGCATGCGCTCACCACTGCTGCGCCTGAAAGAATGGCCTCCGGCCATATCCGAATACCTGTCTACATGACAGCTTGCCCATACCCGTCTTCGCTCTCCCGCGCTTTGACTTCCTTCATACTGGATATCCTGCATTGTCCAGCAGGAGCAGGTGGGGCAAACAAAATTACACCGCCCGCACGCTATACAGCGTTTTGAATACTCTGACCACATACTGTCATCGAACATATCTGTAGTAATTTTCTCGATCTGCGGTAAACTTACCTTAGCATAGTCTCTTTCTACAAACTCCGGTGTAAATTCAATTTCCACGCCTTTATTTTGGAACAGGGGAATAAAATCATCATTTTTTATCTCACAGAGAACTTCATTTTCACCAAACCGGAAAGCAGCATCATAATCCCCGGTTTTATTGGCGTTCATCGAAGCACAAAAGCAATTGTCAAACCCTTCCCTGCACTCTAACATAAATACTTTGATCTTGCTGCGAAGTCCTTCATAATACACATCCTTGATATTTCCGTTCTCTAAAAACACTTTATCAAGGGAATTGACTGCATTGATATCGCAAGGCCTCAAAAAGATGATTATCCCCTTATCATCCAGCTTTGGTGCCCTGGTTTCATCATCAAAGTAGTAAAAAAGGGTCTGGGTTATAGGAAAAAATATTTCCTTTACTGAGTAATGAGTCTTTTGACGGGTAACAATCTCTGATACACTTTTAATTTCACCATACCGTATTACATCTGTATCAGAATATGCCCCAATCCCATGAAAGCTTTTAGGTGCATAGATTCTGTAGTTATTTTCAAGCTCACCTAATATTTCGTCAAAGTCTGAATAGCCTAACCTTCTTGACATTTTGACCTCCCCATATATGTATTTTACTCATCGGCAGCTTTAATACTGCCTGTAATAAACCAATAACCGGCACCTATTATCAGGCCACCCCCCAACATGTTCCCAAGGGTAACCGGTACCAGATTGTTCAAAAATCCCCACCATGAAACCAATTGCCCGTCATGGGGCGCAAAAAGACCCATACCCAAAAGAGTCATATTGGCTATACTGTGTTCAAAGCCTGCGCCTATAAATCCAAAGAGGCACCAGAATATTAGAATCAGCTTTGCAGTATCCTCCCTGGCTTTTGTCGCCGTCCAAATAGCCAGACAAACCAGCATATTGCAAAGAATCCCTCTCACAAACAACTGATCAAATGGTGTGTTCATTTTATCGGCAGCTGTCAAAACAATAAAGTCCCTTAAAGGGCCCTTTGTAATAAGACCTGTGCCTGACATTGCCAGTGCCAGCAG
The DNA here is from genome assembly GCA_049325575.1 of Bacillota bacterium. GTDB lineage: Bacteria > Bacillota > Clostridia > Acetivibrionales > Acetivibrionaceae > JBMOLK01. The sequence goes on along the minus strand of JBMOLK010000218.1, from coordinate 44,227 downwards.
CAGTGATCCGGCTAGATTTCCAAAATAACTGACTGTCCAAACCTTTAATGTGTCAAGCCAGGTTACTTTTTTTATTAGGCTTCCTACTGCCATGATCATATTATTTCCTGTAAAAAGCTCTGAACCGGCAAAAATCACCAATGTGAGCGCTATGGCAAAGGAAGCACCCATTAATGCTTTTAGCCACGGTACGCCCGCTGCTTTTAGCGGAGCACCTATTGAAAAAATAAGTATAATGCCAAACCCTACATATATTCCGGCTAACATAGATAAAATGAAATACCTGATAGTGCTTTTGTTAAGGAGCTCTATTTTTTCCCTTGATGCAACCGCCAGCTTCAAAATCATTTCATTCATTTAACGCAACACCTGCCTTTAAAATAAGTACTTTATAAATTGTATTTAATCTTTAGCAAAAAGTATGTGATAAATTTCACACATTTTGCTATTTTATATCACAAATTAAGGCAGGTGTGTTGGGCTTATGTTGAGTCAGTCAGTCCGGTGCTCTAGGACTGTGCGTTATTTTCCAAATAATTTTAAATTACATAATATAATTTGTATGTGATCAAAATCACATAATTACTGGAAAAAACATATCATTATATTTCTAATGCAGAGCTAGTTTAGACTTTAGGGGAAAAAGTTGACACTGCTATTTAGAATTTAATTAGTATCAAAACTAAGGATATTAAATCAATTTTATTGGAATGATAAAAAAGTAAACTAATCTAATTAATATTACTGCGCAGGGCAATAAACTCTTGCGGCGCAGTTGTATCAAGGAGGAAATTTAATGGAAAACTTCAGTAAGCAAATAGACGCACGCAAATACGAACCCAAAGATAAACATCCCATGATTTTTAAAACATTCGACAGCTTGAATCCTGGTGAAAAAATGGAGCTTATTAACGACCATGACCCGCGCCCCCTGCACTATCAATTTATGGCCGAGCTCCCCGATCAGTTTGAATGGCAATACCTTGAACAAGGTCCTGATGTATGGAGAGTCGCCATTAAGAAAAAGGATACCCATTAATTTCAAAAGCCAGGTATCAGGAGAAAGTGACAAAAGACAGCAAGCCTTAGCTACCTTTTGTCACTGTGTTCCACCAGTGTCTGCCATCCCTCTTAAGAAGCTCATCTGCTTCATCCGGCCCCCAGGTGCCTGGCTTATAATTTGGAAATGAAAGTGCTTTGCTCCCTTTTGAGTCTTTAATCGTTTCTATAATACTCCATGACTTTTCTACCTCGTCCCATCTTGTAAACAGGGTGGAATCACCGTTTATAACATCATATATAAGCTTTTCATATGCTTCAGGTGAATTGGTCTGCAGTTCGCAAGTCCTGCACTTCTGGCAGTAGTTCATCTTTACAGGACATATCTGCCCCAGAATCCCCGGCTTTTTCGTATTGAACCTGATAAAAAGCTCCTCTTTTGGCTGGATTCTGATTACAATCAGGTTTGGTTCGTATCCGCTACTTTCTTCCATATTCACAGCATTTGCAGGCATTTTTAGCTGTACCACAATATCAGTTGTTTTTTCAGCAAGCCTCTTTCCGGTTCTGATATAAAAAGGTACACCCTCCCACCTGGGGTTATCTATTTGAATTTTTATTGCAGCATAAGATTCAGTTTTGGAATCTGGTGACACTTTATTCTCCTGACGGTATCCAACAACTGTGCCGGCTTCCGTTTCGCCTTCCGAATACTGCCCGAAAACAATGTCGCCCGCAACAACTTCAGGTGTAAATTCTTTAATTGATCCAAGGACCTTTACCTTTTCATCCCTTATAGATTCGGCACTTGTGCCGGCAGGCGGTTCCATAGCTACAAGAGCAAGAATCTGAAGCATATGGTTCTGAATCATGTCCCCAAGAGCACCTGCTTTTTCATAGTATTCTCCTCTGTTTTCTATTCCAATTGTTTCACAGGATGATATCTGGATATTATCTATATACTTATTGTTCCATAAAGGTTCAAACAGAGAATTGGCAAACCGCACATTCATTATACTCTGTACCATTTCCTTGCCAAGATAGTGATCTATCCTGAAGGTGTTCTTTTCATTAAAGACCTGGGCTATTTTGCGGTTTAAATCCCTTGCCGACTTAAGGCTGCTGCCAAAAGGCTTTTCTATGACAACCCTCTGCCATGAAGGACCATCAGCGTTAACCATTCCATTCTCATGAAGATTGGTTATAATAGTCTCAAAAAACTCTGGAGCAACGGCAAGATAAAATATTATATTTCCCTCTGTTCCCTTATCACTTTCAATGCCTTTTAAAAATACCTTCAGAGCTTCATAGTCCTTACCGTCTTCAAAATCAACTTTTTTATAATAAAGATTATTGCTGATTTCTCCCCACATTTTTTCATTTAGCTCAAATCTTGAATACTTCCCGACTGAATCCCAGGCTTCCTTCCTGTATTCATCATCCGTTTTATTTCTTCTTCCTATCGATACAACTGCAAAGTTTTCAGGAAGCCAGTTTTGATATTTTAAATTGTATAGGGCAGGGATAAGCTTTCTATGGGTCAGGTCACCTGTACCCCCAAAGATGACCAAAACACAGGGTGGAATCTTAGTGCAGTCCATATCTTTTCCTCCTGTCACCAGTCTATTTCTTTTCGAAGGCATGGCCTCCGAACTCATTTCTCAATGCAGCTATTACTTTTCCCGAAAATGAATCTTCCTGTAAAGATCTGAACCTCATCATAAGGGATTCGGTTATAACCGGCGCCGGTACTTTAAGTTCAAGTGCTTCCTGCACAGTCCAAAGCCCTTCCCCGGAAGAATGTACAATACCTTTTAAATCATCCAGCCTTGCACTTTTCTCAAAAGCCTTCTCTGTCAGCTCCATTAGCCATCCTCTGATTACAGAGCCATGATTCCAGACTTTTGCAACTTCCCTGAAATCATAATTGAACCGGCTTTTTTCCAAAATCTCAAAGCCTTCGCCTATCGCCTGAAGCATTCCGTATTCAATACCGTTGTGCACCATTTTCAGAAAGTGTCCCGAGCCGTTCTCTCCTGCATGAAAATACCCATCTTTAACACTGATATCCTTTAATAAAGGCTCAATAAACTCAAAAACACTTTTTTCAGCGCCTGCCATTGTACACACGCCATACCTTGCTCCTTCGATCCCTCCGCTTGTTCCTATATCTACAAAGTCAATTCCTTTGCTTTTAAGCTTCTGGTACCTTTCCATGCTGTCCTTATAGTGAGAATTTCCGCCATCAATGATTACATCGTTTTTATCAACCATACTACCAAGGGTTTCAATAGCCTCATCAACTGGCTTTCCTGCAGGAACCATCAGCCACACTATCCTTCTTTGCTCCGTTTGCCGTACCATTTCCTCAACTGAGGGTACTGTTGTTATTCCTGCCTGCTCTGCAGTAAGATTTCTTTCTTCTGATTTATCATAGGCTATGACAGAATGTCCCTTATCCTTCATATTTAACGCAAGGCTTAGCCCCATTTTCCCAAGACCGATAAGTCCAACTTGCATTGTGTATCACCCTTCCTTCCCTTAATCCTTTACAGGGGTATTTATTTAATTTTAAGATATTTTAAAAAAGATATATGTGATTTGAATCAAAATAAAAAAGTCAAGGCAGGAAATTTATTTCTATATAAATCGCGAAAAAGACTCTATATTGAAGAAGTTAGTCTTCGCGATATTAGATCAAGGAAATTGAATCGCGATGTAAAATCTTTATCGCGTTCAATATAGCTCTGACTTTTATTAAGGGTTTATAGGTTTTATAGGACTACATCGAGCTTTCCAAGGCATCATCGTTAAGAATCAATATTCTTTTTTTGCCCATTATTTCTATAATACCCTCTTCTTTTAGAGATGTAAGCTTCCTGCTGACCGTCTCCCTTGCTACTCCTATATAGTTGGCCATATCCTCCCTGCTCATGGGAAGCTCTATCAAAGTTCCCTCATCTTGTTTCCTGCCGTATCTTTGCGCCAGCTCAATCAGCATCATATTGACCCTGGAATCCACATCCTTGGGGCTTATTTTCCTAAACAAAGACTCCATCTTTTCAAGGCGCTCACAGAGTACCTCCATAATTTTTATGCTTATACCCGGAAACCTTAGCAGCAGCTTTTGAAATTTATGTTTGTCAATGGCACATACTATGGTGTCCTCCATAGCCTGGGCATTATAGTCGGCTTCCTTATCATGGATAAGGTCTCTCGCACCAAAGAAGTCTCCATCCGTCAGCATATACATTATTTGTTCCTTACCCTCCTGTGAATACCCGTAGATCTTTATCTTGCCTTTACTGACAATAATGAAATTCTGGGGTATGTCTCCCTCTGAAACAATCATAGTATCCTTTTTATATTTTTTCTGTACTACCAAAGAAACAACCTGTTTTAATTCATCTTTATCAAGGGAGGAAAAAATAGGAACCCTGCCTGCACACATCATATGATTTTCTACTGTACAACTGCAATTTTCATCAAACATATTTATTCACCCCTTTAAACTGATATCTAATACCTTAACTATAATTATTATCTAACAAAAATGAAATGATATTTATCACACCTTCATAAATAAGAGTTGCCCATTTTCTATACCCCTTTATATGAAAAGTGATTGCAATCACATACAATCCCCTTGTTAACTTGTTAACATATATCCAGAAAATAAAAACAATCAAATAATTATAAAAAGATTTAGAACTGGAGGTATGAGAAAATGGCACAATGTATTGGAGATTGCAATACATGCACATCATCACATGCATCTATTCAGGAGATGCATGTAAGAGCAAAAGAACTGGGGATTAAAACAACCTTTGACAGATACCAGGACCAACTGCCCCAGTGCGGTTTCGGTATGGAAGGGGTATGCTGCCAGCTGTGCTCTCACGGGCCATGCAGAATAACACCTAAGGCACCTAGAGCAATCTGCGGTGCAACAGCTGACACCATTGCAGCAAGAAATATGCTAAGACTTGAATGTCACGGTCTCTCTGCATACTGTCACCAGTTGGAGGAGGCAATTGATACCTTGAGGGCTACTGCTAAGGGTAAGACTCCTTACACTATCCATGAAGAGGGTAAATTAAGAGATATTGCAGGCCTTATCGGTCTTGACAATAAAAAGGAAAAAAACGCATTGGCACTTGAACTTGCAGATGCTATAACCTATGAGCTTAGAAAAGGTACAGATGAGCCTCTAAAGCTTGTTGAACTGCTTGCACCAAAAGGCAGACTGGAAAAGTGGGGTAAGCTCGGAATAATTCCCGGAGGGCCATTGTCAGAGCTAAGAGACGCGATGACCATGACAATGTCAAACATTAATACTGATCCGGTGAGTCTGCTGCTTAACGCCATGAAGCTTTCAATTGCTACCGGTTACATGGGGCTTATTGCAACAATTACACTTCAGGATATCATCCTGGGAAATCCACAGATTGGTAAAACCGAAGCCGACCTGGGAGTAATCGACCCTGACACAATCAATATTGTGGCTCATGGTCATGTACCTTATGTGGCTGTTGCTGTGTTGAATGAAATTGCAAATAACAAGGAGCTCCAAAGCAGGGCAAAAGCACTTGGCGCAAAAGGCATCAAGCTTTACGGTTCAATGGATACAGGACAGGAATTGCTTCAGAGAATGGGTACAGCCGGAAAAGGCTATGCAGGTCAGCTCGGCAACTGGCTCACACAGGAACTCATGGTATCCACAGGCGCCATTGACCTTGTAATGATGGATCTTAACTGCTCCATCCCCGGCATGAAGCTTGCGGCTGACAAGTTCCATACAAAAGTTGTATCGGTATCCCATGTTATCAGAATGGAGGGCGTAGATACAAATATTGATTACAAGCCTGAAAAGGTTAAGGAACAGGCTGTGGAATTAATAAATCTTGCTCTTGAAGCTTACAAGAACAGGGGTAAAGTAAATGCGGTTCATATTCCCAAATACAAGTCAGATGTTATTGCCGGGGTCGGTGTTGAATCTTTGCTTAACGTCCTTGGAGGAAGCCTTGATCCGCTGCTCAACGTTATTAAGGATGGGACTATAAAAGGAATTGCGGCCGTTGTAGGATGTACAAACAACAGGAACGGCCATGACTCATCTTCAATAACCTTGATTAAGGAACTCCTAAAGAGAGATATCCTGGTAATTACTTCAGGCTGTGTCTCAAGTGGTGCCCAGATTGAAGGGCTGCAGACATTGGAAGCTTCAAAATATGCAGGCCAAAAGCTCCAGGGTATTTGTAAGGCACTGGGCATACCGCCTGTATTGAACTTCGGTTCATGTATTGATATCGGCAGGATTGGTGTTGCCGTAACTGCTATTGCCAACGCTCTTGGGGTTGATACCAGCGATCTGCCTGTAGCTGCATCTGCGCCTGAGTATCTTGAGCAGAAGGCTGTAGCCGACGGTTTCTTCGCTGTTACCTTCGGGCTCTTGACCCATCTTGGACCTGTACCACCGGTAGCAGGGGCACCTGGCGTAGTTAAAATCCTTACCCAGGACGTAGAGGCTCTTGTAGGTGGAAAGGTATGCGTCGAACAGGATATGGTAAAGGCGGCAGAGGCTATTGAGAGCCATATTGTGTCTAAAAGAAGAGGTCTTGGCATTTAGCCGGCTCTAAGGAGGGCAGTTGTCATGAAAAGAATCTATGTAATTAAGGAAAAATGTAATGGATGCATGAATTGTGTGGTAGCTTGCCAGAAAGCCCATGCTGGCTCTGAATTCTATGCGCCTATCAGAGACTCGGAGCCTGCAAGAATTCACCTTCAGGTTGTTGAAAAGAGTCCTGTACCTTTGGTTTGCCGCCACTGCGAGGAGCCTGCGTGTGTTAAAGCCTGTATGACCGGAGCAATGAGAAAGGATGAGAAAACGGGGATAGTTTCCAATGAGTTCAATACTCAAAAGTGTGTCGGGTGCTGGATGTGTGTTATGGCCTGTCCATTTGGAGTAATATCCCCCAAGCAGGATGGCGACAGGAAAATCGCAGTTAAGTGTGACCTATGTATTAACAGAGGATATCCTGCATGCGTGGAGTCCTGTCCAAAGGGTGCCATAGTTTATATGGAGGAAGACGAATTTACAGAGTATAAAAGGCAATTAGCAGCAGAGAGCAGTTCTGACGGTCAGGAAGGTGATATGTAAATGAAGTATGTAATTATAGGAAATGGTGCTGCGGGTATCGCAGCAGCCGAAAGGATTCGCAAGCTGGATAAAGGCGGTCAAATTATAATCCTAACTTCAGAAAAATATGCTGTATATTCCAAATGCCTGCTTCCGGACTTTTTGTCCGGACAGGTATCGGAAGAAAGAATGTTTATTAGAGAAAAAGATTTTTACAAGAAGAATAATATTGAGATATATTACGATCACAAGGTTTTGAGTATAGACTTCAAATTAAAGCAAGTGGTGACAAGCAGCAATGACAGTTACAGCGAAAACGGTTCAGTATTTAACTACGACAAGCTGTTGATCGCAAGCGGAAGCATTCAGATTCTTCCGCCAATTCAAGGACTGGAGTCTGCAAACACCTACTTCCTAAGTACCCTTGATGAGGCAAAAAAGATTATTGAGGGTTCCAAGGGTGCAAGAAGGATAATAATCATCGGTGCAGGTTTTGTCGGCCTTGAGGCAGCATTTAACCTCTACAAAAACGGCAAGGAAGTAACAATCATCGAGAGGACTCCAAGAGTTCTAATGAACCTGCTTGACGAAAGGGCATCAGAGATAATACAAAACTCCGTAGAGGAGGAAGGTATACGGCTTATACTAAATGCCGGTGTCTCGAAAGTTTCTTCATCCGTTTATTCCAGTGTGGTTAAGGTCTTTATAGGCAAACATACGGAAAGGGTCATATTGGAGGACGGCAGAAGATTTAAGGCCGATATGATCATTGTATCAACAGGCTCAAGGCCGAACCTGGACTTTGTCAGGGATTCAGGGCTCAAAATCAACAGGGGTATTATAGTGGACAAATACTTGCAGACCTCTGTAGACGATGTGTTTGCTGCCGGGGATGTTGTAGAATCCATTGATGCTGTAACCGGGAAAATGTCCTTAAGCCCTATTTGGCCAAACGCAGTTATACAGGGGGAAATCGCAGGAAGCAATATGGCAGGGCATAAGAAGGAGTTTGACAGCCTTATCAGTATGCAGAATGCGTCTGAATTCCGTGAGATCCCGATGATTTCAATGGGCATTACTTCACCTGACGGTCCAGGGTATGAAGAGTATGTTGACTTTAGGCCCGTTGATATGGTTTACAGGAAGCTGGTTATAAAGGATGACATTGTTGTAGGAATGATTTTTCTTGGTGATATCAAGAATGCAGGTGTTATTGGTGCACTTATGAAAAGCAAGGTCAATGTAGGGAAGATCAAAAACAATATGTTAAACCCCAACTTTGGTTATAGTGAAGTAAGTTCTCTATCCTGAAGTTATTTTAAGGGCAGTTAAAGCTGCCCTTAACTATAGGGTTAAAGGTTATTTCCTATCAAATATGATATTCCATTTATTTTTATGGGTTTAAAAACTATATATAGACTGTAGCATATCCTAATTTAACCAGGTGTGGTTTATACTTTTTAGTCCACTATAAAAACCCAAATGTAATTATTAGAAACGAAAAAGTTGGGCATTCTTTGATCTCTGTATTCTCTCTTTCTAATTTAAGATTTCTATATCAACGTTGAAATCCGGCATCAAAAATCCATCATCATTTGAAAATGATATATCCAGAGGGATATTCGTTTCTCCATCCTTTTGGAATGCCTTATTATATATTTTTATTACCTTACCCTTATATTTTCTACTCTTGTCTGCTAAAGGAATAATATTCACCTCAGCTCCGACCTTCACATCTTTTATAAACTGTTCCGCTACCTCTGCTTGTATGAATACGCTTTGCAAATCCATTAGGTTTAAAAGACTTTGCCCCTGCTTAATAACATCTCCAGGCTTTACAGCAATACTGTCAACTATACCGTTTTCCAAATCAGAAATAACATCACTTCCATTAATGTAACTTTTGTTTACTTTTTTATTTAGGCTGTCTAATTCAAGCTCCAGTAATTCTATTTTTTCCATTTGGATTTTAATAAGATTAGTTTCTTTTCCTGTAGTGGCATTATCAACTTGAGCAAGTAACCCATTTATTCTGGACTTTAACTGTTCAATTTCATCTTTCTTCTTTTTCTTTAGGCTTTCCAGCGCAAAACTGGCATCAATTATATTTTTTCTATATTCCTCTACAACTTTGCTAAATTCGTCTAAATCTTTCTGTGAAATAGTACCTGCCTTATATAACTCATCTTTGGACTGTAGCTCTTTTCTTGAGTTATTATACAAATCCTGAGCATGAGTCAAGTCATTCTTAGCTTTGCTTATATCAGGATCCGTTTCTTTCATAAAACCTTCTTCTTTGTCTTTAAGTTCCTGCTGTAAACGTTTTATTTCCTTCTGATCACCTAACAAGTCATTTATCAGCTTCTCAAGCTGATACTTTTCAATTTCTATCTGCTTTTTCTTGCTGCTGATTTGCGCTGTAACATCCTGAAGATTCAGAGACAATAAAACCTCACCCTTCTTTACTTTTTGTCCATTACATATATTAACCTTCTCAACTATCACAGGGAAGTCTATAAATATACTTTTGATATCCTTAACTTTTACTACTCCAAAAGCATCTATACCATTTGGTTTTTCATTTTTCAAATCGTTGATAGTTTTTGTTGTTTCAACAGGCCTACTGCATGATGTACAAAATAACACCAAGCAACTTAGTAAAATAGTAAAAATAATTCTTTTCACTGTACCCACACCTTTCCATCTTTTACTTTAATTATTCTATTCCCATATTGAGCAGCTTCACTCGAATGAGTGACCTGTAATATTGTTTTACCTTTATACCTATTTATCTTCTGCAGCAAATTCATTATTTCAGTACCGGTTTTTGAATCCAGGTTTCCTATTGGCTCATCTGCCAGAATAATTTCCGGCTCATTTATAAGTGCTCTGGCAATTGCTACTCTCTGCTGCTGACCACCAGATAACTCCCTTGGAGTATGGTGTCTCCTGTCTAAAAGGCCAACGTCCTCAAGGATGCTATTAAGCCTTTCCTTAAAATCTTTCAGTTTCTTACCATCCAGTAAAATGGGCAGCATAATATTTTCTTCAACACTTAGATTAGGAACCAGGTTGTAAAATTGGAAAATAAAGCCCAAACTTTTCCTGCGCATTGTGCTTTCTTCTCTGTCACTCATTGTTGAAAGCTCTACTCCGCTAATTTTTATACTTCCCGAAGTTGGTTTGTCAAGTCCTCCTATTAGGTAAAGCAAAGTACTCTTTCCAGAACCGGACGGTCCCATTATGGAAATAAATTCACCTTTTTTTACAACCATATTAATATTTTTTAGTACATTTACCTCAACGGTTCCCATCTTATAAATTTTACATAAATCCGTTACTTCAATAACCGAACTCAAACAAATCCACTCCCCCCAAAAAACATATTTAAAAGTGTAATTGCTAATTTATTCAAATTTAATTGTCTCTATAATATTCAATTTGGATGACTTTATAGCAGGGCTTATTGAAGCACATATATTAATTAATACTCCTGCCAAAAATGCACCAAAAAATAAGTAAGGGAATAAGTATAAAGGATATGGCCTGTTTATTGCTTTCATAAGATACGGTAATACCGATATTAACAGGAGACCTGTAGTTACCCCCATAGTCCCTGCGATAATGCCACCTGAGAACGACTCTATAAAAATCATTTTAACGATATGCATTTTACTCATACCGATAGAACGTAAAATAGATAGAACTCTCTTTCTTTCCAAAAAACTGATTATTAAATTATTAAGTACTCCTAAGATTCCTATTAGCATTGTCATAACCGAAAAACCCTGGAAGATTATAATTTTTTGCTCCCCGTTTTTACGTGTCAGTTCTCCTTGCTCTGCAATGGTTTTGACTACGGGATTTTTCCTTTGAAATTCTTTTCTTATATTATTAGCTACAACTTCAGGGTCCTTATTTGTCTTTATATAAAGTTCAGAATAATACTTTAGATTAGCATCCTGCTTTAAATATCTTTCAGATACCAGTGCGAAATACCCCTTATTCATTATAGAGTTAAAAAATCCAATAACCTTAAAATCTCTTACCTTGTCGTTAAACCTGAATGAAATGGTATCACCAATATTAAAGCCAAACTTATCCTTCATGGCAGTAGCAAGTAAAACATTTCTTCCTGAATCCAGCTGCTCCATTATTAGTTCCTGGTTACCATCAATATCAAAATTCCTGAATTCCAGGATTTTACTCTTCTCTACTCCCTGTATCAACCTCATTTCATCATTTTTTCCTATTATTTCAGCGTTACTGAATGTATAAGTCCCGTGTACTTCCTCAACTCCATCCACTTGGTACAGCAGCCTTTCGAATGACCTGTTGGTCTCTGGAGCAGTCATAATTATATCGCAGGTATAATAATTCGAGAAAAGGTTCATAACATCCATTATTGCACTATTAGTAACCGTATTAACCATAAGTACTGTTGATATTCCAACCGACAATAATGTTATACTGTTCCATAAACTTTTATTCTTTTTAAGATTTTTAGCCGCAAGAATTCCTATATTACCAAAAACATATACATATACTCTCTCAAATATCCCGGTAAACATACTTGTAATATAAGGCGTTAATAGCACTGCTGCAGTAATTATTAATGTTATGCATAGCATATCAATGTATTTTGCCAAAAATGGTGGTATAAAAGGAGGTAGTGCTGCAGTACTTAAAAAAATCACCCCTGTTATGAGCCTTCTTATTTTAAACGTAAACGGTTTTTCTATGGAATTGAGAAAAATATTTTTCAGAGCCATATTAGAAACTCTTAGAATTGGAATGAGGGAACTAATAAAGCTTAAGCCAACAGCCCATCCAAAAGCCACCATTATTTGCATGAATTTTATATCAATACTCATTTTGAAGCCTTTAACCCATGGTGGAGTATATTGAACAGAAATTGCAAACAAGATGACAATACCTAGAACAACACCTAATATCCCTCCAATTATACCATAACTCGTACTCTCAAGGAGTAATAATTTAGATGTCATTCTTTTTGTCGCACCTACACTCCGAAGTGTCCCTATAACAGGAAGTCTCTCCGATGTAAGTACATTAAAGGATGAAAAGATTATAAACATACTCATAAACGAAATAACTATAGTTAACATCAAAAGCTGTAAAGCAGTCTCATTTGCCTGCCTGTCTATTTCCTTTTTCGAAAAAGGTTCCTTAACTGTACATCTTGAATATTCTTCAGATAATTTTTCTATCAATATATCTTTTTCGGTTGAATCCTTGAGCTTTAAATATATGGTATTAACGCTGCCCCTTATACCATAAAATCCTCCTAATGTCTCCCTTGGTACAATAGCATATGCGGTTTGTCCATCATCCTGAAATAAACCTACTGGGTGAGATATCCCTGCAATGCTGAATTTATGTACCTTGCCGTTAATTTTTATATCAATTACTTCTCCTAAGGACAATGCATATTTTTGAGCAATATTTTTACCTATTACCAGTTTATTCCTCTCGAATGGATATAACTGATTCGCCTCATCAATCAGTAATGAAAATACAAGTTTTAAATCTTCAAGATGCATTCCTCGCAGTGAGAAATAAACAGTTTCATCTAATTTACTTTTATAAGTACCAACATCATTTATTCCTCCAACTACATATTGAAAATGCTTTTCATAGGGATGAAGCCTATTTGTATTAAAAAAAGACATTTTTGATTTTGAGTCAGGCTGAATAATAATTTGAGCATTTCCTGACTGCTTTGTTAGCATCTCTATATTCATTTTTATCATAGTTTCAGAAACTGCAGTTGATACAAGTATTAAGGCGGAAGAAAGCGTAATTGCAAGTATAATAAGAGATGTACGGACTTTTTTTTCAAAAATACTTTTAATAATAAATTTAACTACTAAACCCACAAAATTCATCCTCATTTCCAAACAAAAAAAATACAACTTAACTTTATAATTGAGTCCTAATTATTAACTGCTGGTCTTCTTATCTCTTAGAGGTATTTCGTCAAAAAACAGGACTATAACTAAAGCAGCCACTGATAATATAAGGCTCACAAGGAAAATATTATTAACAGATGCTTTCAAAATACTCCTGATATAATTCATATCAAATTCCCCTACACTATATTGAATGATAGATTCTATATCAGTGGAAGTATCTTTTGTTATGAGTTTCTTAATAATAAGGTTTTTAGTATCATCTGAAATACCCCTCAAAACTACATTGTCGTTAAAGCCTGTGTTCAGTGTGAACAACATAACAAACCCCAATATGGCTGTACCTATGGTTGCCCCCATATTTTTGAAAAACTGGAGTACAGATGTGGATACTCCTAGGCAGCTGTCAGGCAGTGCATTTTGGGAAGTAATATTAAAAACCGGAATACTGCTCCCTAAACCAAAAGCTAGAATAGCAACAAATAAGTTTATTTGGAATATGGTTGCATTTTTGTTCGATAGGTACAGCATTGCCAATCCTGCTACAGTAAAAAGATTGCTAAAAATCAATAACCCCTTGTACTTCCCTGTTTTAGATATAACAATGCCGCTTAATATACCCGCAAACACCAACACCAATAGGAAATTAATCATTGTAAGGCCTGTGCTCAATGCATCAAGACCCATAATTACCTGGATATAGAATGGTATAAATATACCTACTCCATAAGCAACAGCATTATTTAGGGATGATGAAAAGCATGATAAAAAGTAAATTTTATTTTCCAAAACTCCAAAGGGAATTATTGGCACAACTGTCCTTTTCTCTATATGCCAGAACAAGATGAAGCTTATTGATGAAACTACCAAACAAATTATTATATATATCTTATATTCATTAAAGTTGCTGCCAATCCATGTTAACGCAAAAAATAAAGGTGTTAGGGTTGTAATTAGGGCTGCACCGCCTTTATAGTCTATGGCTCTTTCACTTTCGATGCTTGAAAACTCCGGAATAGTAAGTATGATTATCAGTATTGCAGCTAATGAAATGGGTACATTTATTAAAAATATCCACTCCCAGCTTAAGTTATCGCTAATTACTCCACCCAGCAAAGGGCCGCAAATAGTAGCAGCACCCATTGAGGCAAATATAAAACCCTGATATTTCCCTCTTTCTCTAGGTGTAAATAAATCACCTGTAATGGCTGTTGAATTGGCAATTAGAATTCCTCCTCCAACCCCCTGAATTGCTCTGAATATTATTAATTGAAGCATATTCATCGAAATTGAACATAAAACAGACGCAATCAGAAATATTGAAAGCCCTGTAAGTTGAACTGATTTTCTACCATAAACATCGCTAATTCTTCCAAATATAGGGACAAACACCGTAGACGTCAACATATATGCAGTAAACGGCCACGAGTAGAGTTCAAAGCCATTTAAACTTTTTATTATTTGGGGCATGGCAGTTCCAACGATAGTACTCTCTAGAGAACTTAGAAAAATTCCAATCATCACTACAAACAAAATAAATGCTTTTTTCCTATTACTTAATGTTTCTTGTAACTTATGCATACCAAAAACCCTTTACATTAATCTAAATCTTTTTCTAATATCCAATACTAACTTCCGTTGTATTAATTGCATCAGCTTACTTCCTGTAGAACTTTGGTAATGGACAGTCCTGATGCTTTTTTAAGAGGATAAAAAGTGGCAAGGGTAGTTACTAAAATGGTTACCACAAATAAAATAGCTGAAATGCCTAACGGCATGTAATAGTTTAGCACAATACCATATACATCCGAAGAACGCCCGGATAACTGTCCTGCAAACCATAATCCCAGAATTGCGGCAAATATATATCCAATAATCCCCATTACTAGAGCTTCACTTATCACAATAGTCCTTATTTGTCTTGTATAACATCCTACCGTCCTTAGAATCGCGAACTCCCGGATCTGGAAAAGGACATTTATTAACATGGTATTGAATATTCCCATAAATACTATTATGAAAATAATAATGATTACAGCATAGAAGATAGTCATTATTGTATCGATAGAACCTCCTACATCTTTCTTTTCCTCTTCATTTGTAATCACCTTGATATTATACTTGCCAGACAGCCCTCTCAATAACTGTTTCTTTGCATTATCCTGTGAAAGACCTTCTTTTATTTTTATCTGAATGACAGTATAACCGTTTGCATCCCAGTACTTCGCTAGGTTTTCGTGTGAACCGTATATAATTTTCCCAAGTCTATGGACAAAGTCACTATAATCCGAAACAGTTCCTATAATCTTGAAATCTACCAGCCCTTTATTGGTTCTCAGCATTATAGTATCCCCTGTTTTAAATCCAATCATGTTTGAAAGGTTTTCGTTAATCAGGATAGAGCGACTGTTCTGAAGCTCTTTAAACTTTTCCAAAGTATTACCTTCCTTAACCTCCATGCCAGTAAATGCTTGAAAATTGTCAGGCTCAAATCCCTGAAACAGCAATCCCTCATCTGATAAATCCGCATCTCCATAAGGTACAAAGCAGTAACGCATGGGATTGACCTTCTCAACAAATTCAAAGCTGTGTATTTCATTCATGATAGATTCATCGATTTCTGCACCACTTATGGAAAATAAAATGACATCAGCCCAATTTGTGTTTTCAAGCCATTCTCCAACAGTTCCCTTCATGCTATTAATTGTACCTAAGAGTCCTAGAAAAATACCGATTGCAACAACTATTGCACCTATTGTGGTTATTGTCCTGCTAAGACTTAAGTACAGGCTCTGTACAGCAAGCTGACCCGAAATTCCAAACATTCTACTAAATATCATTGAAAAGAAACTTAAAACAGGTGGCAAAATAATATTCAAATTCATGCAAAACCCTATAAATACTATCATTGGCGCTGTGGCGGCTGCATAAGCGAACCCTCTGTTATGTATCGGAAGGTAAGATACTACAACTCCGCCCAAAATCAGAATTATGCCAATGACATTCTTAAGTGAAAAACTCCCTGCAATCCCCTCACTGGATTCATAATTTTTAAATACGCTTAATGGAGAAGTCTTTGAAGCTTTTATGGCAGGGAATATTCCTACTACCACAGTCAATACAATTCCAATGGCCAAAGCAACAATTAAAAGCTCAACGGACGGCATTTGGAAGAAAAAGGAACTGTATTTCAACATCATATTCATCAGGCTAAGTAAAACTGCACCCATTCCTATGCCTATACCTACTCCTAAGGCTGAACCTACAATTGAATATATCAGTGACTGAAAAAAGAAGTATTTGATAATCTGCTTGTTGGTCATACCTATTAACCTCAAGAGCCCTATTTCTCTCCTGCTTTGTTCAACACTACTTGCCAAGGTATTATATATTATAAATATGGCAATAAAAATTGAGATAAAAGCAAATATAAATGCTATAACTCTAAGCATCGAAGTGCTGTCACTACCTGAAGCATCTGCAATAGGATCTGTAAAGGCATTTACATTTCCGGTAAGATGGGTCTTTATTTGGCTTACAATACTGGTCGGCTTTACACCCTGTTTGAGTACTAAATTTATTGAAGTGACTTTATTTTCATACATAAAGAACTTTTGCGTCTTTAGAATATCTGCAAAAATCACCATGTTATTATTAAGCGTTCCAACACCTTCATCAAAAGGAAGTGTACCAACAACCTTTAAAGCAAGCTTTCCCTTTGGAGTCTGTATAACTATATCGGAGCCAACATCAATTTTCAATTCCTTAGCAATTCTCTCACCGATTATAGCTTCCTTGTCATTAGCCGGGAATGTCCCTTTTGATATGACATAATTCCGAACTGTATTGTCGTTTTCCAAATTGATTCCATATAGATAAAGCTCCTTAAGAATACTGCTGTCAGATCCTGATGCAGTTGTATAAACCTTTAACAGTGGATGGGCTGATGAAATGCTTTCGTTTTCTAAAAGCTTTGAAATGATGTCCTGAGAAAAACCCTCTTTCTTAGTGCCAATAGAAGCAACATCTTCTCCCCGTTCTTCAATCCAAATGCCTGTTTTACCGGTTCCCAATTCCTGTATGGTTTTCTCTACAGAGCTTCTTATGGCAGAATTCATCATTGAAACTGCAAGTATAATTGAAACACTTAGCATTATTCCTAGAACAGTTAATATTGATTGCACCAGATTTCGGCGTATATTTTTTAAAGCTAGACTTAGCATAAATCTCAATTTAATCCCCCCTGTATTTGAAACAGATTTTTATAAGTTTATTGGTTATAGGCTTACTAGTTTATCGTATATACTTTTTGCATTTAAACTTTTACTGCTTCTATCAATACAATCAACAACCAAACCATCTTTTAAGAAAATAACCCTATCAGCATATTCTGCAGCAAACACATTATGAGTAACCATGATAATTGTCAGCTTGTACTTTTTATGTACAGATGAAATAAGCTCTAAAATCATATCGCCTGTTTTACTATCCAGACTTCCCGTTGGTTCATCAAGTAATATAATCTTGGGATCAGTAACAAATGCTCTTGCTATTGCCACCCTTTGCTGTTGTCCCCCGGATAGCTGGTTTGGCTTATGCTTCTCTCTCCCCTTTAAACCCATAACTTCAATAAGCTCATTAATTTTATTTTTATTATCCTCTATTTTTTTCCCGGATATTAAAATTGGAAGTGCAATGTTTTCTTCTACCGTTAGTGTAGGCATAAGGTTGAAGGACTGGAAAACAAAACCTATATTTGTTCTTCTAAAGGTAGTTGCTTCGTAGTCGTTCATTTTGCTTAAGTCTACACCACCAATTGTGATTTCCCCTGATGTAGGATTGTCCACCCCTCCAAGAATATGCAGCAATGTACTTTTACCGCTTCCAGAGGCTCCCATAATGGATATATATTCGCCTTTATCGACCGTTAAATTAATACCATTTAACGCATTTACTACTACTTCGCCCATCTTGTAAGACTTCTTCAAATTTTTAGTTGTAAGCATCAACATTTCCCTCCACATTTATTTTCACTACAAAATCCACACAATTTAGCTATAATTTGTCACAAACTCTTTATTGTCCCGGTTACAAATTATTTGTATGGCATTTCTGCCGGAAGTAGCTACTCTAGATATTCCTCCACCAGTTTCAACCCATTGACCAACCATATAAAAGTTGTCAAGTCCCGGCAAGGTTTTCTTAAATCTCATACTGAATGTTTTAGTATCAAGGAGCCAACCGCATATGGCACCTTTTCTGTTATTTGTATACCTTTTGAAGCTAGCCGGAGTTGCAACATCACACATCTCTACGTCTTCTGAAATTCCCGGATACCTTTGCTCCAATATATTCTTTAAAATCTCCTCAACCTTTTGCTTTTCTTCTGCATATTTTTCAGGGTTCTTTTGTAAACCAGCCCAATAATCATAATCTGAATCAAGCAGGAACTTGATTACTGTTTTGCCCTTTGGCACTGTGGTAGGGTCATAGTTGACCACATCCAAACCTATCCACTTATGAATTTTTCCACCTATATCTATAGGTTCTCTTAATGCAAATACGACATTATGTGGTTCACTGCTCATATCCCTTTTTACACCAAATGCCACTTTTATTTGAGCACTATAAAGAGGCATGTTTTTATACCTTTCATCAATCAATTCATTTTTATATCTGCCCTCCAGTAATTCATAAATGGTATTATATCCGTCGGCTGCAGATATAACTATATCTGCATAATACTCCCTCCCATCCTCACAAATAACACCTGCTGCTTTGTTATCTCTTGTAATAATTTTACTCACTCTACTATTATAGTGTATTTCCCCTCCAAGCTTCGAGTACCTGTTGGCTATAGATTGAGAAATCTTTATAGAACCCCCTATGGGAAATCCAGAGGTTTTTTTATACATGCCCATTAGAGTCATCATAACTGCAATAACAGGAAAACCTTCCGCCTTAAATATAAAATGCGGAAAAATCTCCTTAAGAAAACCATCACTAAACTGCTCTGCATACTCATCACATGATAATTTACTCCATTTCATTAAAGGTGCAGCAATGGGAAGCACGGAGGCTATTTGTTTAATAATATCTTTAAACTTGTATAACTCAGATGCCTTTTCAATATTATGCTTGAATTTGGAAAGTCTGCACATATCCTTAATAAATTTTTCTATTAAGCGTCTGTCCTTTGGGAAGTTTTCAATTAGATGCTTTTTTAGTTTTTCAGCATCTGTGTATAACCTTATTATTCTCCCATCTTCGCTTTCAAATTGTTTGTAGTAATCATAATAATAGAACTCCTGCCCTTCTAATGCACCCAACTCATCCCAAACTTTAAAGTAGTTGTTTTCAGGACTGGTCCCGGCTATCCAGTGCAGACATCCGTTAATCTGATAGCCTTTTCTATTCCACGAAGTACAAAGCCCTCCCGGTGAATGATGCATTTCAAAAACTTTTGACTCATATCCGTTCATTTGCGCATAACACCCTGCAGATAATCCTGCAATTCCTGCACCAATAATTATAATTGTTTTTCCCATAATTCCCACCTACAATTTTGTAGAATTGTTCAAAATTTTCTTTGCTGCGTTCCTCCCACAAGCTATAACCCTGTTGATAGAACCCCCTGGAAAAGTCCAATGTCCTACCTGGTATAGGCTTTTAACAGGCAGCTTGGGTAGTGAAATGGTTTTCTCCTGCCATCCCATAATCGCTCCCTGGTAATTGCCGGTGTATCTTTCAAAGGTCAGAGGTGTTGCAATATCCTTTACGATGATATGCTTTGAAAGCTCAGGAATAATATTTTCCGCGGATTTTATCAACTGATCCGCTACCTCATCTTTTAACTTATAATAACTTTCGCTTCTTACATCAAACCCGTTAGTTGTCCAGACATTTTTATAGTCATAGGGAATACGGGCAGTTATCATAACTGTGTGTTTACCATGAGGAGCTAGTGATGGATCTCTAAGTGAGCGAAACTGTATAACAATCTTACACTTGGAAGGGTCACTTCCTGATATATCTTCAAGTTTATCCGAGGGCATGTAAGTAATGGACTCGCCTTTAAACCCCATGCTCCTTAAGTCCATATCTACTCCAAGGTTGACAGCAAAGGATGATGAATACGGGATCTTCTCATCAATCCTGTCAATAAACTTCATAGGCAATTGGTCTTTTCCCAACAACTCAAAATATGTTGTTCTTCCATCTATATTGGAAATAATATTTTTAGCTTTAAAAACTTTTCCCGTTGCCTCGATGACTCCTACCGCCTTTTTGTTTTCTACAATTATCTTCTTAATGGCACTATTATAAAAAATACTACCTCCATGGTTTGTAACAGCTAATGCAAATGCTTCAGCCATTTTCGCATTATTCCCTTCACTTACATAATAGTAGTTTTTATCTATAGCCCATCCTATCCGTGCCAAAATGGGAAAAATTTCAGCTTCAGCATCTCCGGGTCCCATAATATAAAAAAGGTGGATTAAATCTTCATTTTTGAAATACCTTCTTAAAAATTCAAAAGCAGGAACTTTTCTGACTTTGGAAATTATGGGATACTTGCCTGTTATATAGCCTATTCCAAACTTCATTTTGTCAAATTTCGTTACCATATTTAGAGAATCTTCAAGCATTGCATTAAGTTCCTTAATAAATCTTGCGCATAGTTCAAAAAAGTCGTCAATTCCCTTTTTATCATCAGGATACAAAGCCTTCAGTTTATCCTTCATTCCTTGAATATCAAAGGAAAGTGTTATATCACTTTTTTTGCTTATAAACCTTACCAGCGGGTCAAAAACTGAAAATTTCAGAACATCCGAAATTCCCAACTCACGAACAGTCTGCCCAACCAACTGATCTTCACCGCAAAAGCTCAGCCAATGAACCGAAGGGGCAAATGAAAAGCCGTCTCTAATATAACTTGTGCAGTATCCACCGGGAACAGGCTGCTTTTCAAAAACTGCAACCTTTCTACCCTGCTTTGATAAATAAGCAGCACATGTCAATCCTCCAACACCGCTTCCAATTATGATATCATCATATTCATTCTCATAATGTTTCAAGCTTTTATTACTCATAAAATCCACCCCCGCATTATCTACTGTCTGGCAGCTATAATCTTAGTAACTACAGGTTCATGGGCACTAAATTTCCCTATAAATCGGACTAAAACCCTGCTCGGATCTTTTGAAAAGGAAAAGTAAAAGGGTTTTACAAACAGCTTGAATATTCCAGCGGGATAAAACCTGTACGTTTCGCAGTCAAACTGACCACAAGGTGTGTCGATCATTTCTTCTTTAACTTTTTCCAAAACAAAATCCATAATAGCGCCGCTATTGGTTAATCCTTTGAATTTCAGTCTACGGACTTTATTTATTAGTCCCCGGAAAACAACCTCGCTTGCAGTTACTGCATATAAAGCCCCCTGGTACTTCATCTTTACATACTTTGACTTCTTTTTTAATTTTACTGTTTGAGGTTCTATTTCCATTTCAAGCAAAACATCATCAGATCCTGGAAGCAGTTTTCTAATACTTAATATACTGCCGTCTAATTCTAAACGACAGACCTTTATATATTCAGTCCTTACAGTTTTCATGATCTGTGTCATCTTTATTGTCTTCTCATTTGCAACAGTATCTGATTCTATAGATATGGTATATCTCCCATATTCGCTGTTTGCCTCCGTGGATATCAAATAAGTAATATTTTCATTTGGTAAATTAGCTAAACAAAACTTCTTCCCCATTATATAAGCCCTCAACAAAACTAGAATGCCTGAATACCATTAGGTTTTTCTTGCAATATGTAGCTTTAATGGCCCCACAATTCTTTTGCTTTTTACATATGCCAAACCTGCTTCATTAAATAATCCTATATATTCTTTTGTGGAATAGAATTTAACATGTTCCTTTTCCTTTTCCTTAACCCTTTTATCAATCAGCTTCATAAGGAAACCATCAGTTGTGGGGTCTAATATATAAAGCATGCCTTGAGGTTTCAGCACCCTGCGTATTTCACACAGTACATTGTAAGGGGTCAGGTAATGGTGGAATGAATTAGTACAAATAATTGTATTGAAAAAGCTGTCTTTAAAGGGAAGCTCCTTAGAATCAGCAACAAAAAAATCCAAATTATTATAACCCTTAGAATTCATTTTTGCCTTTTCAATCATTCCAGGCGAAATATCTATTCCATAAGACTTTCCCCTGCCCTTAAGAAAGGTAGATGCATAACAAACAGCCCAACCAGTAGCACAACCTATATCAAGGAAGTTGTCATCGCCAGATAAGCCTGTCATGTCCACAACTTTTTTTTGAATAAACCTAAAGTAGTCAAACAGCTTTTTATCATATGTCTCAGAACGTCCATCCCATTTTTTTGCATTAAAGTCTGAATGCCTGTCTGCCGTCATATAAACACCACTCTTTATATATATAGATACTTCCTGATTAAATCACTTACAATCATCCCTGATATTAGCACCCTCGGAGTTCCACCTCCCGGAAACGTCCAATGGCCTGTCCTTTGAAAATTCTTTATAGGTTCCTTCCTTCTTATCCCACCTGTGGATTCTTCCCATCCCATCATAGAACCTTCACTATTTAAAGTGTAACGTTCATATGTAATTGGGGTTGCAAGATCCCGAACCTTTACATGGTTTTTTAAATCAGGAAGCACATTTGAGATGTTATCGAGAACCTGCTCAATGACTTCTTCCTTAAGTTTGTAGTACTCAGCCCCTCTTTCACGGTTTGGGCCAGTCATCCAGTAATTTTTATATGAATAAGGGAGTCTTACCCCAACGCTTATGGTATTGAATCCTTCAGGTGCTAAAGAATTGTCTCTCATGGAACGAAGGTGGATAAACTTTCTATTAATACTCAAATCATTCCCCATCAAATGATCAATATCGTCACATGGATTATATGTAATGGTTTCACCTTTGTAGCCTTTTGATTTCAGGTCATAGTCAGTTCCCATGGAAATCATGCAAAAGGAAGGATATTTTTTTCGGGCATTAATTGCCTCAACAAACTTTTTGTCCAGGTTTTCATGTCCAATCAGCTTATTATAAGTAAGCAGCGCATCGGCATTTGACACAATAAATCTACCATTATAAACTGTCCCA
Source organism: Bacillota bacterium (assembly GCA_049325575.1). Taxonomy (GTDB): domain Bacteria; phylum Bacillota; class Clostridia; order Acetivibrionales; family Acetivibrionaceae; genus JBMOLK01. The sequence goes on along the minus strand of JBMOLK010000218.1, from coordinate 21,009 downwards.
TCTGATGTCATTATTCCACAAGCAGCTCCGTCCTTAATTATAATTTTTTCAACTTCTGTGCTCAGCTTTATTTCTGTTCCATTTTCATTACATATATCGGTTAACAGCTGAGATAAAGCGTTTCCTCCTCCTTTAGACGGGTAGAAATAATTGCCCTCTGATGCCCATCCTATACGGCAAAAAATCGGATAGATGGAACTGTCAGGAGTAGTTCCCAATGAATGAATCAGAGTTCTTAGTTTACTGTCTCTAAAGTAACTATTTATGACTTGCTCAGCAGTATAGCCTGAATATTTTTTAATAAGAGGGAATTTATTGCATATGTACATTAAACCGAACCTTGTAAAGTCTAAATAGGACATATACTTGAATGTACTCTTTGTCAGCAGGTTTATATCATCAGCAAACCTTACTGCTTCATCAACAAATCTCGCTATGTTTTCTTTTTCATGAGGAAACTGCTTCTGCATCTGGTTTTGGAAATCTTTCACATCAAAAGTAAGCATGATTTCATAACTTGGGGAAATAATCCTAGTCAATGGATTAAATGGTTTGAATTCTATTCTATCCAGGGCATCCAATCTTTTTAGAACCTGTTTTATCAGTTCAATATTATTAATCCAGTGAATGGACGCATCAAACTCAAACCCCTTTCTTTCAAAGGCTGTAGAATATCCTCCAGTTACATAGTGTCTGTCAAGCAGAAGTACGCTGTACTTGTACTTGGAGAGTAAAGCGGCAGTAGTTAAGCCCCCTAACCCCGCACCTATAACAATAACATCATATTTTTTATTATGTGACATAGAAAGACCCCTTTACTAAAATTACGAGCTATAAATCGTATCTTTGTCTGCAAATGTAAAAGCCAATGTACCTGTAGCAGCTTTCTTATCAGCAACTGTAACTGTTGCCTCAAATTTGGAAATACTAATAGATTTTTGAATATTTTTAACCTCTACTACCAATACATCTCCAGGTATTACAGCCTTAATAAATTTCATTTGTTCAACTTTTAAAAGAACCGGCACTTTTCCCTCAGGAAAATTACCATATGACATTACCAGCGCACAAAGTTGGGCTGCAGATTCAGTTATTAATACTCCAGGCATAATAGGTAAATCTGGGAAATGCCCGATAAAATAGGGTTCATTTATAGACACATTTTTTATTCCCTTGGCATACTCACCTGGTCTTATATCAATTACTCTGTCCAGCATTTGGAATGGTGGGCGCTGCTTTATTCTTTCATTTATTTCTAAAATGTTCATAAAAAAATCTCCCCGGTTAAATACTTAATCCGCCATCAATTATAATAACCTGCCCGGTAATATAATCAACATTGCCACTGCATAAGAAGCTTACCGTTTCAGCGACCTCATCCGCTTTTCCAAAGCGCTTTAAAGGGATTAAATCAATATATTGTTTTTTCTTGTCCTCAGGAACCGAATTCAACATGTCAGTATCTATAAATCCGGGTGCTACGGCGTTAACCTGAATTCCATATTGGGCCAGTTCTGCCGCTAAAGCGCCTGTCATTGAATTTATGGCCCCTTTTGTAGCGCTATAGACCGACTGACCCGGTATGCCTTTTATAGAACTGACAGAAGAAATATTTATTATTTTACCCCTTCTTTGTTTGAACATCTTCAGAGCTGCTTGTTTACAACAGTAAAAATAACTTTTTAAGTTAATGCTCAAAGACTTATCAAGGGATGAATCCCCTAACATCATAATAAAGGAATCATCAACTATACCAACATTATTAACAAGGATATCCAATTGTCCAAAATGGTTTATTGTTTCTCTAAACAGGGCTTGTACCTCCTTGCTTGATGAGACATCAGCCTTTATGGCAATAGATTCACTTCCGGCCTTTTTTATTTCTTCAACCACTTCCATTGCCTTTTCAGGGCTGTTATTATAGTTGACAACTATACTTATGCCATCCCGGGCAAGTCTTAAAGCGCAAGCTCTTCCTATACCCCTTGAAGCGCCTGTTACAACTGCAACTCGTTTCATATCAGAAGTTCTCCTTTACTTAATTTAAGATTACAGGCATAATGGCATATGTACCTGGTCCCCCATATACACCTGTAATTGGGCCTAAGAAACGTTTTTCACACTCAATCTTTTCTTTCTTAAGTCTGTCTATTACTAAATCAGCTTCTTTATCATTATTTGCATGTGAAACAACTACATATGCCCTTTTACCTTTGGCCACCGCTTCTTTTACATTCGAAACGGCCTCATCAAGTAATTTTTGAAGTCCATTCTGTCCCCGATAACCAAACAATGGTGTAATTTTTCCATCTTTTATTGTAAAATTTTTCAAGCCGATAATATTGGCGAGCATATATATAAACAGGTTCATTCTGCCGCATCTATATAAATATTTACTGGACCTGTTAGTCATAATCAGTTTATTATTTAGAGAATCCATCATCTCTTTCACAAATTTAACCAATTCATCAACACCAAGACCTTTATCCCTTTGCTTAACCAACTCTTTAATAATTGCTCCATATCCATTAGATATTTGAAGGGTATCTATTACAATTACCTTACATTTTTTGATTCTAGATGCAGTTATTTCAGCAGCTTTTACCGTGTAACCCAGGTGATGTGAGAAATGAAGTGAAATAATTGCATCACATTCCTTTGAAAGCTCCTCGTAAGCACTTTGTAACCGGCAAACATTAACCGGTATCGTATGTGGTACAGCTTCACATTTTGACATTTCTTCATAAAAGCCGTTAATTGTGTATCTTCTTTTGTCTTCTGGAAATTCAGGTGAAATATCATACCAATCCATTAAAGCCTCCCACCCAAAGCGAACATAAAGTGGAACCATGATAATATCCTTATTCTCAGAATAAAAAGAAACGGGTAGATCACCACTACTATCAGTAACTATACCTATTCTACTCATGCATATCCATCCCCCTTTAAAAGTTTAAAGCCAAACAACAAAAAATACTCATTATTTTAAAAATCACCGTTAGCTTTTTTTAACAAAATTGCAGCATAGGAGCCACCATACGCAAAACTGGTAACAAGTATATATTTATATTCCCTAGCGGGTGTTTCAGATAAATAACATTCATTTTCCCCACATTTTGCACTTGCAGCAAACTCTCTACGTGTAACAGGACCTTGCTGCCTGTCAAGCATTAAAGCTGCATGTGCTACTTGAAGGGCGCTGGTAGCTGCTCTTCCCTCGCCGGTTAAGGCCTTTATTGAATGCAGAGGTATAGTACTGAAACTTTCAGTAAAAATCCTTTTGTACGAGTTTAATTCCATAGCATCAGTTCTCTCACATCCATTACCAAAACCTACAACAGCATCAATATCAGATGGCTTTATTTCCGCCTGTTCACATGCCATAATTATTGCTCGGTCCAATCCATAACCTTCAAAATCTATTTTCCCAGGGGCCACAGGAGTATTGGTCAAACCATAGCCTACAATTTCTGCATAACAGTGGGAGCCTCTTTTGTTAACTTCATCCTCGGACTCTAACATAAGAGATGTACTGCCTTCTCCCAGAATAAAACCTTTTTGATTAAAACTATAAGGATAAGAAAAATAATCATCTCCTGCAGCCAAAGCTCTTAGCTTATCATACAGTATATGAATTGTCTCTGAATATTCATCAACCCCTGATGCTATTGCGTATTTCTGCTTTTGCATTTTTATAAGGTCATACCCATAGCAGATACTGCTAATACCAGATTGAATTCCGTTGACAAGCGTTGCTGTATGCCCCTTGATTTTTGTCATGATTGACAGGTACCCGCCTGCAGCGTTATATACGGTATTAGGGAATATCAAAGCACTTGCGGCATGATAGCCCCTTTTGATCATCCCTTCCTGAAAGTTGCCAATTTCTGTTGCAGGACCATCTGATGTTCCAACAATTATGCCAATATCCTTATCAACATCATCATTTACATTGATATTTGCATCTTTTAAAGATATTTTACCCGAAACAAGAAGCAGTTTTGTAATTCTGTCTAGTTTTCGCAGCTCCGACGGGCTGATGCCATAGGAGGCAAAATCAGTTAAATTTGCAGAAGCGGCAAATTTGCTTTTATATTTCTTGTCCTTATATGTAACAGCATTAATGCCGGACTTCCCTTCGCTTATGTTCTTCCAATATTCATCAATCCCAATACCTATAGTACTTACTATGCCAATACCTGTTACAAAAACACGCTTATTGTATTCTTTGGTGTGATTATCCTTTTTTAGATCCTTAGAGAAAATTATACTTGCATTATTTCCACCAAATGCGAAGGAATTTGACATAACTACATTCACGTCAGCATCTTTACCTTTGTTGGGTACCAAATCAAAAGCGCTTACAGCTGCTGCTTCTTCCATTGCTTCAGATAGGTCGGGATAATTGACTGTGGGAGGAACAGTGTTACATGTTAGAGCTTTTATTGATAATACAGCCTCAACAGCACCTGCTGCACCCAGACAATGACCAACCATGGATTTTGATGAACTTATTTTTATCTTATCTATTTCATTCTTAAATATTTCTGCCAGTGAAGTACCTTCCGCACTGTCGTTTAGAGGTGTTCCGGTTCCGTGAGCATTAACATAGTCAATATCATAGGTTTCAAAGCTTGCCTCTTTCAAGGCCAATCTTAATGCTGTCATCTGACCTTCACCTTCAGGATTAGGTGCAGTGATATGATAAGCATCGCTGGTTATTCCATAGCCAGAAACTTCACACAAGATCTTTGCATTTCTTTTTTGAGCATGTTCTATTGACTCTACTATAACTGCCCCAGTTCCTTCACCAAGGGAAATCCCTTTACTTCTGCCAAAAGGAGAACAAGGAATTGTATCTAAGGCTTTCAACGCATGAAAACCGCTAAATGGAAGAGAAGCAAACGTGTCTGCTCCACCGGCAACTACAACATCAGCCAATCCACGTTTGATTAAATCACAGGCATAAGCTATACTCATAGTTCCTGCAGCACATGCATTTCCAATATTGGCAACAACTCCATGGGCCCTCAAAAAAAACGCTACATTGCTGGCTATAGCATGAATAGGTATTTTAAGTATCTCTCTCGGACTAACCCTCTCCGAATTGTCCAATAATTGTCTGTGAAACTTTTCAGCACTTATAGCGCCTCCTGTACAACTGCCTATTACAACGCCAAGTCTTTTCTTGTCAATATCCTCAATACTAAGTCCTGAATTGATAAAGGCCTCATTTACAGCTTCTATGCAAAGAAGTGAAACTCTATCCATTCTTTTTGAGTAAAGTTCAGCTTTTTTAAAGGTAGGTCTAAAACTTGAAGCCTCAGCTCCTATCTTTGCATAACAGTTAGATGTATCAAAAGTGCTAACTTCTTTGATTCCACAAACACCATTAACAGCGTTATTCCAAACTTCATCCAGATTATTGCCGATTGAGCATACTATGCCTAAGCCCGTAACCACACATTTCTTCATGCCTCAACCTCCTGCCTCCAACTTTTTACTAATTCAAAGTTATATGAGAGATTGCCCCAATTTTCCCCATCATATTTTCTGGAGTCAAAAACAATAACATCATATAAGTTTTTATAAATCTCAAGGTTACAAACTTCATTTTCTTTAAAAACTGCATTTCCATAAACTTTCATTTCCCCATACCATTTCGATGTTTCCACGTTCTTGTAGTAATCTTCCTTAAGACTAAAAACATCTTTGATCTGACTTAACTCCAAACTTAAATGAGTGTTGCATAGCTCATTGCATAGAGGATTTTTCTGTTTAAAATAATATGCAGTTGGGCAAATCCTTCCACTGGTTATATATGTGTAATCATAATTCATCACAAGCTCATATCCATAATTTTTTAATTCCTTAAGAGATTCATTTTGTTCTTCTGTTATATTTGCTTCAATCCCTTCTACTTTGAATCTCTTTAAATAATCAACCAGCACCATGGAATTTGCACTATTTGTAAACATAGCTTTCTTTATAAATTCACTTTCGTTTCGGATTATATGCTTATGCCAAGGACAGCTTTCTATATTTTTGTTTAACAAACGTCCAAGGTAAACCTTGTAGTCCTTATCTCCATATTTCTCTCCCAGATAATATATGAGACCCAGATCATTTATCACAAATGTAACTTCCTCTCCACACCCAAGGACGCCATCGATTAAATCGGCAGTTCCTTCAATATGGCTCTGTTGTATTATTGGAAGAGCCAGATAAACTTTCTTATTAGCATCTCTTGCTCTCTTGATCCTCACTATATTCGCTTCTGTATTTCCTATTTTGTGATAGCAAAACTCACTGCCAATATATAGAATGTCAACGTTTTTATCTGCAAGACCCCTGTCAAATTGCTCTTCATTAAAAGTTTTAAGTGCTATTTTCATAATACTTCACCCTATCCAATAATATAATCCGCATATATACTATTTTCAGAATACTTGCATTTATTGTTTTTGCAATACATTATCTCCCACCAGGGTTCCCTTTTAATTAAATCTCGTCTGATTTCCATTATGTCTTCCCCTTCTAAAAGGCGGTCAATTGTCTGGCAGTAAATTTTTGTAATTCTTGAATTTAAACGTGCTGAAGATGACCTGCCTACCATCTTTATAGAGTTTACACCAACTTTAATTATTTTCTCCAGTTGGCAAATTGAACAGTCAAAGGTAAAGTCAAAGAAAGGTACCTCTTCTTGTTTACCGTCCTTTGAAGTTACCAAATATTTGTTTCGGCAAGGATACCCCAGATCAATTTCTTCACCAAATTTATGGTACCAATGGCATCCCCCACTTAGCATGGCACATGATAAGTGTCCAAATAGTCCAATCTCAATATTCTCGTTCTCAGCCCTGCTCAGTTCGACCATCTTTTTCATCTCAGTAAAATTTGTATCATGGGGTAGGAAGAAAGCAGTCACACCGAGGGACCTTAGCATATGATAGTAGTGCTCGTTTGATACCATAAATAAACAGCTTGCTACAATAGGGATATCTATTCCAGCCTCCCTGATATGTAAAATTTCGTTTAAATTTGCTACAATGACAGAATCAACACCACAGTCTATACCCATCTTTACATAGTCAAGATATCCGCCTGTAAGATCTTTCTTATTTTTCTCATGAATGCAAGTATCAGGCAAATTAAAGAGATTTGCAGTATAGCTTACCGAAACTCCTTTTCCATGAGCATAATCCACAATTTCCTTTAACTCTTCAGGCCCTTCTATACATCCATTAGTATCAGTTTTTAAATTTGATCTTCCTCTATGGGAAAAGCTCAAATTAGTAAACCAGTCGGGCGAGAAAAGTCCAAGATAAATTTCATCTGCCCCCGCTTGAATTTGCTCTTTAGCCGAGTTCAACGAATTAGCTGGAGCTTTGATCTTCACAGCCCTCTTCATCCATTTTCCTCCAAACATTTAAGAATATAAGCACTTAATGTTTCAACATTCTTAAAATGTTCCCTGTGTTCACTTGTCATTGAAACTCCGTATTCACCATCAATTGCAGCAACGAGTTCCAATCCATCCACAGAATCAAGCCCTAACCCATCGTTGAACAGTGTCAAATCATAATCAATATCCTCAGGTTTCATCTCCAAACGAAGGCTGTCTACAATTAACTCACGTAATTTGTTTGCAATGGTCATTTGTTTATTATCCATAGTAAGCTCCCCTTTACTTGTTTTGTTTATATTTCATATGCCAGTTTTTATTAGGCACTATTTTCCCTCTAAATCAAGTACTAATACCTAAATAAACTCATATTTTTCAATTTCTCCATATACACATTCACAATCCTCAAGCTTATCTTTTTTAAAATTAAAGTCATGGCTATGAAAGAGCCTTATTTTCTTGTTCTTATTTTGTTTCATAAGACTATTAATCCAGTTAACTGTTGCCAGGGATGTATTATAAGATTTCATATCCTCAACCTCTATAGGCTTTAAGGTACCATCTTTCACATAACACGAATCTGCCAGAAACATCAAGAAGCTAGACTCACTTTCGACAGTAAGAATTTGATGCCCTTCGGAGTGTCCATAAGCAGCGTGTAACCTTACAATGACATCGTCACAGGTAATGACATGATCACCTTCTATATACTCAAAAGTAACTGCTTCGTCTTCTAGAAATTGAATATACATGGGATTCTTTTTAGCTTCCAGGAAATTTATGTGTTCCTTTTTTTGAATAAGAATTGGTTTACCACTAAACATATAATTATTGCTGCAGTGATCAAAATGAAGATGTGAATTAATTATATAATCGATAGCATCAACTTTTACTCCCAATGTTTCAAGTTGTTTATCAAGAGAGTTCTCTTGTAAATTCTCTAAGAATAGGAACTTCCCAAATACCCCCATCCTGTTTTCTATTTTTTGAGATATACCTGTATCAAATAGTATCGTTTTATCGTTTATCTTTATTAAAAATACCAAAACAGGATACCTGTTTTCATCTTTTAGTCCAGGAAACAAGTAGAACCCACTCTTCATTTTTATGTATCCGGTATTAATTGCATAGACCTCCATATTTCCCCCCAAATTATATAAATGATATTATTAAACTATTAATGTTCTATCTCATTAATAGTTTTTTATAAATTCTAAAAGTTCTTCAAATTCTCTTGGATTAAGCTGCTGTTTGCTATCTGATAAAGCTACTTCAGGATAAGGATGAACCTCAACCATAATTCCATCAGCACCTACCGCTAAAGCTGCCCTAGCTACAGAGTTTATAATATCCTTTCTCCCCAGGGAATGGCTTAAATCTACCAATATAGGCAAGCTGGTTTCCCTCTTAATTATTGGAATAGATGTAATATCCAGTGTATTCCTGGTTTTAGTCTCGTATGTTCGTATCCCACGCTCACAAAGAATTATTTTGCGGTTACCCTGTAGTCCAATATACTCTGCAGCGAGTATAAATTCCTGAATAGTTGCACTTATACCCCTTTTTAATAAAACTGGTTTGTGAGTAAGGCCAACTTCTTTAAGGAGTTCAAAGTTGTGCATATTCCGGGCACCTATTTGTATAACATCAACATATTGGGAAACCATTTCAACATCTCGGGTATCTACTACTTCGGTTACAGTAAAAAGATTATATTTTTTCCCAATATTATGTAAAATTTTTAAACCTTCCTCTTTCAATCCTTGGAATTCATATGGTGAAGTACGGGGTTTAAAAGCCCCTCCTCGCAAAAACTTTATTTTGTTTTTGTTTAACTGGTATGCTATGCTCTCTAGATACTCAACATTTTCTATGGCACATGGACCTGCAATAATAACTGAACTTTTGGGCGGCAAATCGAACATATCACTAATACCCATAAAACCTTCATTATGTTGTGAGCTGATCAATAGCCTTTTTTCACGCTTAATACCCATATATTTCAGTGATGCTGCAAAAATTGATAGGAAAATATCTTTGACGAGATCATTATAAAGTGGCCCTTGATTATCTCTGATAATTCTTTCCAGCATTTCTTTTTCTCGTTCAGGGTCAAAATATTCAATCCCTACCTGATCTTTTAATTCACTGATATCTTTAATGAGAGAAGTACGATAGTTAAGCAGTTTTAATAATTCTAAATTAACTTTATCTATTTCGTTCCTTAATGCGTTTATTTTACTGCCCATGAAGCATTTCTAACCTCCCCATAAAAAACAAACAACTTACTTTCCGTAAATTTTTATATTATATAAATTGAGTATACAGAAAGGAATATATACCTCTACCTCCAAATCAGTGGTTACCGGCCGCAGAGGCTTGCTAATTTACGGATTTAACACATTTACATTAGTATTTATGTCTCCAACATATGTTATTCTAAAGAATTATATCTAATTTATTTACCTAAATAATATACATATTTCATTTTGTTGTCAACTGTTATACTATTTTTGAGTTATTAAGAGTAAATTTATTTATCGAGCCCTTTACTTAGATAATTAATATAAGATTGTTTGGTTACACATATATTGGTTATAAACATATATTGTTTTTTACTCTCATCGTTAGTATCAAGCATTGCTTCAAACAAGTTAACCCCTCTAACGTTATAGGATATATCGTTTGTCCAGAAGAATTCCTGCTCTTCTTTATGTTTGCACGTGCTTAAATATGGCAGGGCACCAGAAAGAGTTTGACAGCCTTATCAGTATGCAGAATGCGTCTGAATTCCGTGAGATCCCAATGATATCAATGGGCATTACTGCGCCTGACGATCCAGGGTATGAAGAGTATGTCGACTTTAGGCCCTTTGACATGGTTTACAGGAAGCTGGTTATAAAGGATGACATTATTGTAGGGTAATGATTTTTCTTGGTGACATCAAGAATGCAGGTGTTATTGGTGCACTTATGAAAAGCAAGGTCAATGTAGGGAAGATTAAAAACAATACGCTAAACCCCTACTTTGGTTATAGTGAAGTAAGTTCTCTATCCTGAAGTTATTTTAAGGGCAGTTAAAGCTGCCCTTAACTAGCTTGAACCATGATGTCATCCTTATTATGGTAATTCACAAGACGCTTTATTTAACATTATCCTCTATCTCAAGCATATCCCTCTCTCGTACCAGGTCATAATTGCTGACAGAACCATCCATACCTGTAACTGTCAAAGAGCTATTTCCATGAAATTCAATATCACCAAATGGTGCATCAATCTCGGACTTATTTTTGGGTTTATTATCTTTACCCATCTCTGTTACAATAAGTTTCACCTTGTCAACAGCATTATCACTAACAAAGAACGCAAAGTTCTGTTCATTTTCTGAAATAGCAATTTTACCAATCATTGACTTACCTTTTTTTGTTTCATAATAAACATTACCTTCATTATCAACAATTTTGTCACTTCCATAGTCAGATTCAAAGTGCGGCCTCGTCTGAATATAATATAATTTATTCTTGGTCTTGTTCCATGTAAATCCTATCCCGTTGTACTTTCCCACAATTTCTTTCTTAGCAGCATCTATGACAACATACACCTGAAGAGATGGATTGACATGTCCGCATAAAGCAATATGATTGTTGTCGACCCATGTAAAGCTTTCAATGGCAGTATACATTATGTTTTCCAAAACTATTTTTTGTGACTCTTTACTCTTATCTGTTATTAGAATAGAATCAACAAACATATCCTTTTCTCTAATAACCTCAGCATCCATTTCTCCATTAGGTGACTTAGCGTATTTACCTTTTGATACATAATTGTCAGTTAATGAACTGTCCTCTACTACTGCTTCATTAGATGCATTTTTATCCTCCATATCTATCGTTTCTTTATTTGCTGCAGGGTTTTTTGTCTCTACGTTTGTATCAAAACCACTTAAAATAACATTCCGGTTCAAAGCCACTAAAACTAAAAAAATACACACTGTGGTCATAATTATTGTACTCTTTATAACACGTCTATTATTATATAGCAACCCCTCCAAGTTATATAACCACTTTTTCCTGCTTGTATATTTTTGCTTATTAATTGATTTTTCAATACTTTCAAGAATATTGCCTTTGTATCTTCCATCTCTATCGGCAAACTTTTTAGTTAAAACAAGAGAGCTGTAATCAGCACTGCATTTCTCACAATCTCTTAAGTGTGCTGATATTTCATCAACTCTATCCTTCGAAATGCCGCCTTCAAAGTAATTAATTATATCCTCTAAATTATACTTGCATTTCACTTTTATCACCTCTCATGAATTTTAAAAGTCCATCACTGAATGAATCTATATTACGATTAAGGATATCTTTTACCAAAATGTTGTCATTCCCCAATCAACTATACACCTCCAAAAAGGCATCGGAGATAATACAAAACTTTATAGAAGGTACACGGCTTGTATTAAATGCTGATGTTTCGGAAGTTTAAGGCCGATATGATCATTGTTTCGACAGGCTCAAGGCCGAATCTGGATTTTGTCAGGGATTCAGGGCTCAAAGTAAACAGGGGTATTATAGTGGACAAATTATGGTTTACAGGAAGTTGGTTATAAAGGATGACATTATTGTAAGGCAATGTTTCTTAGTACCTTTATATCTCTTTCATGTTTTTTAGACCACCGCTTCCAAAATGCAATATCCTTTTTTTGCAATTCACCTTTGCTCAATCCGGTATATTCATCCACTAAATCAGGCAGGTATTCTAAATATTCATAATTTTCTTTTTCCAGTTCATCCATTATAAAAGGTACTGCAAATAACCCCAAGCTTTGAATGTCATCTTTTGACTTAACCCTTTTTTCAGCTGAATTAACTGTCTCTTTAAATTTATCCAGCCAGGCTTTTCTTTGTTCTTTACTTGAACCTATATTCCAAACATTTTTAATTTTTGTCATACCTTGTACACAATCTATCATTAAAAATCCCCACCGGTCATCGTTAACTCTTTCTATAATTTCCGGCAGATGCTCTATGCCTAAATTTAAAAAGAGTTCTTTAAACTTCTTGTCTTCCTGAGTAAACAAATTACTATAGGATTTGGTTATATCCTGTGGATTACTTTGGGAATAATCGACCCATTTAATTAGTGCCTGATCTATAGGGTTAGTGGGGTAATACGGCCTTTTAGAGTATGTAGTATATGTAAGAGCAAACATAATAGATATTATTGTAAAAAGTAATAAGAGCAGTTTTGTTTTCATATTTGATATCCTCATACATCATATTAGGTTACTACCTTAAAGGTTTTTTCATAGGCAGTCATTGTTCTCCCTCACTTCATTTGATATAATTCTATCAAGTTTTCGTGAGTTTTGCGACTGCACTTTTATTATAGTACTCCATATACATAGATGCAACCTACGGAAAACCGCAAGGTTATTATAAATATGTGGGACCTTAAGAGGGGAATGATTTTTGTATGAAAACCAAAAAAAAGATTATTTTATCATCACTATTATTAGTTCTCTTAGTTATTGTTACAGTTTCAATATCGCTAGCAAATTTAAACACAGATACTGTTTTAAGACAGGAAGTTGATAGAAGAATTCAAGAGTGGCAAGATTATTGTAACCAAGATATTCTTATCGCGTCTGAAGCAAATATCAAAGGCAAATATGAAAATGATAAATTCGAGGCCATAGCTAGTTTAGGGCCAGAGTATATACCCTATTTAATTGAAGTAATAGAAAAAGACAGTGGTATTACAGGCTATAGTTTAGTAGCTGCTGTACAAAGGATATCTAAAGTGAGTTTAAAGGAATGGGACAGAACTACCGTTTGGTTAGGTATGTGGAATAAGCACTTGAAAACTGTATCTATTAAAATTAATGAGCTAAAAGAAGCATTTAAACAGAACAATACAAAGAATATTGAGTTAAAAATGGAAGATGTAAAAAAGCTTGGCATACCTGCTGTACCATATCTAATACAAGAAATAAAATCAGGGAATTACTATATGGTAGATGCGCTAAGGGCAATTATGTCAGGCGATAGTTCTATTCCGGCTGATAATGATAAGGTTAAATGGGAGAAGTGGGTCAAGGATAACCAGAATAGATTTGAAGGAATTAAGAATTTAGTAGAAAATGCTAAAAACAAATAGGATCATAATCAATATTGAAGTTTCAAATCTTATAATAGTTTTAAGCAAAAAATATAAAACTAAACCTACTAATTTTATTAACTATTTTTAAAGCGTCCATAATATCTGACATTTATATAAGTGTTATACCGCAGTTAAAGACTGACGCCGTTAAAGCATTGGATTCACTGCATCACAACCCATTTAAGTTGGTTTTAAGTGATTTTAGACTGAATTTAAAACCATAATCTGTAAATTCTGAATCAAACAAGGTAAGGTATGAACGCATGGTTTTTATTATTTTTTATCTGCCCTTACGATTTTTTTCGTTTCACACTCTGCATTAACAATCTTTAACTTTTTTGTAACTTATATTTTCTATTGCTAATATATAATTAAGTTGACGCTTTTGTCTTGAATACAAGAAAGTGTTAAATATTAAACTATGGGGGTTTGGATAAAAATGAAGCTTACGCACTTAATGTCAAAAGTTCTGGTATTTTTGTTTCTAGTAACATTAGGAATTATACCAAATCAAGTTGGTTTAGCACAGGAAGAAAACCCAAACATGTCAATGATTTATGACCAAAGCAATTATCAAAATCCTTTTGTGCCTGGGCAAGTAATTGTTGTGTTTAAAGAAGGATATGAAAATTCTGTCCACACTGTAAGTGCTTTTTCTGGTATTGATATTAATTCGGTTGAGGAACTGACAACACCCATGCAATTACAAGACACAGTGACAACTAGTGCATCTCTTAAGAATAAAATAGTTCTTTTAAAACTGAAAGATAGCAGTCAACAAGGTGTATTAGAAGCAATTGACAAACTAAAGAGTAACTCTTATATTAAGTATGCTGAGCCGGATTATGAACTTAAAACAGATAATACTGTTCCCAATGACCCTGATTTTAGCAAACTCTATGGGATGAATAAAATCAGTGCCCCTCAGGCATGGGATAAAACGACTGGTAATTCTTCGGTAGTAGTAGGTGTTATAGATACCGGGATTGACTATAATCACCCTGATTTAAAAGATAATATGTGGAAGAACCCTGGTGAAATACCTAACAATGGAATAGATGATGATAAAAATGGATATATTGATGATATTTATGGATGGGATTTTGTAAATAATGATAATAACCCTATGGATGATCATTACCACGGAACTCATTGTGCCGGCACAATTGCTGGAGTTGGTAATAATGGAATAGGCGTTGCTGGGGTAACTTGGAAAGCAAAGCTTGTTGCACTTAAATTCTTAGACAATAACGGAAGCGGTTATACTTCAAATGCTATTAAAGCTGTGGACTATGCAAACAAAATGGGCTTTCCTATAACAAGTAACAGTTGGGGTGGTGGCGGTTATAGTCAAGCACTACGTGATGTAATTGCTGCTGGTGGATTATTTGTTGCTGCAGCTGGAAATAGAGGGACAAATAATGACAGTAGCCCTTTCTATCCAGCAAGTTATGACTGTAACAACATTATTTCGGTAGCTGCTACGGATAGTAATGATAATCTTGCTTCTTTCTCTTGCTACGGCGTAAATTCGGTTGATATTGCTGCACCTGGTGTTAGTATTTGGAGTTGTAGGCCAGGTAATAGTTATCAATATCTATCAGGCACATCAATGGCTACTCCACATGTTTCTGGTGCTGCTGCTCTATTAAAAGCCTATAATCTTAACTTATCAACCCAAGAATTGAAAGCTAATATATTGAATGGTGTTGATAAATTAGCGCAACTTAGTGATAAGACTGCAAGTGGAGGTAGGTTAAACGTATATAAAACACTGTCCAATGTCGTAAAAGCAAAGTACAGTTTTAATGGGGATGGAAAAGATGATATTGCAGCTTTATATGATTATGGAAATGGTGCAACAAGAATACATACTTTCTTATCAACAGGGTCACTGTTTCAATACCAAGGGTCGGATGGCTGGTGGAGATGTGACAGTGGTTATACAGCCAGTGATGTAACTAGAAGAGTAGTTTCCGGAGATTATAACGGAGATGGAAAAAATGATATCGCAACACTATATGATTATACTAATGGTGCTACTAGAATACACGTCTGGCTGTCAACAGGCTCATCCTTCCAATACCAGGGGGCTGATGGTTGGTGGAGATGTGACAGCGGTTATACAGCCAGTAATGTAACCGGAAGAGTAGTTTCTGGAGATTATAACGGAGACGGCAAGTCTGATATAGCAACACTCTATGATTACGGTAATGGTGCTACTAGAATACACGTCTGGCTGTCAACAGGCTCATCCTTCCAATACCAGGGGGCTGATGGCTGGTGGAGATGTGACAGCGGTTATACAGCCAGTAATGTAACCGGAAGAGTAGTTTCTGGAGATTATAACGGGGACGGCAAGTCTGACATAGCAACATTATATGATTACGGTAATGGTGCTACTAGAATACACGTCTGGGTGTCAACAGGCTCATCCTTCCAATACCAGGGGGCTGATGGCTGGTGGAGATGTGATAGTGGTTATACAGCCAGCAATGTAACCGGAAGAGTAGTTTCCGGAGATTATAACGGGGACGGCAAGTCTGACATAGCAACATTATATGATTACGGCAACAGTGCCACTAGAATACACACATGGCTGTCAACAGGCTCATCCTTCCAGTATCAGGGAGCAGATGGCTGGTGGAGGTGTGACAGCGGTTATACAGCGAATCAAGTTACAGGTCGAGTTGTGCCCTAAAAATTAACAGTGTAAATATTCCTAACCTACTAATAGCACTAGAGTTTATCTAGTGCTTAATTTATTATCTTTTCTAAAGCAATTTTTTTGCTACCTGGAACTATTTTTCTTATCCTGTTTACTCCAGGATTCCACACCCTATACCTAATTCGAGAATGTGACTCTAGTCACTTTATTAGAAAAAAAATTGTTACTTCTGGCACTTTTACCGGCTTTAATAATTTTGTATTTTAATATTACTAGTACTATGTATTTATTGAGAATAATTGTGAAAGGAATGAGGAACAAACAAATAACTATGACAAGAAAGTGCCTAAGTTGTAGACAAATAAATAAAAAACGGGGGGTATTATATGTTTAAGTCAAAATTAAACAAGTTATTCGCATGCTTAGTTATTACTTTTTTACTACTTAACTATCTAGGTTTTAATAGTACTATTGATCCTAGTGTTAGTGCATTTGCAAGTAACAATAATAATCAAAAACAAAAAAACGGAAATGAAGCAAATGAAAATGCAGCAAAGGTGCACCGGGAAAAAGCTGAAGAGTTACTAAACTCTATTGAATTTGATAGTCAGTATTTTATGCCAAATATAAATACAACTGATTATGAAAAAGCAAACCAACTATATCTTGAAGGCTCTGAATACGAATCTGATGAATTATATAAGGAAGCATTTAAATCATATCATAGTTCATGGAAGCTGTTAACTGATATAAAAAATAGAATTTGCGAAAGAAATAAACTATACAGTACATTACTAAACAAACCTAACGATGACTATGATGGAGATGGTCTGTACAACTACTTTGAAATGCAGAAATTTCAAGGCGGCATAGACCCTTTGAATAATGATACAGATAATGATGGCTTAAATGATGGAGAAGAAGACTACGATAATGATAAATTAACAAACCTAAGGGAACAAGAACTAGGTACTGACCCTTTAACTCCTGATTCAGATGGTGATGAGCTTAATGATGAAAGCGAAGTTCGTTTAGGAACAAACCCTTTAAATAAAGATACTGATGAAGATGGCATATCCGATAATCAGGAATTTTATTCTCAAACCGTTAAAGATAATATCACTCTGGTACAAGTTGAAATCCAGGCACAGGGAGATGCTTTAGATAAAGTAAGCATTAAGCAGTGTATTGATGAATCTTATTTATTAGATAATAGTGCAAGGATATCACCATTAATTGATATAAGTTCAGAAGTTCCATTCGAAAAAGCAAAAATTAAATTTCCAGTTAACATTAATAGTATACCTAATAACGATATTGCAAATGTCAAAATGGTTTATTTTGACGAAGAAAATTTAACTTATGTTCCTTTAGATATTCAGGGAATAGACATAGAGAATGGGGTCGTTTGGGGAGAAACAAATCATTTTTCCCTATATACCTTATTTTATATACCCAACTGGGGTTCTGTATGGCAAGTACCCTTCAATGTTGGAGAACGCACTTCTAATCAAATTACTCAGTTTATGGATGTAATGTTCATACTGGATTCATCCGGTAGTATGTCGTGGAACGATCCAAACGATTATAGAAAAACTGCAGCAAAGAGTTTTGTAGATGCATTAGTACCGGGTGATAGAGTCGGAGTCATTACCGGCGATAGAGCAGGTGTTGTAGACTTTGACGATGAAGCAGATCTTTTACAACCATTAACTACAGATTATGAAGCTATTAAAGAGGCTATAGATAGTATTGATTCAAGTGGTGGCACTGATATCGGGAGCGGGGTATTAGTTGCTAATAAAGAAATAATTGATAATAGTAGTGAAAATAGGATCAAAGTTGAAATACTGCTAACAGACGGAGAAGGAAGTTATGACTACTCGTTAACTGAACAAGCTAAGCAGAACGGTATAACAATATATACTATAGGCCTTGGCAGCAGTGTTGATGAGAGCTTACTACGCAGTATAGCCGAGAGTACTGGAGGCCAATATTTCCCTGTCTCTAGTGCAGACCAGTTACCATTAGTTTATGACCGCATTATTGAAATTGTTAATGACCCTAAGGATAGTGACAACGACGGAATCTGTGACGATGTAGAAACTAAGGGGATGCGTGTAGGATCTATATATAATAGATTAATATTTACTGATCCTAATAATCCAGACAGTGATGGTGATGGACTAAGTGATGGTGAAGAAATTGGTGCTCCTATAAAACTTAGTATTCTCGGAGTTGAATATAGTTACTATCGTATGTTCAGCGACCCAAATCTATCAGATACTGATGGCGATTTAGTAATAGATTATCCAGAAGTTAAATTGCTTGCATCTAAACCCTTGTTAAAAGATTCTGATAATGACGGGCTAAATGATAATAAGGAAAAACAGCTTGGTACAAACCCGAATAAGAAGGACACCGATGGTGATGGTTATTCTGATAAAAAAGAAGTAGATGATAAGAGATTAGATCCTAAAATTGTCGACAGAATTATTGACAATGGGTATAAGTATGAGCTTACCAGAGATGAAGAATGGAAAGGTAGAATTCACATCTATAGCACTGTAGATGTCCCACTTTCTAAAGCTCTTAGAATAATACCAGGTACAAAAGTTTTTGCATATAATGAAGGAAATCAACTTAATAGGATGGCACTGGATATAGGTGGTTATCTTATCGTTGAGAATGGATTAACTCCTGTAGTTTTTGATACAGGCCTAAAAGGTGACGATCTGTGGGAAGAATGGCCTGGGATAAGAATTAGGTCACATGGATATGCCAGGTTAAATAATGTCGAGATATGTAAAGCATATGTAGGGTTTACTATATCAGGAGATAAAGCTTTATTAGATGTAAATAATCTATTAATAGGTAACACATTTTCACCTATAAAAATAACGTCAAAGACTTATGGGTATGGCAAGGAAGGTCCTCCAATAGTCAAATTGAATAATGCAAGATTTTTTGCTAATGGTGGTTCGGGGGTTCACGTAGAAGGCCTGGCTAATGTAAATATCTCAAATAGTTTATTTGACGGCTCTGGGATATATGTACAAGGTACCTCTGGTGCAAATCTAGATCTAAAAAATACAACGGTAACTAATAGTAAATATGGATTGTATGTATCTAATTATAGCAACGGCAAGGTTAATGTAGAAGCTTCTAAATGCTCTTTTATGTCAAATGAAATAGGTATCTTAGCAAAATATACCGGAGCAAAGATAAGCGTAAAGAATAGCAGTATAACTAACAACTCAAAATATGGAATTGAAACTGTAAAAAAAGGATTGGTCTTAAATTATAGTAATTATTTCAATGGCAACAGTATAGATATCCATAGTAATGCCTTGAAGGAATTTCTTACTTCATTTTTAACTAGTTGGATACCTCTCTTAGGTGACTATAGAGGGATTGGGGAAGCTATATATGGAAGAGATTTCTTTACCGATGATGAATTAAATAATCTGGATAAAGGGCTAGCTTTCTTATGCTTAAGTGAGGTAAAATCCACTACAAAAGGCGTCAAGATTATAAAAAGTGTTCCTAACTTAAAACATTTAGAAGTTGCACTTCAATTGCATAGCAAATATGGTGATTTTATTGTACCATATATTCAGAAACATGGCGGTAATCTTATTGAATTATATAAGAACACTGATGATACTATTATACTTATAGCAGAGAAGTATGGGGACGAGGGTGTTGACCTACTAATCAAGCATAGGAAACACGGAGTAGAAGCTGCTGATCTGATTCTAGAGTTTGGTGACGAAGCTCTTAATAAACTAAAACACATTGATAATATTTCCTATAGCTGGATACGGGAAGCTTTTATTCCAGATAGAAGTTTTAAAAATGTTAATGACTTAAAAAAGAAGATGAATGCAGGAGCAGGAAATGTATGGCATCATATAGTGGAACAGAATCAGATACAGAACTCAGGTTTTAACACTAGAACAGTACAGAATCTAAGAAATGTTATTGCTGTTCCTCATGGCAGCGGAAGCATACATCAAAAAATAAGCGATTACTATTTATCTAAGAACCCTACAATTTCAACTACGTTAAGAGTTAGAGAATGGTTAGTTGGAAAAAGTTTTGATTATCAGTTCGATTTTGGAATAAGTGTTTTGCAAAAGTACGGTAAGGTTAGGGCTACTAAGAACGGATGGGAATTTATACCGAAATTATAAACAAAGGATGTGTGTTTTATGAGAAATACTGAAATTCTAATTAAAAAGTTTGAAGAAGCTTCAATAAAATATGGAGAAGAAAGAGAAAAAGACGGAGTTCCAAGAATTATAAACAAACAAGTAGATTTATTAAATAAAGTATCAAAAGAATTATATGAAAGTTATAATTTGGAAAAGCTTATTTGTTTACTAAACCATCCTAATGACTATGTAAAACTAAATGCAGCAACTTATGTGGCTTTAGTTGCTCCCAGTGATGCAATAGATACTATGGTGAAATTGTCAGAAAAAGAAGGAGAAATAGGCTTTAGTTCCAAAATGTTTTTAGATTTGTATAAAAAAGGTGAGATAAAATTTGAATGGAAAGATTTATGAGTGTTTTAAGCTTTATAATAGTTTTAAGTAAAAAAATATAAAACCTAGCCAAACAATCGAGTAGGAGGGAATTAATTATTTGTCCTGAACGGTACTTTAGTTGACAACTCCCCTGGGAAATATTAATTTTTGATTGATCAGCACCTTCAAAAGGAGGTGCTTTTTTATATGGTAAGCGATGGATAAAATTTTATATGAGTCAAG
>JBMOLK010000217.1:0-7753 GCA_049325575.1 Bacillota bacterium | reverse complement strand
TAGGACCTTTGTCCTAAAAGCTGACATTATTCTGATAATAACTTACGTAAACAAATCTTTTCCACTTTTTTCTTATAAGAAAACATATGTCTGCAATTCTTACTGCTGTAGCCTTTGAGATTATTTGGTAATTACATTTTATGGGTTATAAAATTATTTAACTTTTGAAAATATAGCACAAAATTACTATTTGTATAATTATTACACGTATTACACTTTATAGCATTTATTTCCTCAATATACACCTTTAAATTGACTAAATAAAAAAAATAAAACTGTGGAAAAATCAAAAGTTATCCACAGTCTGTAATTTCTTTCTATCTCTCTCCCAATTTTAATCCCGGTACCGCATTTAAATACAGATCGGATATATGTCCTTTTTTAAACTCGTAAAAAGCAGCACAAGCAATCATAGCTGCATTATCTGTACAAAGTATAGGTTTGGGATAAAAAACGTTTAAACCGTACTTTTTAGCCTTCTCCGACAGTTCGCTCCTTAGCTGTGAGTTTGCAGCCACTCCGCCGGCAAGTGCTATCTTGCCGGTCCCCTTAACCCTTGCAGCAGATAAAAGATTATCTGTCAGGACATCAACTACCGCTGACTGAAAACTGGCACAAACATCTTCAACCTTATAATTCTCACCTTTTTGCTCCATGGTATTAAGATAGTTAAGTACGGAGGTCTTAATTCCGCTGAAGCTAAAATCGAGACTCCCACCACTAAAATATACCCTTGGGAAGTCAACTGCCTTACTGTTTCCAAGCCTTGCAGCCTTATCAATCAAAGGACCTCCAGGGTAGCCCAGCCCGACAGCCCTCGCCACCTTGTCAAAGGCTTCCCCTGCAGCATCATCCCTGGTCCTTCCCATTATCTCAAACTTGTCGTAATCCTCAACATAAACTATATGGCTGTGGCCCCCGGATGCAATAAGACATACAAAAGGTGGCTCCAGTTCACTGTGCTCGATATAGTTGGCAGCAATATGACCTTCTATATGGTGTACTCCAATCAAAGGCTTTTCCATGGTAAAAGCTAAAGCCTTCGCCGCAGATAAACCTACCAGAAGTGCCCCAACCAATCCAGGGCCATATGTGACTCCTATTGCATCTACGTGGTCAAGAGTTATACCAGCTTCATCCAATGCCTGGTTAATAACAGGCATTATCAGCTCAACATGTTTTCTTGATGCTATTTCAGGTACTACGCCTCCATATTTCTGGTGTAAGTCTACCTGCGAAGAAATAACATTTGAAAGAACCTGCCGGCCGTTTTTAACTACAGCTGCTGAAGTCTCATCACAGCTTGTCTCAATACCTAATATAATAATCTCTTGCAATTCAAACACCTGCTTTTTAAAAAGTAAAATAAACTCAACCTATTTCCCGTTTTAGAAGAATCTGTGTGTAAAAAGCTGATCTACAAGCACAAGTGCACCAATAACAAACACATAATAGGAAAACATCTTTAAGCTGGCTTTTGTAAATACTTTTAGCATAAATCTTATTGCCAGATACCCCGATACTCCTGCTGCCAGCATTCCTGCCAATAAGGTTATCAAGTCAACTCCAGCATTGGTTCCTCTTACTAAATCGACCCCTTCTACCAGTGTACCCGCTAAAATTGCCGGGATGGACATAAGAAAAGAAAACCTTAATGCAAATTCCCTGTTTAAGCCCCTGAACAATGCACCTGCAAGTGTTGTACCGGATCGTGATATGGCAGGGAGTATGGCAAATCCCTGTGCAATACCCACTACCACAGCATCTTTGTAATTTGTATCGTTAAGAGTCTTGTCTTTCTTTTTATTATTATTTAAGCTTTCAGCATACCATAATATTATACCTGTAAATATGAACTCAATACCCAATGATGCCCCTGTCTCTGCCAGGTATTCAAAGGTATCCTTAAAAATAAGAGCAATGACGAGGGTTGGTATAGTACCCACTACTACCAGTAGAGATAGCTTCCCAAAGGGTTTTTTAATCATTTCCAATACATCTTTCCATAAAACTGCAACCACTGCTACCAAAGTAGCAAAGTGAACTGCAACACCAAAGGTCACTGCCCCTTCCTCAAGGCCGAACAACTTCTGAAACAGGGTAAGATGCCCGGAACTGCTGATAGGTAAAAACTCCGTTAACCCTTGAACTATGCCTAGAATTATTGCCTGTATGATATTCATTACACTATCTCCCCTTCACTTAGTTTAGCATGTTTGCATAGTATTTTATAGAGATTGTTATCTCTAAATAAGTACCCTTTTATTGCTTTTAGTAACAGGTTCCCTTCAAAACTAACCTAACTTTATTATCTGTTCATTTCCATTATATATTAATATTAAAATGTCATCTTGTAAATCCTTTTACAAAAGTATATACGTATCAAATCAGGTTTATTCTAGAGATAATAAAGGCTCTGTTTGATAAAGCAAACGGGAACAGGTTATTCCCCTATTCCCGTTTGTATAGATAAACATTGTGACTGTAAAAACCCATCTTACTGCTTAAGCCAAACTCCTTAAGCTCCTGATGCGCTCAACACATTAACAGCGCTATTTTGAATCGATATGTTTTCCTCTTCTTCTTTTTCCTTATTAAATACCAGGTCAATAACTTCAAAAATATCATCAACAGGTATAACTTCTATATCCATAGTCTCAAACATTTCCTGCCAGTTCTCTCTGGCAATCAGTACCCTTTTGATACCTGCATTTTTTGCAGCCTCAACCTTTGCTACAACGCCTCCAACAGGTTTTACCTTTCCTTTGATTGAAATCTCACCTGTCATAGCTATTTCACTGCTAATAGGCACATTTTTAATTGCTGAATAAATGGCAGTTGCTATTGCAATACCTGCTGAAGGTCCGTCTATGGGAACACCTCCGGGAAAGTTTAAATGTATGTCATATTCTTTGGAGTCAATGTCAAGTATCTTCTTTAAGACTGTCAGAACATTCTCCACTGAGGCTTTTGCCGAGCTTGTCTTTCTAAGCTTCTGACCTCTTCCATCCATTTCTTCCTCTTCGATTATTCCGGTTATTTTTACAGAGCCCTTTCCACTTAAGGCTTTCATAGTGGATACCTCTATATCAATCACCATTCCGGTACAATTACCGAATACTGCAAGGCCGTTTATACAACCCACCTGCTCGCCTTTAGTGACCTTCTTCTCCAGACGGGGGCTATAGTGTCCAAACTCTATTACCCACTCTACATCTTTTCTTTTTATAAGATTTCTTCCTTCTACAAGTGATGCTCCACCTGCAATCTGGATTATATTTACTGCATCTCTTCCATTTTGGGCATATTTGGCTACCAGCTCATCGCAGCCTTCCTCCATTATAAATCCGCCTTTCTGAGCGGCATTTGAAGCTATTCCCGATACCTCATGGGGCATAAGCGGTCTAAAGTATATCTCTACACACCTTGACCTTATGGCCGGGGGAATCTCATCTGATGTTCTGGTTGTAGCTCCTACAAGTCTGAAGTCAGCAGGCAGCCCCTTCTGGAATATTTCGTGTATATGTGAAGGAATGTTTTTATCCTCTGAACTATAGTAAGCACTCTCCAAAAATACCCTTCTATCCTCAAGAACCTTCAGAAGCTTATTCATTTGTATTGGGTGCAGTTCACCTATCTCATCTATAAATAGAATCCCGCCATGAGCTTTTGTAACTGCACCGGGTTTCGGCTGCGGCACACCTGCAACACCATAGGCTCCTGCTCCCTGATATATAGGATCATGTACAGAACCTATTAAAGGGTCTGCAATTCCCCTCTCATCGAATCTTACTGTAGTTGCATCCAATTCCACAAATTTGGCATCCTTATT
The DNA here is from genome assembly GCA_049325575.1 of Bacillota bacterium. Lineage (GTDB taxonomy): Bacteria > Bacillota > Clostridia > Acetivibrionales > Acetivibrionaceae > JBMOLK01. The sequence goes on along the minus strand of JBMOLK010000217.1, from coordinate 3,921 downwards.
AAAAGGCGATATTTCACTTTTCTTAGCCTCTTCCAGAATAACCCTTGCTGCTGCTGTTTTACCTACTCCCGGTGGTCCGTAAATTATCACATGCTGTGGGTTGGGCCCGCATAAAGCTGCTCTTAGTGCCTTAAGTCCCTGGCTTTGGCCTACAATATCCTTAAGTGAAGACGGGCGCGTCTTCTCTGATAATGGTTCTGTAAGCTTAATTTCCCTAAGCTTCCTAAGCTTTTCCAACTCCTTTTTTGATTCTTTCTCAATGGCATTTTTATTTCCCTGCTGCGATTTAAGCAAGTTTAAAAAATACAATCCAATTACAATAGAGAAAAAAAACTGTATGATAAAAAGAGTGCTTGTAAGCATTTTTTATCCTCCCTAAGATCAACTTATATTTTTGCGTTTTGTTCCCCATACAACACTTTTAGTTTCTTTCATGAACTTCTTACTGTGTTGTATGTCCTCTAAATGTGATGAAAGTGTGACATCTATAGTATTTACCTTGTTAGATATTTTATCCTGACATTTTACAAAGGAAAGTTTTGCCGTATGAATTGAAAAATGGGAATATAAAAAAGGAACTGCATCGGCAGTTCCTTTTTTATATTTAAGAAGCTGATTCTTTCTTTACACGGGATTTTTTACTTGCTGGCTTCTTTATGGATTTCTTGTTTTCATTAATTACTATCGAAGGGTCTGTATTTTTTTCAACGGTGTCTCGTGTAATTATGCACTTTTCCACATTGCCTTGTGAAGGTATATCATACATTACATCAAGCATAATTTCCTCTAATATTGCTCTTAATCCCCTGGCTCCGGTATTTCTGGAAATTGCCTTATCCGCTACAGCTTCAAGGGCTCCTTCTTCAAACTCAAGAACCACATCATCCATCTCAAAAAGTTTCTGGTATTGCTTAACAAGTGCATTCTTAGGTTCGCTTAATATCTGCATAAGAGCAGCCCTATCTAGTGAATGCAGTGATACAATAACCGGAAGTCTTCCTACAAACTCGGGGATCAGTCCATACTTTAGAAGGTCCTGCGGAAGAATATTCTTTAATATTTCTCCAACATCAATTTTCTTTGGACTTTCTATTTTAGCACCAAAGCCCATTGATTTCTTACCTATTCTATTCTGGATAATCTTTTCAATTCCATCAAAGGCTCCCCCACAAATAAATAGAATATTTGTAGTGTCTATCTGTATAAACTCCTGATGAGGATGTTTTCTACCGCCTTGGGGAGGCACCGATGCAACCGTCCCTTCAAGGATCTTTAGCAGCGCCTGTTGAACACCTTCACCGCTAACATCCCTTGTTATGGATGGATTCTCAGACTTTCTTGCAATCTTATCAATCTCATCAATATATATTATACCTTTTTCTGCCTTCTCAATATCGTAATCTGCTGCTTGTATAAGCTTTAACAGGATATTCTCAACATCTTCACCAACATAACCTGCCTCTGTAAGTGATGTTGCATCCGCTATAGCGAAGGGAACATTCAATATCCTTGCCAGGGTTTGTGCCAGAAGTGTCTTACCTGAACCTGTTGGCCCAAGCATAACAATATTACTTTTTTGAAGTTCTACATCCGACCCTTTAGGGTCTGTATTAATCCTCTTATAATGATTATAAACTGCTACCGACAAAGACTTTTTGGCAGATTCCTGTCCAATTACATATTGGTCCAAAATTTCCTTTATTTCAGCCGGCTTCGGTATATCATTCAGTTCAGTGTCAGCTTTTGCTTCTTCAAACTCTTCTTCTATTATTTCAGAACAAAGTTCAATACACTCATCACAGATATACACTCCAGGTCCAGCTACCAGTCTTTTTACCTGTTCCTGAGTCTTTCCGCAGAAGGAGCACTTTAGCTGCTTCTTTTCATCATACCTTGACATCCTACCACCTCATTTATTTTCTTCTTTCCATAACTTCATCCACTATTCCGTAGGCCTTGGCTTCTTCTGCCGACATAAAGAAATCCCTTTCAGTATCCCTTTCAATCTTTTCCAAAGGCTGACCTGTTCTTTCACTTAAAATTTTATTCAATTTATTTTTTATCTTGATTATTTGTTCAGCATGAATCTTAATATCTGTTGCTTGACCACGGGCTCCGCCTAAAGGCTGGTGTATCATTATTTCACTATTTGGCAGTGCAAATCTTTTTCCCTTTGTTCCGGCTGCAAGCAGGAAAGCTCCCATACTGGCTGCCATACCTATACAAATAGTTGATACATCACACTTAACATACTGCATGGTATCAAAAATAGCAAACCCTGATGTAACAGACCCTCCGGGGCTATTAATATATAGCTGTATATCCTTATCAGGATCTTCGGCTTCCAAGAAAAGCATCTGAGCAACTACAAGGCTTGCAGTCACATCGTTTACTTCATCACTCAAAAGGATAATTCTGTCTTTTAAAAGCCTGGAATAAATATCGTATGAACGTTCCCCACGGTTTGTCTGTTCTACAACTATTGGCACAAGACTCATTGTTCCGCCTCCCATCTTCTTATTAGTCTTATATATGTTTTCCCATAAAAACTATAAATTAAACCTGACTTATGCTATTTTTGCATTTTCAACTAATAATTCTACAGTCTTTCTTATGACCAAAGTGCCTTTAATATATTCTATATCGTCATCTCTTAAATGTTTCTTAAAATCTTCCTCATTTTGTTTATAATTTTCAGCAAGCTTCTTAATTTCTTCATTTACTTCCTCTTCTGAAGCGTCCACATTTTCTACCTTGCTAACCTTCTCCAATACCAGCTGGGTCTTTACTTCCTTTTCTGCCCTTACAGCAAATTGGCTTCTGAAGGTATTATAGTCCATTCCCATAATGGTGAGATACTTTTCAAGGTTAAGACCCTGATAGCTAAGCCTCATGTCAAAATCACGCATAAGACTGTCAATATGCTTCTCTATCATAACCTGGGGTATTTCTACTGCAGCATTTTCTACTACCTTGTTTATTACCCTGTCTTCTGTCTCATGTTTTGCTTTATGCTCAGCTGATTCTTCCAATTTCTTTCTGATATCTTCCTTATATTCTGCCAAAGTATCAAACTCGCTTACATCTTTTGCAAATTCATCATCTATAACAGGCAATTCCTTCATCTTAACATCATTAATGATTACTTTAAACAATGCTGCCTTTCCTGCAAGCTCTTCCTTACCATAGTCCTGTGGAAAAGTAACATTAACTTCAACATCATCTGCAGGCTTCGCTCCAATTAACTGGTCTTCAAAGCCTTCAATAAACTGACCCGAACCTATCTCAAGAGTATATCCGCTCGCTTTTCCTCCCTCAAATGGTTCTCCATCAATAAAACCTTCAAAATCCATATCCGCAATATCGCCTTTTTGAATTCCCCTATCCTCAACAGTTATCATTCTGGCATTCTTTTCTGCTGCTTTCTTGACTTCTTTTTCGATATCTTCATCAGTGACATTAACTTCTACTTTTTCAACTTCAACACCTTTGTATTCTCCCAGTTCTACTTCAGGCTTTACGGCTACACTTGCTGTAAAAATAAGATTTTGGCCGCTTCCTACCTGCTTGATATCGATATCAGGTCTATCTACAGGGTGGATATCATTGTCCTCCACCGCTTTATCATAGGCTTCTGCACAAACAATATTTATTGCATCCTCATAGAGTACTTCCTGTCCATAATATCTTTCTACTATATTCCTGGGTGCTTTTCCCTTTCTAAACCCCGGAACATTAAACTTGCCAGCATTCTTCTGAAAAGACTTTTTTAGTCCCTCTTCAAACTTAGCAGCATCAACTTCAATTTCGAACTCTACGATATTTTTTTCTTTTTTTTCTACTTTCACATTCATTTAAAACTTATCCTCCCGTTATTTGGTTTTAACTATTAATTTTATTTATATAAACAACTCTACTTTA
>JBMOLK010000216.1:3809-7774 GCA_049325575.1 Bacillota bacterium | reverse complement strand
TCTCCATGGTAGAAGTATACTACTATGTTCCTGTAGAGGAAGTTGAAAGTGCTGTAGAGTGCGGATTGAAGCTTTCAAAGTGGCATAATAAAGAGGTTAATATAGAGGCAGACAGAAAAAAATGTATGTCCGCACTGTTAAATCCTAAGGATGATATTGAAAAGTATAAGTCGGATAGCTTTAGGTGTGTTAAGCTGGAGGTGTTTTCCGGGTATTGTTACGCTGCCGACAAGTACTTGTATGATGTAGGACTTAATCATCCTGAAATTATGGATTTGTATTACAAGTCTATAATCCCGGTTGAAAAATATACCTTTGGATTATACAGGCTTCCTGAATGCCTTGTTACAAGTACGGTTTTGGGAGATCAGATAAGCATTCTTGATAAAAGGCTGGATTCGCCTGTTTTGTTTGACAATTCGGAGGAACTTTATATAAATAATATTATCGAAGATTATAAGGAAAAGTACCCTGGTTTTAATGATATAATGCTGTATTATTTTTACTGCAATTTAGAGCGCAAGGGAAAAATGAGAAAGATTGAAGACAGGGGAAAGAGTACGGTAGTATTCCAGGATAAAGAAACCGGAAGAGTCTTTACAATAAAAAAACCAGGAATTTAGTGCAGAGGATTTAATGTGAAAAGTGAAATTCTAAAGAGACTTAAAGACCAACATAATGAATATGTTTCAGGCGAGCAGTTAAGCGATATGCTTGGAGTCTCCAGGACTGCGGTATGGAAAAGTATTAAAGAATTGAAAGAAGAAGGATATATCATAGAATCTTCTTCAAAAAAAGGTTATAAACTAAGCTGTATCCCCGATATAATAAACTCGTGGGAGATTAGTCAGGGTTTGGATACAAAAATAATCGGTAAAAGAGTCCATTACTTTAAAGAGGTTGATTCAACCAACAATTATGCAAAGAAGATCGCTATGGAGGGTTGTGAGGACGGTACGGTAGTTGCTGCCGACTGTCAGACATCTGGAAGGGGAAGATTGGGCAGGGGTTGGAGCTCTTCAGATAAAAAAGGGATATGGATGTCTTTTGTGCTGCGTCCTGCTATAGGGCTTGAAGAAATTCAGGTAATTACCCTGGCAGCTTCGGTTGCAGTGGCTTCCGCCATTAAAGAATCAATTGGTGTTGAAGCCGGAATCAAGTGGCCAAATGATATAGTGCTTGATGGAAAAAAGGTTTGCGGTATCTTAACCGAGATGAACATGGAAATGGAGAGAGTAAACTTTCTGGTACTGGGAATAGGGGTGAATGTCAGGCAGCAAAAGTCCGACTTTCCCCAGGAAATACAAGAAAAGGCAACATCATTGGATATTTACTTAAAAGAGAAATTGGGTTCTGATTTAAACATAAGAAGAAGTGAACTAATAAAGATAATTCTATTTAAATTTGAAGAAGTATATGATAAGGTTAATAATGGTGCTCTGGACGAAATAATAAGCTTATGGAAAAAGTATTCTGTAACATTGGGAAAAGAAGTATGTATTACATTTAAGGACAGACAATATACCGGTACTGCCGAAGATATAGACAGCAGTGGTAAGCTGATAGTTCGATGCAGTGATGGTGTGACAAGAGAGGTTCTATCGGGAGAAGTGTCTGTAAGGGGTCTTTTGGGATATACATAGAGATACCCGATATTCATAAATCTTACACCTAATGTGATTTATATAGATATAAAGTTAATGAATTTAATATGGAGAGCAAAATAATGATTATTGATTTTCATGCACACTGCTTTCCTGATGAGCTAGCATCAAAGGCCGTACCTCAGCTTGCCGCATGTGCGGGTATTCCTGCAAGAGTTGACGGAACAACAAGGGGATTAAAGGATTCAATGAGAAGAGCGGGGATTTCCAGGTCAGTCGTTCTTTCCATTGCTACAAAGCCGTCCCAAACAGAGAGGATAAATACATGGTCTTCCCAGATTCAGGATGATGATATTATTGCATTTGGAAGCATCCATCCTGATAATGAAGATTGGAAAAGCCAGCTTTTCAGGATTAAGGATTTGGGGCTTAAGGGCATCAAACTTCATCCTGACTACCAGAAATTTTTTGTTGATGATGAAAAAATGTTTCCGGTATATGAAATGGCATTTGAACTGGGGCTGATAGTGCTGTTTCATGCAGGTTTGGATATAGGTCTCCCTGCACCCTATCATGCAACACCTGACAGACTTCTAAACGTTATAAAAGCCTTTCCCGGAGGAAAGGTTGTAGCTGCGCACATGGGCGGCTTTTCATACTGGGACGATGTAGAGCGTTTTTTGGTAGGAAGAGATATTTACTTTGATACCTCGTATAGCCTCGGTATTATAAGCAGTGAGCAGGCCAGAAGGATTATAAAAAACCATGATTACAGGAAAATCCTCTTTGCCACCGACTCGCCATGGATGGACCAATCTGAAGAAATCTTGAAGCTAAAAGGCTTGAATCTTGACAGGGAAGTTGAAGCTGCTATTTTGGGACTTAATGCAAAAGCTTTACTAAAACTATAACTTTGACGATAATGTTTAAGGACTTTGCAATTGTTTTTAAAAAACTATCCTCGTAAACTTTTGATTTCTACATTTAACTGGGGGGATTATACTTATTCCAGGAGGGGGATTCACTGTGGTGAATAATAACGCTAAAAAAGATTACCAAACAAAGAAGATTGATGATCAGGGATCAAATCAGGGATCAAGTCAAGGACCAAATCAGGGGGCCAGTCAAGGAGCCGGCCAGGGGCCCAATAGGGGGCAAAATAAGGGACCAGTGCCCAATAGAGACAATAAAAAGGGAAAGTTTCCAAACAGAAGAAATAACTATTACAGGGATAATAATTCCCAAAAAGATAATGGTTTTTCCAGGGACAATAATTATTCTAAAGATAATAATGCCAATAAAGAAAACAATTTTTCCAAGAACAGCGCTCCTTCAAAGGAAAATAACTCCTTTAGGGAGAACAATCCGCAAAGGGGTAATGGTTTTCAGAGAGACAACGGAAACGGACAATCAAGACAGAACTACATAAATAATAGTTCTTCACAAAGAGCGCCGGGTAGGATAAAATCAGAAGAGACCGTTGAAGATATCAAGGTGGATATTGAAAGAATTGAGAAGGAAATAAAGCTTGAGTTAAAGGAAATTAGAAGCTTAAGACTGGGAGTTTAGATTTTTTGGAGATGATTTTAAATGATTCTTGTAATGGATGTAGGAAATACCAACATAGTATTGGGAGTATATGAAGGCAAAAAACTTCTTGTTCACTGGAGAATGGGGACTGACAGGGAAAAGACTTCTGATGAATTCGGCATGTTTATAGTGAGTCTTTTTAACCATGAGAAGGTAGATATTGGCTCGGTTGAAGCAGTGATTATTGCTTCCGTTGTCCCACCGATAATGTATTCTTTGGAGCATGCCATAAGAAAATATTTTAAAATGGAGCCGATTATTGTAGGCCCGGGAGTAAAAACAGGTATCAATATTAAGTATGAAAACCCTAGGGAGGTTGGGGCAGACAGGATTGTAAACGCAGTGGCTGCCTATGAGATCTACGGGGGGCCTTTAATAATAGTTGACTTTGGTACGGCAACTACTTTTTGCGCAGTTACCTCAAAGTGTGAATACCTTGGCGGTGTAATATGCCCGGGGATAAAGATTTCTGCTGAAGCACTGTTCCAGAAAGCTGCGAAGCTTCCAAGGATAGAGCTGGCAAAGCCTGATAGTGTTATAGGGCGCAATACGGTAGCCAGTATGCAGTCGGGGATAGTTTACGGCTATGTGGGAAAGGTAGACTACATAGTCAGGCGGATGAAAAAGGAAATGAAGGAAGACAATATAAAGGTTATTGCCACTGGCGGCCTGGCAAGAATGATAGCCAGCGAGTCTGAGACTATAGATGAAATAAACGGACTTCTTACCTTGGAAGGTTTGAGGATTATATACGATAAAAATAAATAGAGC
>JBMOLK010000216.1:0-3799 GCA_049325575.1 Bacillota bacterium | reverse complement strand
AAGAAACCGGTGTGAGAGGCACGCCGGTTTCTTTTGATGTTAGGGAAGTTATGCCATTAAGCAAATGGTAGTATTACTGACCAAGCAAGGCTAAATCAACCTATGATGAGCTTTCTTCAGGATACCTTATTCCCCACTGTGATCTTAACTCATCCAGTACCTTAATTATTGCTACAGTCTCATCAAGAGGAATGATATCACTTTCAACCCTCCCGGACAGGATGCAATTCATTACTTCCTGTGCTTCAAAATTATAACCTTTCGATTCGTGCTTTTTCTCTATTACTCTTTCCTGGCCATTTATATTTACAAACATTCTGGATGGGTGAAAGAAATCCGGTATTCTTATATATCCCTTTGTTCCTGATATTAGTGCCTCATGTGGTGTATCCGATAAAAATGAAGAAAACATAAGAGCCATTTTACCATTATCGTATTCAAAAACATAGCTTGATTGCTCATCAACTCCGGTTTTTCCCAAGAACGCACTGCTTATTATTTTAGAGGGTGGCCTTTTAAATATCATACTTGCAAAAGAAATTGGGTATATGCCAAGGTCAAGTAATGCGCCCCCTCCCAGATCAGGATTTATTTTTCGGTCTGTCGGGTCTGGTTCTCTACTAATGCCAAAATCCGCCCGAAGCATTTTTACATCCCCAATCTGTTTTTCTTCCAATATTCTATTTAACTCTACTATACAAGGAAAAAATCTGGTCCACATAGCCTCCATCAAAAACAGTTTTTTCTCTCTAGCTGCTTTCACCAGGCTATTAGCCTGATCTGCGTTTATTGTAAATGGCTTTTCACACAAAACATGTTTTCCGTGATTTAGGCAAAGTAGGGCATTATCGTAATGAAGATTGTTGGTTGTAGCTATATAAACTACATCAATATTAGGATTATTCACGAGTTCTACATAGTTTTGATAAAACTCTTGAATACCATAGGTACCAGCAAATCCTTCTGCTTTTCCAGGGGTTTTAGAAGCAACTGCATATAATTCGGCATCAGGCAAAACTTTTAGGTCTTCTGCAAAAGAATGTGCAATTTTCCCGCAGCCCATAATTCCCCATTTTATTTTTTTACCCATCACACAACCTCCCTCAATTACCTTAACACTCTTATATTATAATGTTTTTATTGGCATTATTCTATTATAAAAAAATTTTCAAAAAGTATGTTAATTTTTAAACAAAGTATGTTATAATATTAACATAACAATGTTAAATAATAAACAATGTTTGATGAGGCGGTGTTTTTATGGATTTATTTCTATTCTTGATTGTTCTAATCGCTGAATATTATGTAATCAGGGCCATATTGGGTTACCATCAAAGACTTGCAGCAGGCTATGGCAAATTAGACGAGAAGAGGGTCACTGATAGCAGTGAACGCACTATGATTACATCATTTTATTACTCAAGCTATAAATATCTGGCATAAACACAGTATTATAAACTACAAATATATGTAAAGGTCCTGACAAAAGATTTTTAAAGGAGAATCAGCTTTAAGATGGTGATAACACTTGGGAGCAAAATAAGACCAAGGGGCTGACCCAAGAGGTAATTTACATTAAGGCCAGCCTCATATTGGTTAGATTATGGTTTGTCTACTTTTAGGTTAAAGCAGATGATTCTTTAACAAATCAAAATCAGTTGTATTAATTGTACCGTCGCTGTTGTAATCGGCTGCTTCTTCGTTTATATCAACAGTCATGTTTAACAGGTGCCTTTGGAGTAGAGCAAGGTCAGTTGATGTAACAAAGCCATCACTATCAAGGTCACCGTGTTTGTACGTCCTGATTGTATACCAGGAAACTTCATTACCATCAGAAGGTCTGTCCTTTAGCTGTATGAATATATAAAGCTGCTGTATACCATCAGTATAGACTGTTGCCTGGCCATTGGTAGAGGCAAAATCATAGTTTAAATCCCATCTTCCTCCATTAGAATAGATTGAACGGTCCTTTGTTCCATAGAAGTGTACTTCATTTGCACCATCAACCAGCTTAACTGTTATTTTTTCACTGCCATTAACCGGGATCCGGTATATCATGAATCCCCATCCCCCTATAACTCCGGGTTGATCGTTTGCTTCAAGAAGACTTGGGACATCGTCCTGATCGGTATTAACGCTTTGGTCCATATCATTATTAATGTATCCTATTCCACCATCTATTCCGCTTTGTGAACTGTTTAAGACATAACCATATTTACTATCCAGAATATAGTCAGGTGGAGATGATTGAGATCCATTCCAGGGTACAAACAGGTTTACCGCCTGCCAGGCAGAGCCTTCAAGAAATGCCCAATTACTCCTTAGTTTAGTTGTTGGGTTAGGTGTTGGTTCGGCAGGGACGGGTGTTGTTACACTTCTAAGCATAACAGTTTTATACATTCCTGTATTTGCTTCATACGAGCCATTGTAGCTTATTCCAAGGCCTCTTTTATACTCATTCAAGAGGTAATCTCCCCAGCCGTCAATTACTATGGGAGCAATATTTCCCTCCATATGTGCGGTTAATGGTGTGGGTGAGGTAGTCAAAGAAGGAGTAGGCGTAGGAGTAGCACCAGGGCTTGGAGTTGCTTCAGACCCCAGGTATGGATCAGTGCTGTCAAGCTTCCACCATATACCGTTCCACCAATTAGTGTTTTCCGGTTTTGCTACAGGGGACTCAAGTGCAGCTTCTGCCCAGGCATGAAAAGGGTTCCAGCCGCTTCCATACTTTGTATATGTTGCTCTGGCAGGGATACCCATTGCACGTATCAAAGCTGCTAAATTACTTCCATGATTTGTGCATTGGCCATTTCTAAATACATATGAGTCAGGTAAACGGTCACGACGGCCCAGGCCGAGTGCGGCTTTTTCGGCAGTTATAATATCAAGGGGTAGAACTGTATCCGGCACTACTTGTGATAGTTCGTTTTTAGTGTATAATTCACCACTATAAACCATATCAAAAGTGTTGACATATTCAGTTTGACCTTCACTTTCATATGTATTTATACTACCGTTCCATGGTATACGCTGTCCAACTACCTGATATGCATGTATTGCTGCTTCCAGTGGTGTTTTTGTGTCGGGTCCATGTATGCTCATGGCCATCTCTACCATACGCTGACCGAAGATGCCTCCATTAGCACCGGCTTCGGAATTTAGGAATCCACGATAAACGGTTATAGTACTTTCGTTATTTGATGGCAAATATACATAATTTAGGTAATCATGCTGATCATTAATACTTTTCCAGAATTCATCTTTGTATGCCCAAGATTCGTACTCTGCATCACTAAGCAGGGGGCTTGGTCCTTTCGCCCATGAAGGGTCAAAAATAACATAGACAGTTACATAATTGCTGCGGTTATCTCCAACCTGAATCTGATAATCTCCTACTGGTGCATCATGCGGAATTACAATAGTACGAGCATGTCTTGTGGTGTCCCAGGTGTTGTACCACCAAACCGTTTCTCTAGGAGCACCTGGCTTGCTTGGAGCCCATACCATTATCTGGGTATTTGCGTCCATTGTTAAATTTCCATTGGAGTCTCTAGCTTCATCGGTAACATACATGGTTCTGCCCCGGCGGACAACAGCAGCATTTTTAACATCATACTCAATATCGGTGTTGTCAGTAATACCGTCCCAGGATCCTGATTTTACAGGAAAGCCCTCGATTGACCAGCATTTATAACGCTTCGTTTGATAAGATTCGTCATAAAGTACTACCACCTCGGATTCTTTGTTTGTAGTTTCACTTGCACTGGTGTTAGGTGCCAGTACAGAAAGAATAATAAGT
>JBMOLK010000215.1:0-7775 GCA_049325575.1 Bacillota bacterium | reverse complement strand
TATGAGCAGACCAAGGATGAAACACTAAAAACCTTTGCAAAATCACAAATTGATTATATATTGGGTAAAAATCCTGCAAACATGTCTTACATAATAGGTTATGGAACCAATTATCCAAAGCATCCGCACCATAGAGCAGCAAACGGATACACATATGCAACCGGCGGTATTACAAATGAAGCCAAACACGTGCTGCTGGGATCTTTAGTTGGCGGTCCTGATGCAACAGATACTTATAAAGATGATGTAAATCAATACCAATATACTGAAGTAGCTCTTGATTACAATGCAGGATTGGTAGGAGCTCTTGCGGGAATGCAAAAAAATTACGGAGGAACAGTATCTTCTCCTTCGCCGGCAGCAACACCAACAGCGACTCCTTCAATAAAACCTACTGCGACACCTTCACCTTCAGTAGCACCTACACCTACAGCAACACCTTCTTCAGTACCTGTATCCAAGACAATACCTGGAACAATCGAAGCTGAAAATTATGATAATATGTATGGCATACAGACAGAGAGCTGTGTTGAAGGCGGTCTGAATGTAGGCTGGATAGACACAGGAGACTGGCTTGACTATAACGTGAATGTACAGTCCGAAGGAACATATACTGTAGAATACAGGGTTGCCAGCACGCAGAGTACAGGTAAGCTGGCTTTAAGGAAGGGAACAGTAAACCTTGCATCAAGTTCCATTCCAAACACCGGAGGATGGCAGAATTGGACAACAATTAAAGCAACGGTAAACCTAAGTGCCGGAACGCAGACATTAAGGCTCTATGCAGAAGGAAGTTTATTTAATATTAACTGGATTAAGTTTACTTCCGGTTCGGTATCAACGGCTTCTCCAACACCTACGCCAACACCTACAATTACACCATCGATAGTGCCTACACCTACCAGTACGCCATCAATAGTGCCAACACCTACAAAGACACCTGTACCTTCAGTGACTCCTACATCGACACCTACTCCTTCCGCATCAACAGCTCCGGTGTCGGGAAGCATTAAGGTTCAGATGTATAATGGCAATACTTCATCATCAACCAATGGTATAGCTCCTAAATTCATGATTACCAATACAGGAACAACCTCAATTAGCCTTGAAAGTGTAAAAATAAGATATTACTACACAATAGACGGGGATAAGGCACAGAGTTTCTGGTGTGACTGGACTTCAGTCGGAAGCTCAAATGTAACAGGCAGGTTTGTTAAGATGTCTACTGCAAAAACAACGGCGGATTATTATCTGGAAGTAGGTTTTATATCTACTGCAGGAAGCCTGTCACCTGGACAAAGCATAGAGGTACAGACTAGATTTTCAAAATCAGACTGGTCAAACTATAATCAATCAAATGACTATTCCTTCAGGTCAACGGGTACTTCATACAGTGATTGGAACAAGGTAACAGGTTATGTTTCCGGAATCCTGAACTGGGGAGTTGAACCATAACAGTTTAAATAATCTATTATAAATAAGCTATATAAGGGAGATGGTATCCGATACCATCTCCCTTATTTTTTATATTCCTGAAGGTAAGCGAATTAAGGGGGGTTTTATTATGTAGGATTAACATGGACAATTACATCACTAACGTTTTTAAATCCCTTTAGCTTTTCCTTTATCCTCGCTGCTATGCTGTGGCCTTCCTGGACTGTCATATCTCCCGGGACAGAGACCTTTACTATAACAATGAACGAAACACCTACAGGCTTGGCCTTTACATCATCAACATGTTCAACACCTTTAATACTTTCAATAGCTTTTATGACATCTGCCTTTAAAACCTTGTCAATATCCGTATCCATAAGAACCTTGTAGCAGCTTAGGAATATCTTGATTCCGGTAAAGGCAATCCATAAGGAGATACCGATACCCACAACTCCATCCACCCAGAATATGCCGAAATAACCGAAAATGATTCCCAAAAGGGTGGAGGATGTGATAAATACGTCATTACGATGATCTTCGGAGTTTGCAAGTATAAGAAGGTTTTCTGTCTTCTTTCCGGCCCCCCGGGTATAAATAAACAAACCAAACTTCAGCACAATGGTTATTACAGCTACAGCAACAAGATAAATGGAGAATACAAAGCCTTGTCTGTTAAGTATGGAATCAAGGGAACTCCTGAATATTTTATAGGCAACCAGGAAAAGTGAGAAGCTTATTACCATCGAAAAAATATATTCTGCCTTTCCATGACCATAAGGGTGGTCATGGTCCTCCGGCTGACTGGCTATCTTGTTGCCTGCTAAGGTTATGGCAGAAGCAAATACATCTCCTGCACTGTTAAACCCGTCGGCTATCATGGCCTGGCTTCTGCTTATAAAACCGATAAACAGCTTTAATATCAGCAAAATAACATTGGCTGCTATGCCCAGTATTGCAATCCTCTTTGTCAGAACAAACCTATCCAATATGTTTTCCTCACTATTCTCTTTAATATAGTATATATATATTAATTTCCCAAAAAGGGACATTATAACCACCGTAAAAAAACAATACGGGGGAGCATTCCCTGGGGGGGAAACGCTCCCAAAATCATTGTGGAGCTTTATATAAAATTAAAGGGGTTTGCATATAATAATTATGATCCCGTTCCGCAATAGCTATTTACACCCTTACTCCATACTGCATAACCGATTATGAACAGAACAACTCCTGCCAGGGGAGAAAACAGTGTTAGGATGCTATAGTTTCCAGGCCTTAAGAAGAGCTGTGACGGATAAAAGGCCATAAAGCTTATAGGGATCACGTATGTAAATAAAATTCTTAAAAACCTATTAAATATTGTAATAGGATATCTTGCAAAGGTACTAAACCTGAATGTAAACATAAGTATTGAAAAAGGTTCTGTTGTCCAAAACGCTGTAGATCCTGCAATATTAAGAAGAGCAGTCATTATTAATGATGAACTTAATAAAGTGAACAACAGAAGGATTACCTTAAAAATATCCCACTCAAGGCCAAGCTTCACCGATGAGTAAACAAAGGCGCAAATACCGAACAAAAGCTGGCTTAACCCTTTTAGGTCAAAGACCTCCGACATGTAGTAAAACATCATGTTAAGGGGCCTGAAATAGTATTTGATGAAGCTCCCTTCTCTTAGATGAAACCCAAGTGCCCAGATGTTATCAAAAAACAACTGTCTTGGAGTTAGGGCAAGCAGTGTAAATGCATATATGAAAATAAGCTCGTAATAATTCCAGCCTTCAAGGTTCGGTATGGACTTAAACAGTATCCACAGCGAAAATATACCTGCAACGTTTTCAAACAGCATTCCTACCGAGCTTATTATAAAGTCGGTCCGAAACTGCATCCTGGCCTTGATATATTGGGACACAATCAGAAAATACAGTCTTGTATAAAATCCTAGAGTTCTCATTTCCTAACCTCCATTTACTGTAATAACCTTGACTGCCTTTCTATAAAACAGCCTGCTGAAGGTAAAGAGCACAACCACCCAGAAAATCTGGTTTACAATAAGGTATATATAATTCTCTACTCCCATATCTTTAGAGAGAAGAATGGTTAAAGGAGTATTGTAAATAGCCTGAAAAGGAAGCAGCTCTACGATGCTCCTTAGGGCCCCGGGGAAAAAGTTTAAGGGTATCACAGCACCCGACAAAATACCGATAATAACTCCCTTGGTTATACTTACACCCCATATGGATTCCGTATAGAAGGAGACAAGTCCGATAGAATAATCTATGGTGAAGGTTATCAAAAACGCAAGAAATAAAGCCAATGCAAAAAACAGTATATTGAAACCAAGGGTTATATGGGAGCCTGCAATGATATAGATAAGAACCATTGAGGGCAGGGTAATCGTAACAAGGTTGTTGGCCACAAAGCCCATTACCCCGAACAGTGTAAGCATCTGGTGGTCCAGTGGCTTGGTAAGGTCCCTTATGATAGCGCCGCTTAGGATGTTTCTTGACATATCATATTCGGTCCATGTCTGGAAGAGGCATGTTATTGAGGATGCCAGAGCCAGATAGATAAAGACCTCTTCAAAGGTCATGCCGTTTAAAGTACCGTCAGAGTTTTTGTATATTGCCTTCCAAAGGAAGTATGTAAGCACAATGAACATAATATTGGCAAAAACAGTAAAAAGGTAATGAACTCTGTAAATCATACCTGCAATGGTACTGTTTTTGGTAATTGTCAAATACCTTCTCATTTTAGCTCACCTTCATATATCTTTCTGATAATGCTTTCAGTCTCTATTTCTTCTACCTTTATATCCTTTACCTGGTATTCACTCATGACAAAATTCAGAACACTTAATAGAGGAACCTCATCCTGGTTTATTGTAATACTAATCCATCCGTCCTCGTGCTTTTCCACCGGAACAGTACTTTTCCAGGTGAAGGCCTTGTTTATTTTTTCCTCAATATTTTCCGCTGTTTCACTTACATCGATCTTCAAGGTTCGATATGCACCAAACATTTTTGTGATCATTTGAATATTTCCGTCATAGATGATATGACCCTTGTCGATTATAATGATACGTTTGCAGAGGGCTTCAATGTCGCTTATGTCATGGGTGGTAAGAAGTATGGTTGTTTTCCTTTGTTCATTAAGCCCCTTTATAACCGTTCTAATCTTGCTTTTTATGGACACATCCAGACCTATAGTGGGTTCATCCAGAAAAATAACCTTGGGATTATGAAGGAAGGATGCTGCTATATCGCAAAGCATTCTTTGACCTAGGGATAAAAACCTTACAGGTGTAAGATACAGATCCTTTAAATTTACCAGATCATTAAACGTGGTCATGTTCTCATCATAGACCTTCTGGTCGATCCTGTATATCTCCTTTAGAATCTTAAAGGACTCTATTACGGGAAGCTCCCACCAAAGCTGGGTTCTTTGGCCGAAAACAACACCTATGTTTTGTACATATTTTTTTCTGCTTTTGTAAGGAACATATCCGTTGATGTTGATATGACCCCCTGTTGGCTCCAATACGCCTGTCATCATTTTTATGGTAGTGGACTTTCCTGCCCCGTTGGGTCCCACGAAGCCTACGGTTTCACCAAGGTTGATCTGCATGGAGATATCGTCTACTGCCTTAACTATTTTATAGTCTTTGGAGAACAGGTCCCTTATGGCTCCCTTAAGACCTTCGTGTCTATTAAGTACTTTAAAGTGTTTGCTTAAGTTATTGATCTCGATTATACTCATTTATTTCTACCCCCTCCAAGTCAACCATGCGCATGTGTCAATTTTCCGGAAAATATTGTTTTTAAATACATACAAAAATTAGCTAAAATTATAATAATTTTTTGAAAATTTTTATAATTCTATCAACTAGTAAAAGATGAGTCAATATGAAAATTGCACAAAAAAGGAGAAACTTTAATTATAATTGTTGTTTCCCCTAAAATTTCCATGCACTGAATATGTGTTTTCAATTAACGGTACTCTAGTCTTTTACTATCTTCCTGCATTCAAGATAGAATCTTTTTTCCTCTGCCTCTCCCATTGAGAAAGTTTTTCTAGGCAATACTCCGTCAAGGATAACAGTCTTAAAAAGATCATGCTTGCTCATGGTAGGAAGATAAAATCCCATATTGCCTTCCTTTGAGCCCAGCTTTGTCACGACTTCCTCGCCGTGTATATAATCAATCCTTGCGTTTTTATTCTTTCCTGTAAATTCATCAAGGAAGCACTGCAAAGAGCCCACTTCAAGGTTATGCCGGGGACTTTTTATTACAACCGTACCAAAGCCCTCGGAACTTACGAAGCCGATAACATGTCCGGCTTTACTTTTAGAGAGTGTATCAACTTCCTTGTTCATGGATTCCTTGGAATCAAACTTTTTATAGGAGCAGTTTGAGGCTCCAAAGAAGTCTGTAAGACTATCCAGAAGGTTTTTTGGATCTATATTGAATACAACCCTGTGTATAGGCTCAAAAGTAATACCGTCATCATGCACATTAACGATTTCTACCAGTGCAAACCTGGCAGGGTGATCCTCAATTTCTTCTTCCGGCAGACTCTTCTTAACATTTTCCCAATGGCCCTTTGCAGAAGCAAGAGAATGATTGCCGTCTCCCACTGCGAAAAGAAGCACGCCCTTATCGTCACCCACACCGTATTTGGACTTAAATACCAAAGGATCTGCCAATTTTTCAAGGGCATTTATTACATCTGAAACCGTATCCGGGTCATCTACCTTATAGCCCTTGATATGGCCTCCGTGCATCATCAGCTCAAAGTCATACACCTTCTCAAAGGAATCGATCTTTTCTGCTAAAGGCTCTATTACTGTTTTGCCCGGATCATCGATAAGGATCATTACGTGCGGAAGCTCCAGGGAAGCGTTCTGTCTTATTTTTATTCTGGGAGGAAGCCTCTCGATTACAGTACCCTCCGTCGCTCTTATAAGGGTTTGAGACCCTTTGTTATAATCGTATTTTTCCAGGTCTACCGCAAGTACAAGGCCTTTTCTTGACTGTGAATGAGAAGTTTTCCTATCTACAAATATGATGCAGGAATTGTGGGAAACAAGTATATCCTCTTTAATATACCTTCTCATTGCATTGTTGATGTTCTTTATTCTTTCCTCTTCATTGTCATCCTCAAGATAAACTTCCGGAAGTGTCAAGTGAAAAGTAGAAGGCTTTGATGACACCATTCTTTCAACTTCCGACCAGTATTCCGGCTCTGAAGTATATTGATCGCATGCAACAACCGACCATGCCGACATGTCAGTGCCCTTTTCGGGCAGCAGTATTGTGGGTATGTTTACCCCTATCTTCTTGTTAGATGGTATTGGACCGACCATTCTTACACCTACCCCATAAATCAATTTTATAAAAAATATTTATTGTTTTTTATACAACGAATAAATTCTATATGAATTTGTAATTTAAGTCAAATTGTAAGTTGCGTATTTTTTTACGTAAACGAAGAAATAATAAGTATATATGATAATTTTCTATAAAA
The DNA here is from genome assembly GCA_049325575.1 of Bacillota bacterium. Classification (GTDB taxonomy): domain Bacteria; phylum Bacillota; class Clostridia; order Acetivibrionales; family Acetivibrionaceae; genus JBMOLK01. The sequence continues at coordinate 815 of JBMOLK010000215.1, read as the reverse complement.
GTTTGTTAAATGTGTTACTTGACTGAATCTGGTTAACGGAGAGATGTTCTGTGGAAAGGTACAGTGAGGTTATAGGTCTGCCTGTCATATGTGCGGCTGACGGAAAAAAACTTGGAGTTATAAAGGATATAGTATTTTATCCGAAAGAAAAAAGAATTTTCGCATTTTTATTGGAACGAAAAGGCTGTGAACTAAGAAAAAAGGTAGTTTTGATTGAGGATGTTCTAAGTCTTGGCAAGGATGCACTTATTGTTAATGATGCTAAGGATATAAAGGAACTGAAAAAGGTCCAGGACGCTCCCGAGTATAAGGAAAAAGGGGACTTGATGGGACTTAGGATTTACACAAAATCGGGCGAAGATCTGGGAGTGGTCAAAGACATTTTATTTGACTATGAAAGAGGTACCTTGGATGGTGTGGAAGTGTCGGACGGAATTCTGCAGGATATTGTAAACGGCAGAAATGTGATGCCGCTTCTTGGAAAGGTAGAGTTTAGCCAGGAAAACATTTTGGTGGACAGTGAAGCAGCAGAAGAAATGATGGAAACAGGTGGAGGAATTAAGAATATAATTGAAGGCAATAAAAAGGTTTGAAGAAAGGGGTGAGACCATGGCGAGAAACGGTTTTACAAGGGGTTTGATAATAGGAAGCATAATAGGTGCATCAGTGGGAATGGCTATGAACTCCGATATGATGAATGGAAGATCCGGCAGAAGGATGAGAAGAAAAGGTATGGACTTTATGAGAAAATCCGGATCTATAATTGGCGGCATGATGGAACTATTTCGATAAATACTCTTAAATCCTTGTAAAGA
>JBMOLK010000214.1:0-7803 GCA_049325575.1 Bacillota bacterium | reverse complement strand
ATACCGCGAATCATTAGCGTTATACCGCGAATCATTAGCGTTATACCGCGAATCTTATTTTTCTTACCAAAAATATTCTGTTTTTTAGTAAGAATCTATTATTTTGTGTTTATTATTTTGTGTTTATTATATTACAAAGGAAAAATATATATATAAGTTGGTATAATAATATTTTATAAACAAAGGGGTGTTGCATGAGCCAGCAATCAATTGTTATTTTTTTAAAAAAGGACAAAGATAAATTTTTTTCTGCAAAAGAAATAGCGCAACAAACTAATTTAAATATTCAAACAACAATTAATGCTTTATCAAAAATGGAGAAATATGGCGAAGTTGTTATACAAGAAGTACAAAGCAATGGCGTAACCGGCAAAACAAAATTTTATAAAATAAATTTAAATGATGAAATCTTTGAAAATGTGTTGCATGAGATTAATGGTCTACAGAGAGAGGAAAGATTTTCATTTACATCGCCTGATGCTATTAGGCAGATGATGCTGATAACAGAAATTAGAAAATTAAGAGAGGAGCTTAAAAATGCAAAAAAGTAAGTTTAATGTAAGCGAAAAAGATGGAGAATATTATTTGACGCAGTCGCATACAAAATCAATGAAGTTTAAGGAAGCAATACAGACTCTTGCAAAAATGGAGCAGGATATTGCACAAGGAATGAAGCAAGTTGAGAAGATGCAGGACGAAATAAAAAATAAAGTCCATGAATCAAATCTTAAAGATTACAAGGAACAGATTGAAAATATTGTGCAGTTAAGAAAGGAATGGCAATGCATCCTAAAATCTGAAATTGAGCAATACAAAAAGAAAATAATAGCAGATATAAAAGTAATGAAGGCGGAAAGAGGCTATTCAAGAGCAAGGGAAGAAAATCAGAAAATAGCCATGTCTTCTGCTATAATGAGTGAGATTGCAGTAAAATATGACTTAGATGTCGGTTATTTATTTATGAGAGAAATAAAGAAAGATTTTGATAAGATTTAATGCTATGCTGATGCAGTCTCTTTGCCGCTTTTAGCGATGAATGCATCAGGGCAAATTTAAAATGGAAATTGAAGCTAATGAGCAGACCAAGCCAAATTGCAGAAAAAAGCAGATTAATCAATATAAAAAATATCTTTTAAAAAGAGGGCTTTCTAATTCACAGGCAGATAAAATAATTTTAAAGCTGTTTGACCGTACATTAATGGACTTGGACCTTGTGAGATATTACAGCGAGCTAGAAGGCTCTATACATCCAAGCCAGAGAGTTGCATTGCTTAATGCTGGAATACAGCTTAGGAAGGCTATTCATGGGGATAATTTAAATCAAACAAACATTCAGGTGAATATTTTTAGTGAGGAAAAAATAAAAGGAATGATACAAAGGTTACTAAATGAAGATAACTGCACCGCAATTAGCGAAGATACTTAACAACAGCAAAGATAAAGAAGAGCTGAGGCAGATATTAAGATATATATTCTCATTCAAAGAAAATATTGATATTTTCTCATTATTTTTATTTCCAGAAACAGTTACAAATAAAATACCTGCATTTCACTATGAAGTATATGACTTGCTATTCAAAGAAGGCAATGATGCTTTTGCTGCTCCAAGAGGCCATGCTAAGTCTTCAATCACTGGACTTATATTTATTATTTTCTGCATTGTCAACAAATTAGAAAAATATATTGTTTATGTCTCGCAGAATCACACCAAAACAGTGCAATTTTTAGCGCCAATAAGATTTGAATTTAAAAATAATGAAAGGCTCAGCTGGCTATATGGAAATTTAGACTTAAAATTTGAAAAGGAGGAAGACGGCAAAGACAGGGAGGACTGCTTTGATGTGAACGGCTGCAGAGTTGAGGCTGTGTCCTTTGAAAAGAATTTAAGAGGGTTTAAATGGAGAAATATAAGACCTACTTTAATTATCGGGGATGATATAGAAGAAGATATTAGAGTGCTTAATATAGAGCTGAGAGCAAAAGATGATGCAAAATTAAACAAAGTGATTATACCATCACTGGATGTTAATGGAAGATTTAAAATGATTGGCACATTATTGCATCTTGATTCTCTGCTGTACAAAAAGATAAAGCAGTACAATGGAAAGATATTCAAAGCCTGCGATGAAAATTTTGATAATTTATTGTGGCCTGACAGGTTTACAAAGGAAAAACTGCTGGCAATAAAGAAAGACATCGGCTCTCTTGCATTTCAGCAGGAATATCTAAATAATCCTTCAAGTAATGAAAATTCATTGATAAAAAGGGCATGGGTTGCTAATTGCTTTAATTCAGAAGTTTCATTTGAAGAATTAAAAAGCAGAGTTTATGATTCAAAAGTGTTAGGCGTTGATTTTGCATTCAGCGATAGTGTTATAGCAGATAATTCTGCATTTGTATCTGTCGGAGTTGCAAACGGCAAATATTATATTTTTGACTGCTTTACAAAGAAAGGAATGAGCGTATTTGAGCAAATGGACTTGATAAAAAGCAAATTATATCCAACATATGGATATAATATGATTGTATTGGAGGAAAACAGCATAAAGTCTATCAGCAATGACTTGAATAGATATGCTCTTCCAATTACACTTTATTGGACTTCAGCTTCAGACCCAGCCGAGAAAAAAAGAGAAAAAATCGGCGATGAATTTATTGGCAAAAGGCATACTGTCGGCAAAACAAACATGATAATGCGCCTTGCAACAGCATTTGAAAATAGGCAGATAATCATTCCTTACAAGACAGAAAAAGATATAGCAATAGCAAATAGAATACTTGCTGAATGCACTTCTTATGCATTGGCTGATGGAAAGCTGGTTGAAGCAGGAATACATCCGGATATTCCTATAGGATTAGGCTATTGCTTGGAATATTTGAATAACAAAAAAGAAGCATACTATTTCTTTGGATAAATAATTTTATTTAAATATTAGAAATGATATTATATATTTGTCACCTCTTTTTCCCTTTGAGGGGCTCTTGGCTCCTTATTGGGTTTTTTGATGGTGATAACTTTAGGAATCCCTCCCTAAATAACTGCTGGGATTAAATCCCAGCTTTATATTTATGTTCAATGAACTTCGTAGACACAATAAAGAAATGGCGTTCAGCGTTAAATAAGGAAGTTAGAATATTTAATGCTGCTGAACAGGCAAGAACAAATGATTTGCCTTATTTATATAATTGGTTTTGGACTGCCAGCCTTGGAATGCCTCGCAAGGTTGATATAAATGAATTAAGGCAGTATGCAAAATCATGCTGGGTGCAGATGGTTACAAATGCGATTTCTAAACAGCTTATGGTCATTGAATGGGATGTAATTGCCGATGATGAAAATAAAAATGGCAAATATGATGAAGACATAAAAAAAGTAAAAAAACTGCTGAAATATCCAAATAGAAATAATATGACTTTTTGGGAGATTTGGGGGCCATGGATTAGAGATGTGTTGGAAATTGATGCTGGTGTAATATATAAAGGAAGAAATGCAAAAGGCGAATTGGTTGAATTGTTTCCGTATGATGGGAGCAGATTCTTGTTTGATTTGGAGGAGCATGGAATATTAAATGGCTATTGGCAATATTCGTATAAATATCCTAAAAACAAGCCTCTTCATTATGACACTGACGAAATTATATATGGCAGAATGAATTTAAGCAATGAGTATTATCCTTATGGATTCTCTCCTCTGCAGTCAATACAGCAGGAAGTTGAATTGCTTATCCAATCAACAAGATGGAATAAAGAGTTCTATAAAAATAATGCAATGCCTGATGGAATTATCACTATCCCGATGGCAAGGGAGCAGATGGAGAAATTCAAAGCCGCATGGGAGCAGGAGATAAAAGGAAAGCCGCACAAGCTTTTGTTTAATAATGTTGAAGGCGCTGATGTAAAGAGCTTTACGGGCACATCAAAAGAAATGGAATGGCTTGATGGGCAGAGATGGTTCTTCCATCTTGTGTTTGCTGCATATGGTTTATCGCCTCAAGAAGTTGGATTTTATGAGCAGAGCAATAGGGCGACTAGTGAAAGCCAGGAAAGAGTAACAATTAGAAATGCGATAAAGCCATACCTTCAATTGATAGCAGATAAAATCAATAGAGAAATTATACCAGATGTTATAGGCAATGACAGCATTAAATTTGAATGGTACTACAATGATGATGTAGCTGAAAAAATTGAACATGAGCAGACGATGCAGAAATTGCAGGCTAATGTGCTTACTATTAATGAAGTTCGTGCAATGGATGGATTGGACCCAGTTGAATGGGGCGATAAGCCTTATGGAATGATGATGCAGGAAAAGACTGCTGAGTTGATGGGCGGTTCTTTTGCCGGACAGGACAACAACCAAAATGAAAATAGATTTTCTAATAGGGACAAAACAAGACAGCAGCAGAATGAGGAGCAACAGCCAGAAGAAAAACAAAATGAAGAAATTATAGCAAAAGAAGTTGATGCAGGCAAGGACATAATTGATGAATCAACACCTTATGACAGATTTTTATACAATGAATTCAATTCATGGAAAAGTGACATATTAAATGCAGTCGAAGAAAAAATGAAGGATGAGATTATAGCCAAGGAATATGTGCAGAAGACTTTTCCTGAATTTTTAAGGATTGTATTCAACAAGATAAACACTTCAGGATTTGCAGGTCGTTTGGTGAAGATAATAAGAAAAAATCTTATCAGTGGCATAGAAGAAGTGGAGGATGAATTCAAAATAGACATTGGATTTGGACCTAATTTTGAGCAGGATATTAATACCCAGGTAAAGAGGCAGATGGATGGATTTGTAATTGACGGCGAGCATTGGAATGGATTAAAAGGAGTTACAGATGATTTAAGAAAAGCTATACTTAATATTGTTGCAGAAGGAGTAGCTGATAGAAAACATTTAGATGAAATAAAAAAGGATATACAAGCTGAATTTAAGAAATACACCGGCGATGAATTGACTGATGGCAGAGTAACTAAAATAGCTCGTACAGAAAGCAATAGAATGCATAATTTTGGCAAATTAAAGGCATTTAAAGAAAGTGGATTGCAGGGATTTAAAATATGGCAGGCAAAACTTGATGAAAGAACGTCAAAGATTTGCAGGGAGCTACATGGGCAGAAAGTAAGAATAAATGATAATTTTAAATCAACAGAAGGCGAATATTTTCAGCCGCCTGCGCATTGCTTCTGCAGAAGCACAATTAAATTTGAATTAGAAGAATAATTTTATTTAAATATTAGAAAAAGCATATAACAAATATGGAAAACGAACAAAATAACAATTGCGATATGATTAAGGCATTTATGCCAGTCACAAAAACAGCAGAAGGAAAATATGTTGGGATTCTTAGTGATTCTTCTATGGATAGGGATAAGGAATTTATGAGTAAAGATTTGTTGGTTAAATGGTCAAAAAACTCATCTATAAAAGCATTGGCAAATCATGTAAACAAAATGGAGAATTGGGTTGGTGGATGGAGAAACTTAAAAGTTATTGATAAGGCAGAGCATTCTGCATTGGTTGCAGAGCCTTGGTTCTTCAGCAAAGAAGCTAATCCTTTAGCGGCACAAATAGAAAAGCAAGTTGAAGAAGCATTGGCAAATGGCGAGAATCCAGGAATTTCAATTGGTGCAATTCCTGGAAAATCTTCAAAAAAAGAGATTAATGGAGAATTTTTCAAGGTTTATGAAGATGCTGAGCTTGTAGAGGCGACTTGGGTTCCGATACAAAGCAATAGAAATGCAACCTTTGGCCATATTGCAAAATCTTTTGATATTGAACTGACAAAACCCAAGGCTGTTGAAGATTGTGTAAAGGCATTAATGGCTGACGCTGATTTTCATCCAAAAGATGGAAGAACAAAAGAAGAATCAGCTTGGGCTGTATGCCAGGCAAAATTTGGAGGCAAAAGCTTTGAGGAGCCACAGATGATTAAGGATAGTGAACCAAAAATGACGGAGGAATTAGTTATGGTTGAAAAGACACCTGAAATTGAAAAGCCTGTTGAACAGGTTGAAAAAGAAGCAGCTGCTGAAATTACTGAACTTGTAAAGCAGTCTTCTGAAGACGCAGCAAAACTAACTGCAAAAATTGCAGTTTTGGAAGAGCAAAATAAAAAATTAGAATTAGAACTGAAAGAATTCAAGGAAAAAGCAATTTTGAAAGGAACTGTTGAAGGCCCTATAATCAAAGAACAAATTGTTGTTGATGAGCCGTTGACAATTGAAAAAATGCTTAAATTAAGATTTGGAGGAAAATAAAATGGCATTCGGAAAAATGAGTTTAGAAAACAGTGAAGCCGATTATGCATTTGAAAAATCCTTTGGTGTTGCAGGCATACACAGCGAAGAACTGTACTATGACCCAATCAGAGGAATTGACAAAAGAGCAGAAATTGGCAAAAAAATGATGGAAGTTATACAAAAAGCTCCATCTATGAGTTCAACATCAGGTTCAACATATACCGGCTACAGCATGTTGCCGCCTTTTGTTGACCCAAGCATCGTTGACAAGACAGTAAGAGAGACACCTTTAGTGAGATTACTGCCAAGAAGAGCAGTAAGAGGCAGAAGCTATGTCTATAATATCATTTCTGCAAAAGCTGGAGCATCATTCTTACCTGAAGATGCAGCTTTAAGCGAGCAAGTAGACACAAGAAGCACCGGCACAGCATCAATGAAATTTTTGTATGCAGTAGGAAGAGTAACAGGCATTGCAACAGCAAGTGAGACAATCATAAACATGATGGCTGAAGATATCAGAGTAAAAACAGCATCAATGAATGAAGCACTTGAAAATACAATAATCAATGGAAATGCAACAACGTATCCAAATGAGTTCAATGGCTTTGTTAATGCTATCTCAACAAATACTACAAACAACTCAGGTTCAAATATAACACTTGCACAGATGAGAACAGACATCAATACATCATTTGAAGCCAATGGGCTAATTGACTTGATTGTAACAGATGGATATACCTTGAACTATATAAAAGGCCTGTTGATGGATTATCAAAGACATATAGCTCCAGTTCCAGAAAATATGAGTTTTGGAATTCCAGATGCATTCTTGTTTGATGGGATAATGGTAATAAAAGACAGGTATATGCCAACTACAGCAACTTCAAGAAGAATATTGTATTTAGATACAAGGTATATTTTCTTGGCTGTACTGCAAGACTATACTTATGAAGAATTGGCTAAAACAAACGATTCACAGAAATATATGCTAAAATGGTACGGAACATTAGTATTGACATTTGAAAGCTCATCTGTGATGAGGTATGGGTTAGCATAAGGAGGATAAAATGGCAACGGCAACAGCATTAGAATATTTGGAAGAAACACCAAACCCAGCAGTAAAATCATTTTATGTAACAATTGCTACAGGAGCAGCATCAGGTGATACTTTTACTGTAGACCTAGGGAGCTATGGAATAGCTGAAGATGGGTTATTGGCTGTAGATTCTTGGACACATTCCACAAGCGGTTCAGTAGTAACTTCAAATGAATACTTTTCAACAAGTGTTTCATCTGGAACTTTGACAATTACAATAGCTGAAGGAAATGCTGGATATAAAGTGTTTAGAATCGTAGGAAAAGCAACAATAGGAGACTTTGCATAAGTCTCTTTTTTTACTTTTTGTTTTAAAAAGTAAACTGGTTTGGGCAGACAGACAAACTGGCTACAATACAATTATGGGGAACATAAATGCGTAAAATAAAATTGAAGAAAAAAAAGAATTATGATTGCAAATGGGTAGTGTCTTATAATGGAGACATAATCCCATC
>JBMOLK010000213.1:0-7817 GCA_049325575.1 Bacillota bacterium | reverse complement strand
CTATATATGAAAGGAAGAAGGAAATAGGAATACTAAAGTCCATGGGAAGTTCAAATTTTGAAATATTTAAGGTATTTGTCATTGAATCAGGCTTTTATGGATTTATTGGAGGGATGCTTGGCCTCCTTATCGGGACAATAACTTCCTTCTTCATTACCCCATTTATAGCACAGAATGAATTTACAGCCTTTATACGTTCTACTGAGGTATCCGGTATTATAAAGTTGTCGGACATGCTGCTGATTTTACTGGGCTCGATTGTTGTGGCAACATTATCGGGTATTTATCCTGCTTTAAGAGCAGCCAGACTAACTCCTGTGGAGGCGATAAGTTATGAGTAATATAATTGAGATATTGGATGTCCATAAAACCTATAATAGAGGAAAAGTTCCTACCAATGCCTTAAGAGGCATTGACCTGGTAATCGAAGGGGGTAAATTCAATTGTATAATTGGCCCATCAGGACATGGCAAGAGCACCCTTCTCCATTTAATAGGGGGATTGGACAGGCCCAGCAGGGGAACTATAAAGATATTTGGGGAAGAAATCAGCAAGATGACAGATGGTGCTTTAGCCAAATTCAGGGCAAAAAGACTTGGGTTCGTATTCCAGTTCTTTAACCTTCTAAGTAGTTTATCTGTACTAGAAAACGTCCAAACTCCTATGATGTTTGCCGGTATTCCTATGAGAGAGCAGTCTTTAAAGGCTCTGGAGCTACTGAAAGCTGTAGGGCTTGAGGATAAGATAAACAGCCGGGCCAATGAGTTAAGCGGGGGACAAATGCAAAGAGTAGCTATAGCCAGAGCTTTAGCAAACGACCCTGATATCCTTTTAATGGATGAGCCCACGGGAAATCTGGATTCAACTTCGGAACAGGAAGTGATGGATATTATACATGAACTTCATAAAAAAGGTAAAACTATTATAATGGTAACTCATAATCCAGAAATATCAGGTCGCGCAGAACGTATAATAAGGATCAAAGATGGACTTTTAAATGCTTAAATAAATAAGGGACTCGTCTTAAAGACGAGTCCCTTATTTATAAAATTACAGTACATAAGAAGTATGCTGTCACAGGCCATTTTAATCTTAAGAACAACTCCGAAGTACTTACTACCTATCTGTTGGTAGTACAGTTCTTGACATGAATTTGTGAAATAACCATTCAGCCGCAGCAATACCAACAGATGCTATAAGAGCATCTAAAAATGATATATCCGCTATTGGAAATACCAGGTTAAACATCAGTATTGTAACAAGGGCAAGAGCTCCGTCAGCCAAGGTTGCAACGGTATTGTTGGATCTTGGTAATATACCGAGATCACCAATCAAATAAGCAAGTATGGATACTGTTAAAGCTATTGATAAAATATTACCAAAGGATAATGCAGTAAGATTCCATAATACAAGCTCTAAAACTACCGCAATAACAACAAACTTTAATAGAAAAGCTCCAATATGTCTCATAAGAAAACCTCCTTTTATAATACAAGCTTATGTTTTCCTTACTTTTATATGGATATGCGAAAGAAATTTTACCTTATTTTTCACATGTAAAGTAATTTTATAAGAAATACCGTATTAAAGAGTAAACTATAATGTTATAATAAAAACAAAAAAATGGAAAAGGAGGTTAATATTATATACCTTTAATCCTTTGACAAGTAGTCCAGAACCTGCTTTATAATCTGGCCTGCAGCAGGTGCGGCAACCTGTCCCCCGTTATAAATATTCCCCGTTGGATTATCCATCAGGACAAGACATGCAATCTTTGGATTGTCTGCCGGAGCAAATGCAACAAAGGAGGCTATATATCTATTCTTTTCCGTTGTTTCACTTGTTCCTGTTTTACCTGCTATTCTATACCCTTCTACATAGGCGTTTTTCCCTGTCCCTTTTGAAACAACCCCCTCCAGCATATCCTTAAGAACATCGGATGTCTGTTTTGATATAACATTTCTCACCACCTGTGGTTCGAATTTTTTCACAACATTGCCGTCAGGGTCATAGACTTCTTTGATTATCTGGGGCCTTAAAAGCTTTCCACCGTTTGCAATTGCTCCATATGCAGACAAAATGTGCAGCGGTGTAATCTGAAACCTCTGCCCAAAGGATGCAACAGCCATATCTATTTCTTTAGGCTCTTTATGGAAAAGACTTTTTTCTTCCCCCGGGAGCTCAAAGCCTGTCTTGTCATAAAAACCAAACATCCTTACATAATCATAGAATCTTTTAACACCAAGATCCTGTGCTACCCTTACAAAAGGCGGATTACATGAATTATGCAGCGCCTGTTCAAATGTTTCGTTTCCGTGAGTATCCGGCTTCCAACAGTTCAGGTTTTTTCCGCTTATGGTTACAGCATTGTCATTTACCATACTGTCAGGTCTGATAACCTCTTCCTCCAATCCTGCTGCTGCAGTTATGGCTTTAAAGGTAGAACCCGGTTCATAGGTATCTGTTAGAGCTTTATTTCTCCAGACACTCTTATTTAGATACTCAATTTTATACTCCTCGGGCATACTCTCCCAATCGATGCTGCTTAGGCCTTTTGGAGCAGAACGGGGATCATTCAGGTCAAAGTCGGGCTTGGAGCACATTGCAAGAACTTCCCCGGTTGAAGGATCTATGACAATAGCCGCGGCACCGTTTTTTATTTTATAGGCTTCTATAGCCCTCTCCAGGACACTATCCGTTATTTCCTGAATGTTTTTATCGATTGTAAGGGTTATATTGTCTTTCGTAATTCCCTCATTATCCATTACCAGCTCTATCCCCTGCAATCCTGTGTTATCCTTACCTGCAAATCCAATTATATGTGAAGCTAGGCTTTTAAAGGGATAGTAGCTTCCCACAGGGGTTCTTTCCACAAGCTTTAACCCGTTTCTATCGGTAATACCGCCTCTTCCCTTACTGCCGCTTTTATCTTTACCATCATTACTTGCATAGGTTGAATGCGGGAATTTAATGTTTCCGTCAATATATGAAATACTAAAAGCCCCAAGTAAGACAACTAAAGCTGTTATAGAAATAGCTAAAACAGTAGATTTCTTCTTTAAAGCCTTAATAAATTTTAGCCTCCACTCCATATTGGATGACCTCCCTTGAATTATACTTGCCCCACTATGAATTAAGCTTCTTTCGGAAAAGATCTCAAGTATTTTGACAAGAGTTCTTGCATAGTTTCTTCGTTCATTGGACTTTATGTAAGAAATTGCCTGTTCATCACATACAAGCTCCCTGTCCTCCTTCATTTTATAGAATGCGTACCATAATAATGGATTAAACCAGTGAATTATGTTAAGCATCATTTGTACTGCCCCCAATATATTATCTTTTCGTTTATAATGGCATAATTCATGTAGAATAATGTATTTTAGCTCTCTTTCATCAAGCCGGTTTATTATATCTGACGGTATCAATAATACAGGACGGAAGATTCCATATAGTGCTGGAGCACTTATATGTTTTTGATAAATAACGGGTATTTGGCTTTTTATATTCATTAACCTCCTGCAGTCTTCAATCAGGGCACCCAGTCCTCCCTGCTTTATTACAACTGCTGTCTTTTTAATTTTATATCTTATAATGACATTTACTAAAAGGCTGTAAATAAACAGAAGCATTGCACCTACTATCCAGACAATGCCGGCTGTGTTAAATAAAAATCCTGTTGTAGTCTCTTTACCCGAGTCTTCGGCCTCATAAGGGTAATTGTACTCTAAACGATCAACTCCCACATCAACAGCTTCAGGTCCAAAGTCTTGTATTTCGTGACTATTATTAAGCTCTGGACTATTCTTTATTTCAAACTCCTTTACATTGTTTGCATTCTGCTTTTTTTCATGGTAGATACTATTGGCACTTAAAGTGTAATCAGGTGTAAAAGGTACTAATAGCCTTATTAGCAGGAGGAACCATATATAATAATGCCACCTTGCAGATAATCGGTCTCTAAAAATAAGTTTTACCAGACAAATAACACATATTAGTGATGAGGACATAATGGATATCAGCAATACAGAGCCAAATACATTTGTCAGCATAAGCAAGTACCTTCCTTAATCATCATTTTCATCTATCATTTTCTTTAATTTCTCAAGTTCATCCTTTGATAACTTCTGATGCTTTAAAAAATTTGCCATCATCATACTTATTGAGCCATCATAAACTTTCTTTAGAAATGTTTCGTTTTCCACCCTGATACACTCCTCCTGGCTTACCAGAGGATAATACTCCCTTATCTTGGAGCCAATAAGGTTATAGCCTAAGGCTCCCTTATCAACTAAGCGCTTTATAAGTGTCTCTATTGTTTTGTTGTTCCAGGTACTCTTTTTGCTGACTTCTTCTACAATATCACGGTTCATGAGTGGAGACCTGTTCCACAAAACCTTCATGATAACCCATTCAGAGTCAGTGATTTGAGGTAAATTCTTTTCCAAAATATAATCCTCCCTTCCTTACAAATGTAAGGCTTTATTTTACCTTACACCAGTAAGGCAAATTTGTCAAGGTATTATTTGAATATTTCCAAAAGAAAGCGTATACACCTGCCAAGTTTTTAAGTCGCCTATGTTTACCACATCCTCAATTACTTGCTATATATACAAATACATCCTCATTGATATCGAGGAAGTATTTTTATAAACTCTATTTTTATGTGTTTATACAACAAAAGTATTTTGTTAGGCATTATATCTTTAAATATTGAAATTAGAAACAGATGTATCCTATACAACTATGTCTGTCGGCTTTTTTGTGAGCTCCTATACATTTGTTTAAAACCTTCCCTTTTCATAAGCTTATTAAACGAACTGCAATTATCAACATAAAAGCCATTGACAAAAAGTCCTTGCTTTTGTTGAGAATATAACAAATAATTTATTCTCACTTTTAAATATAGCTCCTATCAAGGCTTTTGAGTTTAGTACTTAAAGTTGAGGTAATTAAAATTTCGGTTTACTAATTCTGTTTGGAATATAATCGAAATAAATCAAAAATTAATGCAACTACTACTAAAAGTTTTGGCGTATAAATTAGTTAGTAGCAGCTGCATTTATAGTAATCTGGAAGAAGTCCGATCCAAACGGAATAATTTATGTTTATTCAAGTATTTATCAATAATTCAAGGTTATAACGTATTCACCAATTGGGAAACGTGGCTTTTCACTGGGGGCCCGGTTGTAGCAATTATATTATTATACAGCAAGTTACAAATTAATGTTTACTGTGTTCGAGTAAGCAGACAATCCTGCATCATTTAAAGCTGCGATCCTGTAGGAGTAGTGATTGCCTTGCTTTACAGTTCTATCCGTGTAGTTAACGATACCCACAAGAAACATTGGCCCTACTGTAGCAAGTGTTGTGTAGGCTCCACCGTTATCAGAGCGTTCCACTACAAAACCGGTTTCGGTCAAAGCGTTGTCCCACCAAATCAGACGTACTTGTGGTCCTGTACGCAGCCTTGCAGTTAAATTGATAGGAGCTGCTGGTGGCTGTCCGATCTTCACAACGTTTGAGAAGTCAGAATTAACCGTCATCGTTGGGAAGCCAGGAGTGGAGGTGTCACCAACCGTGTTCGAAGCAAACACCCGATAGTAGTAAGCATTGGTTATATTAACGACAAAATCGACATATGAATTTGAGCCGGCTGGAAGTGTTGCTAGGGTAATCCATGGGCCAGTACTACTGACCGATCTCTGAACAGTGAAGCTGGTCTCGTTTATAGAATTAACTATCCAGGTTATAACTACACGCTTAAAGAAGAAGTAATCTGTAATATTAGCAACTAGATTAGAAGGTGCTTTTGGCGGAATGGCAAGCACCATGGAGTGCATCATATCCATTTCTTCGTGGGCAAGAATATGGCAGTGATACACGTATTCCCAACCAAAGTTTACATAGTGATTAGTAACCTGGCTTATAGGCTCTCCCATCGGGTCAAACCATTCCCCGGCTGGTGGTGGCGGTGGTAGAATAGCACCCTCAGGCATTGTTGGGTCGATAAGACGGACACTGTTTGGTATCTCAAAAGGTACCTGTGATAGGGAAGAAACATTAGGCCTTAGTGCAATGATGGTATGCTCGAGAGGGTTTACCCTAAAGGTTTCTTTCCAGCCTAACTCATTAGGATCTGGTGGCAGCAATGCTCCATCCCAGGCAACTCGGTTAATCAGCTGTACAGAAAATAGATGGGTGTGAATGGTATGTGTGTCTACACCGTTGTGAGTTATCTTCCAAATCTGAGTCCCATCTTTAAGAGAGCCGATAGGAGTTGCATTAAGGTTTGCTGTGCCTCTGATAATCTCAACTGGTGGACTGGCATAAGGGTAGACTACAAATTGAGCATTATTGGAGCTGGTTATTGGAAATTCTAGTCCTAGCATGCCACTCATCCGCCCGTACTGGGTGTCGTATACTTCACCCATTTCATCCTGCAAAGACTTAGGTTCGATCGATAGAGTTACAGGCTGAAGAAGGGATCCGTTTGAATCTATCGGTCGAAAGGTCTTGGAAAACTCATTAAGCTGTACATAGGCGCTGGCTGAATCGGCAGGTAAATTTGTAACGTTGTAGGCGGAGTTGTAAGCAAGCTGCGGTATAATGATCGGGTCATGAGACATTTCAAAGACGCCTCTTTTTGACTCTGTTTTAGCAAACACTGCTTTTAACGCAGTTATGTCGTATGCAGGGTCAGGAGTTGAAGCTGACACTCTAATCTGCATGATAGTCCGGATGTTAGGTCCATAACCGGGCAGTGTGGTTGGAGCACCGCCCTCGGAAGTCAAGTTAGGGTTGCCAGTGTAATAGTCATATCGGGGATCAGATGCTGGGAAAGCTGCCGGAGCATCATTATAGAGAATGAGGGTCTTCCCGGTATATTGGGAAAAATCAACTATTACATCTGCACGTTCTGCAGTTCCAAGCAGGAGCGAGTGCTGATCTACATTTCCAAAGTTGAAGTTCGTTGCATTCAGATTCCAGGTAATTGGCTGGCTGGGTATTACTACAGGTGCAGGAAGAAAACCACCTTCTGTACCTATCTGTATCCAGTCAGGTCCTTTCAATGTCGGGTCGGGTATTCCGCTTGGCCAATCGGCAGGAAGGCCTGGTATCCCACAAGAAGGAACCATTTTGACTTCTGTGGCATATCCCGTGTCGGGTGAGATGTAGCCATCAGGATCAGCTACATACAACTGCAGGTTAAAAAAACGATCATCGGCGGCATTTAGAATACGGAAACGGTAGGCTCTAGGCTCAACTTCAAGGTAAGGATAAGCCGTACCATTGACAATAGGGGTGTCCATAAAGGCTTCACCAGGCATTGATGGGTATGGCATCTTTGGCATCATAGGTGGCCGTTCAGTTGGATTTTCAGGATCATAGTAGGGGTTAGGAACAGGTTCATATTTAATATCTGTCGTTGGAGGCCAGAACCAAGGTCCATACATCCAACGGCCAAAAGGGTTTACTCCATCAGGGTTCCACGGATTTTGTGCAGGACTGTAAACGTGAGGATACCATAGGTCACCAGTATTGGGTGTACCAGGTGTTGTACCCCAGTCCCATGTGGGGTCTGTGTCTAGTATGGTGCTAGCATCAACGAAAGTCCTGTCTTGGATAACCAAGGGGATCCCAAGCTCCGGAAGAATTTTTTTTAGCTCTGGATTTACACCTGTTTCATTAGTTCCGTTAATCAAATCCTGTTCGATTTGGTCTGTCAGTAGATAAGCTGCCGCTTCTCCCACATATACATTAAGGCGGGTGATGCCATAAGAGTGGTCGTGATAGAACATTAACCTAGTAGGTTAATG
>JBMOLK010000212.1:0-7853 GCA_049325575.1 Bacillota bacterium | reverse complement strand
TAAGTATAATGTATGTTTTATATATACATTAAATGGTAGGTTTAAGATTAGCTATTTATAAGTTTTGGTGAAATACAGGCATTATATTTTGACTTTTATAAAACATTATATTAGGGGGATTTAATAATGAAAAAAACAGCACTACTATTATTAGCAGTTATCTTTATGACAGGAATGCTTCTAACGAATTTTACCCTAGCAGGAGAATTACCGCTTCGCGTAGAGGTTAATGGAACAAAACTAATATTTCCGGACGCAAAACCTTTTATTGATCCGCAAGGGAGAACCCAAACACCGGCAAGATTTATTGGGGAAGCTTTGGGTGCAGTAGTAAAATGGGATGGGACTGCTAAAAAAGCAACATTTGAAGTAGGCAGCAAGAAGTTAACACTTTTTGTGGGTAAAAAAGAATATGATTTAAATGGACAAAATATGAAAATGGATACCGTTGCATTACTTAAAGATGGAAGGATTTTTGTACCTGCTCGATATGTAGCTGAAGCCTTCGGAGGTACTGTTACGTGGGATGCAGTTGTTAAAACAGTATATATTTCATTTTCAAATGATATTAGTGAAGATGGACCAAAAGTTGTTGGTGGATTTAAAGTGCCTGAAGATACTAATGTTATTGTAACAAAAATAGAGCTTAAAGAGGAAGTAGAGGCAGCGTTCGAGGTAAATTTATTAAGAAAAGATTTCGCGAAACAAAAAGCTGATTTAAAGGAAATGCTATTGCAAAAATTCGAAAGCAATATTGTTGATGAAATCATGGCGCATATAAACCAAAAGACAGAGGAAAGCTATGTTTTACCTGGTAAGTTCTTTTATAGTACCAAGAACGATCAGTATATTTGGGTAAAAGAGTCAAGATTTATTGATATAAATGTACTAGTATATGTAAAAGGGTATAAGATCAAGTCTATATAAGGGACATGTGAGGTGATATTTTGAAATACTTGGCAAAACTTTTGATTATTATATATATTATTACAGTTTGTGTTTTTAACCCCCCCACATCGACTGTTTATGGAAGGGATTTTGATGATGAAATCACAAAGGCTAATAATTTTATAGAAAAAACATTTGGATATGTAGAATATTATAAACCAACCAGCGACTATGGATACATAATTCAAAAATATGTAACTGAAGGACATGGCGCGTTTCATAGATATCCACTGATGATTTACGGAACGGCTCAAGAAGCGACTAAGAGTTATTTTAAAATTAAGGGTACTTCTTCGCCAATGGGAGAGTACTCTGAGCGGAATGAAGAATACCGATCATTAGGGTTTACGAGAGAAGGATGCCCATTTCCTAATCCATGGTTTCCACCTGATTTCTGCAGGCATGGCACAAATGATGATGACCATGAGGTAGTACCTAAAGAATCAGTTGAGATGAGAACCGAGTTTGACGATTCCTCAAGATATTGGATAAAAGATCCATATGATATGGCAGGTGGAGGACAAGATAAGCGTAAGCTATCAAAAAAAATGCCAGGACTAGGTGGAACTGGAGATGAAATATGGGTTAATGATGCTACAGCTGATATGATAAATGGCTGGGTGAGAACAGACTCGTTTCGTCCGGATAGAGTTAGGAATATAGTTGGCAACAAAAAGTATTTTGCAAATCTTGTTGTTAATCCACCAAAAAGTATAAAAAATAACTTAGAAGATTACTTGGCTGTATTATCACCGCCTACTGAATATTCCTGGGGTATTGGAATAGCATTTTATTATCTGGGACCTGCAAGCAAAATTCAGAGTAGGTATGCTTTGTTTTATTTGAAGCCACTAGACATGCTGTCAAATGATCTATCTGCTAATTTTGAATATGTGACTCCAGGTACAATTGACCCATACGGTCAGGTTCCAAGAACAGTAGAACCAAATGAAGAGGTTACGATTGGCATAAAAGTCGGTTCAAAAGAGAGAAAACCTATAAGTGGAATCGATTATAAACTGGAAATCAAAAAAGATGATGGTACGCCAATAACAGAGTCAGAAGATAATCTTAAGTTTATAGGTAATATAGATATCAATAAGAATACTATGGATATTACCCAGAATGGAAATATATTCTATATAGAATTTACCATGCCGGAGGACAGCAATGTAATTATTAATTTTAGCATAAACAAGGATGGAAAAGATCCTGAAGAATTTGTCCTTGATAATAATACAATAGAAACTAAATTGAAATTAAAAAAACCACCTGTTATTATCGATAATATAGAAACAGATTATGTACTTGAGTATGACGAATATACAAAAGAGTTTCAGCATAGTTATAAAGAAGGACAGGCTATATCAGCAAGTCTATCGGAGCCTTCAGGTTTTGTTAGTTGGCTTGGCAGTACTTTAATAGATTTTTCTAAAACTGATGACGGGATACGGGAAGTAGTTGATGGAGAAGTAAAATTAACAAATGTTCCAACAAGTTCATCAAGCACTGATGTTTCCATATATCCTAAGATTGAATGGAAAACCAAGAGGGGGTTTTTTAATGATGACCCACCTGGTAAAGTTTATCATCCTAATGGCACAAGTCTGCTATCATTTGGACAGAAGTATGGTGGGGAAATATCAAGAGGATATGAATATAGGGTATATCATAGTGGAAGCCACAGTAGCAGCTGTCCAAAAGACTGCTCATCAAGTCACTCATACTATACATATCACACTTCAACTACCTCAGCGGATTTTCCGGGAGGCTACGAAAAAATAAATATAAAAGCAAAGGTGTACAATGGATCAGAAATAGGGCTTAAACAAATAGCTAAAGGTGAAGAGAACACAGGGGACAAATTAAATAAAAAGATCTTTTGGGAAGGAAATAGGTATGAAATTCCTGTCCAAAGGTTCATGCGTAATGTAAAAATGGATGGAAGCACTGAAAGTTTAGTTAGGGGAGATGGTAAGTATAAAAGGGTGTTTCAGCATACTGATAGGGCAGAAGTTACTTATAGCATTGTTAAGTCTATGGCAGAGCATTTTAAGGGTGACAGGGACAATGCCAGGGCAGGAAAAACCAAAAGCTTTCAGTACGCACCTTTTGCTACTGACAAGCATCTTCAGAACCTTCCCTTTCCACTAAAGTCAGGTTACAATTATATACCATACGCTCAATACAAAGCTAAGGTTAGAACAGAGATATACAAATGGGAAGGTGAGAAGACAGAGCACCAAGCAATAGTTAACAGTCTGAAAAATTCCTTTAAGGTAACGGTTGAACTACCCACTTTAAATGCACAGAATCAAAAGGTTACAACATTACCTATAGGCATAACGCCTAAATACAAAAAAATATCGGATACTTACCTTACATATAAAAGCGGTCCTACAGGGGTGAATGAGTACCTGAATGGCAGTGAGAACAGCTTACTTGGTAACACTGATTCGTTGTTCAAAGAGATTCTTGAGGGGTGGAGTTTCTCAAATACACAGAACTCATGGACGAATTACAAATACAGAGAGTACGTAAAAGAAGCTAAAGTACGTAAGGTTGTAGAAGAAACGGAAATAGTCTTTACTGTAAATCCAAATATGCATAAATTCTTAACTCCAATAACAATCAACGGTAAGAACGTTCAAGACGACGATTATTTCATTAGGGTTTGGTTTGACGGGTTTAGCAACACACATCAAAACAGTGTGAAGTCAAGTAAAATAAATGCCGCTCCTTGGAGTAGTACCTACACTAATGACCGATGGAACATGGTTTTTAATATCCGAGGTACCAGGCATGAAGATCAGGGAAGCGATGGAAGCAATATCAACGGTCTTGACAGGTAGAAGGAATAAAGGTGGGTGCTTCGGTATCCACCTTTTTAATAAAGATTAATATTTGAAAGCCCTGTTAATAATCATAGGCTTAAAAAACTGATTACAAGGAAGGGTCTAAAGTGACTAAAGTGGAAGCTTGTGTGGTTTCTCACACAGGATTGGTAAGAGCCAATAATGAAGATAATTTTTATTTAAATGGCATTTATATGCAAGAAAATGAGTCAGACAATAGTGTAAAGTCGACTATTTCCCATGTGGGTAAGGAGCATATTTTTGCGGTGTGTGACGGTATGGGCGGGCAAAAATTTGGAGAGAAGGCATCTTTGGCTTCGGTTAAGATGCTGAAAAAGCTTCATGATAAGATAAGGGAAAACGAAGGACATAAGGACATTGGCATTATCGTTAAATGGCTTAGCAGCTATGTATTGAAAGCAAACGAGTATATCTTTAATATGTCACTTGAGAATGGAAGCCGGATGGGCACAACTTTTGCCTGTTTGGTGGTATATGAAAATCATGCTGTGGCATTAAATATAGGAGACAGCAGGGTTTATTTTGTAAGAGGTGGTAAAATAAGACAGATTTCTACCGATCATACCGAAGCCCAAAGACTTATAAGGCTTGGAGTCCTAACACCTGAAAGTGCTAGAAACCATAAAAGCAAGCACTTTTTATCAAGACATTTTGGAATTTCACCTGAAGAAGGGATTTTAGAAGCTGATGTGTCTGAAATAATTGATATAGAGCAGGGAGATATATTTCTAATTTGCAGCGACGGTCTTACCGATATGATTGATGAACAGGATATCAGGAAAATATTGCTTGAAAAACAAGAATGCAGCCAATTGTGTAGTACACTTGTTGAGGAAGCCCTGAAAAAGGGTGGTGTTGACAATATTACTTCCTTATTAATTAGTATTTCTGCTGAGTAAAATAATTAACAGGAGGAAAATTGTGAATATAGAGGATAAAGACTATATAAAGAAATATGAACCGCTTTGGGGAAGTTGGTATATTCAGGAGCTTATAGGCGAAGGAAGCTTTGGAAGGGTATATAGGATTACAAAAGAGGAATGGGGTTTTAAATATGAATCAGCCTTAAAAATTCTATGTGTGCCAACTAAGGAACAATTTCGTGAAGTTTCAGTTGTAATGGACACAAATGAAAATACCATGATGAATTATTTTGAAGATTCAGTTAAAAATATTGTCAATGAAATAAGAGTAATGTATACCCTAAGAGGAAACAGCAACATTGTGGGCTATGAAGATCATAACGTTCATAAGAGAGAAAATCCTGTGGGTTGGGACATTCTCATAAGAATGGAATATGTAAATTCTCTTCCTAAATATATTATGGGTAAGGGAATAACAAAAGGAGAGGTAATAAATCTGGGTATTGATATCTGTTCAGCTCTTGAAACATGTTCGCAAAGGGGAATAATTCACCGGGATATTAAGGATGAAAACATATTTGTATCTGATTATGGAGAATTTAAGCTGGGCGACTTTGGTATTTCAAGGGAATTATCAAAGAGTGGGAGAGCTGCTTCCATGAAGGGAACACCACTTTTTATGGCACCTGAAGTTTTCAGGGGTGAAAAATATGATACAAGGGCAGATTTGTATTCTTTGGGTATTGTTTTATATAAGTTATTGAATTGTGGAAGGATACCTTTACTGCCTCCATATCCTCAGATGATAAAGTATAAGGACAGTGAAGAAGCGCTTGACAGAAGAATATCGGGAGAAGCTCTTCCTATTCCTCTTGAGGCAGGAACACAGCTTGGAGAAGTCATTCTTAAAGCATGCTGCTTTAATCCATCTGACAGGTATGTATCAGCATCGGAAATGAAAAAAGAACTTGAGCGTGTGAAGGAGAATATGAGTGAAGAAGAATTAAATACCATATTAATGCTTCCGAAACACCGCAAAAAATCAGAAAATAGTGAAATAAAGAGTACAAACTTATCTTCATCAAATAATGTTCAAGATACAGTTGAGTTAACCACTAATAGAGATAATAATATATATTTGGATCTGGATGATGTATTTTTGGATGATGAAAAAGATGGTAACCCTATAATTGAAGATAGTCTTTTAAGTAAATGCTCGGAAAAAGAAAATGTAATAATGGAATCTGACGTGCATAAAGGGCCAGAGAATTTGGAATCGGCTGATATGAAGAATGAAGAGGAATTACCTGAGCAAAACAATATGGAGCAAAGTATATTAAATGGTACAGTAAGTATCTTTGGTAATCAATTTAAAAAAAGAATCTTTTCAAATCTGACGGGTAATTCACCAGGAAACATCATAAATGGAGGACTTGCTGCTTCACAGGGATTCTGGATATATTATTCAAGTGTTTTACAGGGGCACAAGCTTTATAAAATAAAAGCTGATGGCAGTGAAAAACACAAGCTTTACGATGACGCTGCCTGGTATATAAATGTTTCAGGTAATTGGGTGTATTTTAGTAATGCAAGTGATGAAGAATCCATTTATAAGATAAATATAGATGGAAATAGAATAACAAAGCTAAACAGTGATAAGTCCTGGGATATCACTGTTGTAGATGACTGGATTTACTACAGTAATGAAAGTGATGAATACACACTCTACAGGGTAAATACAGATGGAAGTAAAAGAACAAAGCTAAATAGTGATAAGTCTTACTGCATGAATGTTTATGATAACTGGATTTATTACAGTAATAGGTCCAGTATGGGAAATATATTTAAAATAAGGACCGACGGTACAGGTAGAACAAAGCTTAACGACGATAACTCGGATTATATTAATGTAGGTGGCAAATATATTTACTATTGCAATAATAATGATAATGGAAGGTTATATAGAATAAATCTGGATGGTAGTGAACCAACAAAGCTTAATGATGATTTTTCATGCAATATCAACCTGGCAGGAGATATCATTTATTATTGCAATAAAGGTGATGAAGGAAAGCTTTATAAAATAAATATAGATGGCAGTGGAAGAGCAAAGCTTTGTAATGATAGCTGCGACTATATTAATATAACGGATAACTGGATTTTTTATAGCAATAAATTAGATAATGGCAGGCTTTATAGGATTAGACATGATGGAAGTGATAGGGCGAAGGTTGATGATGAGGATTCACAAGCTGCTGACAGTGACTGGTTTTATCTCTAAGATCATTAATATTTTAAAGTTCAAAAAATAATCAGGCCGGGGGCAATCCTGGCTCTATTTATCCCCAAATTACAGCTTAGTCCAATCGGCGTAAATCTACAAGTTTATCCAAAGCCCACTTGAATAAAACTGTCCCTCTAATATCAAAAAGGCCAACTAAGTTGTTAAAATATCGAAATGTGTAATAAAATATTATTAAATTTATGAAATGCTTTTTATATATGAAGCTGAATTATTTTGATAGGGTGATTGTAAGTTAAGTGGAGAAAAACATAGTAATAGCACCAATACCTACATTAAATAGATATCCCAAGTTTAGTGTAATGGAAAAAGTACCTTTGAGATAGGTTGCAATAAGGGTTTAATATACTCCTTGTGAATAAATAAAGAAAATAAAGAGAGAACTAGGGGGAAAAACAAAATGATAAAAAATACAAACGATACTTTACTAAAAAATATACCGGAATAGGTAAGGAAGTATTCGAAAGAGAGAAGGCAGAGGCAAGAGAAGCCTATGAAAAGTCTGAAAAGGTTGCACCCCAAGAATTGCCGAAAGACCGGAAGGAAGGCAGATTGTATATAATTACTGATGATTCGCAGGTAAATACAAGGGTGGAAGACGAAAACGGCACCACTTGGAAAGAAACTTGGTTTGATTTTTTGCGATAAAGATGTTATTAAACGTAATGATGGAAGCCATATAATAGTGAAGATTTTGATATATTGTGGTTACAAATTCGTTGAGATTATATTATACTATATTTGATTAGTGTCTATAAAAATAAATAGGAACGAGTATCTTAATTTTTTAAGTTGTTGAAATCATTAATATATTAGTATAACTAGGGTATTGAAAATTATGGTTATACATAATATAATGTATCT
>JBMOLK010000211.1:0-7853 GCA_049325575.1 Bacillota bacterium | reverse complement strand
GAAGGCAACAATAGAGGAATTTAAAGAGGCTCTGGATAACTGGGAAGACCTGATGATGAAAAGTATGGTTAATTTGGTTAATTAAAGAACCTAGAGGAGTTAAGAATGAGACAAAGAAAGATAAACGATATCATCCTTCTTAATATGCTTCAAGAAGGCAAAATGCAAAAAGAAATTGCAGAATACTTTAGAGTATCACCCGTTGCTATTTGCAAAAGGCTTAAAAGGCTACTCCCCCAGCCAGAGGAAATACTAGATAAACATAATCTTACAGAACAGCAAAAGAGATTTGTTATAGAAAAGACAAAGGGTAAAACCAACACACAAGCAGTATTAGAAAGCTATGAGGTTTCATCAATGGGAAGTGCCAAAGTTATCGGTTCAAATCTGATGGCAAAGCCAGAAATAAAAATGGCAATAAATGAGCTTATGGAACATCACTGTTTAACTCGCTCATATAGAATACACAAACTTAAACAGCATATTGACAATAGAGACCCAAATGTTAGCCTAAAAGCCCTTGATTTATCCTGGAAGCTTGATGGCTCTTATGCCCCAGAAAAACATCTTAATGCGAATATAGGTATTAATGCGAATATAGATATTATGGAATATAAAGAGCTTGAAAAAAGAGAAAAAGAGCTCATAACTGAATTGAAATCTTTAGGATTTAAGTTAGAAGTAGATGAGGATAATTAACCTTATTTTTATATCTTGTAGACACGGGGGGATAGATAAGCATATATCTAATTTCTCTTTTCCTCCCCTCCCCCTCTTTGGAGATAAACTATGAAAATAGACCTTGAGCATCAAGATATAGAGCCTATAGCCCAAAGGGTTATTGAATTGTTAAAGCCTATCCTTAAGGATAATGGGAAGTTGGAACAGGAGAATATCATCTTTGATGTTAAGGGGCTTTGTAGCTATCTTAAAGTGTCTGATAAATGGGTTTATGAAAGGACACACTTAAAAGAAATACCTTACTTAAAGGTTAATGGGCTTTTAAGGTTTAGGAAAAAGGATATTGATAAATGGTTAAGCTCTTTTAATATGCCTTTAGTTAGTAAGTCTACAAGAATTTTAAGGGCTGTAAAGTAAAGAGTGATAACATCTATGTAAAGGATGTGAATATATTTAAGATTCCAATAATATCAATAGGTTTTAAAGTAGTGTATAGTAAATTGTATAGTAGAAAATCCTTGTAATATATAAAAAAGTTATATATAATCATTTTATGAAAGATTGGACACCAAAAGAGATTAAGGGGTTAAGAAAACAATATAAGCTATCATGGGCTAAAGTGGACAATCTTGTAGGGGTAAGTTAGTTGACAAAATGCAATAGCACATAGCAGAATATAATCACAGGCTAAATTAGACAATCTTATGGCAAAAGGAATTTATAAGAGGGGAAATATCTATTGGATAAGATATGCAGGGCTTGATGGCAGGACAATTTATGAGTCATCAGGAAGCTTTAAATTCAGAGATGCTGAAACTTTACTTATCCAAAGAAAACAGCTTATCAAAGAAGGCAAAGAGCCTGAAATTAAGAAAATAGCTAATCATACATTTAGGGAGCTTGGAGAAAAATATCTACTATGGATTGATGGAAGGCAAAAATCAGCAAGATTAAAAGGTTATTTTATAAGTCAATTGATAGAAAGATTTGGTTTGTTGCCTTTAAGGAGATTTAATACAAACCTTGTAGAACAATTACAGACTGACAACATTAGCAAAGGGCTTAAACCAGCAAGCAACAACAAGATTCTTTGTGTATTAAAGCATATGTTTACCAAAGCTGTAGAGTGGGATATGGTAGAATCAGAAATATTAAGGCGTATTAGAAAGGTAAAGCTATTAAGGGATGAGGGAAAGCGTTTAAGGTATCTATCAAAAGAGGAATGCCAAGCCTTAATTGATGCTTGTAATGAGCATTTAGAACCCATTGTTATTACTGCATTAAATACTGGGATGAGAAAAAGTGAGATATTATCCCTTAAGTGGGAGAATATTGACCTGGCAAATGGTTTCATTCTATTAGACAAAACAAAGAATGGAGAAAGAAGGGAAATTCCTATCAATGATACCCTCAGATATACCTTAAAGAAAACCTTAAAGCGATTAGATACTCCCTATGTATTCTATGATTCCAAAACAGGTAAGCCTTATCAGGATGTCAAAAGGAGCTTTGCAGGAGCTTGTAGAAGGGCAAAAATAAAAGACTTCCACTTTCACGATTTAAGGCATACATTTGCTTCTCATCTTGTTATGGCTGGTGTTGATATTACCACTGTCAAGGAGCTTTTAGGGCATAAAACCCTTACAATGACCTTAAGATATGCCCATCTTGCACCTTCTCATAAGGTTAAGGCTGTGAACATACTAGATAATGTTTTTAATGAAGATGAACTATACAAAAACTATACAATTTCTGAAATTATAAGATAAATGCAATGGCGAAAAGCCTTGAAATATCTATAAAGCCCACAACCAGAATCGAACTGGTGACCTCATCCTTACCAAGGAGAAACAGAAGATTTTTACATTTCTCCTTATTTTTCTAAATCCTTGTAAATTCTAACTTTTAAGGTTTTTTGAAAGATAGGTTTTACCTATTTTTCTATAATTTCCCTTCTATCTACTATACAAAAACTATACAATAATAAAAAATAAAACAGGGAAGCAATTTGACAGAACTTATGTTTATTATGTATAATTTCTATGCTATGATAAAGAAGGATAGACTTAAAAAGGTAAATCAAATCCAAACAGAAGGGCAGGGGGAGAAACTGCAAAGTCTATCCAATCATAGCACCCTGTCCTTTTGTTTTGGAGGAAGTCCCTATTGGGACAGAAAAAGAAAGGAATTTAAAAAATGAAATGGAAGAGATAAAAAAAGAAGACTTGGAAAAAGCAATGAAGAAAATGGAGAAAAATGAAATAAAATCACAATGGAAGTGGTGGCATTTTCTAATTCTTTTTATATTGATTTGTTGGTTGGTTTCTTTATTTTCAGACAATAAGAACCCTCAAAAGGAAGAAGTAAAAGTTGAAACTCGGCAGGAAAAAATAGAAAAGCAATTCAACCCCTGGGACGGGTCTCATCTGGCGTTAACCCAATACATTAAGGACTCAATGAATGACCCAAAATCATATGAACATATAAAAACCACATATTCGGATATGGGAGACCATTTGGTTATTATGACAGAATTCAGGGGCAAAAACGCATTTGGCGGTGTTGTTAGAAATTATGTGAAAGCAAAGGTTGATTTGGAGGGAAACATAATAAAAATCATTGAACAGGGATATTAAATTTATAATGGATTTAAGCATAAAATATTTAATGGGTAGTTTTCAATCACTAACTCTTTTATTTTCAAATACTTAAGGTGTGAGAAATGAGCAATAATTTAATTCCCATAGAAAGAATAGAGGCAAAAATCTTTTTTATAAGGGACAACAAAGTAATGTTGGATGAAGACCTTGCAGAGCTTTATGGAGTGCCAACAAAATCTCTTAATTTATCCGTAAAGCGTAATTTAGACAGATTCCCAGAAGATTTTATGTTTCAGTTAAGCAAAGAAGAATATCAAACTTTGAGGTTTCAATTTGAAACCTCAAAACGAGGTGGAAGGAGATACTTACCTTATGCCTTTACAGAACAAGGTATAGCTATGCTCTCATCTGTGCTTAACAGCAAAAGGGCAATCCATGTTAACATTCAGATTATGAGGGCATTTATAAGGCTAAAGAAGATGGCTATAGATATTACAGGGCTTAAGGAAAAGATTGAGGCTATAGAAAATCAGCTATTAAAATATGATACCCAATTTAAGATAGTCTTTGATGCCATAAAATCCCTAATGACCATACCTGTCAAAGAGGTAAAGAAAATAGGGTTTAGAAAGGAAAAATAAGAAAATGAAAACCAAAGAAACATTATTTAATAAAGGGAGAAAAAAATGAAGATAAAAACGGTTTTAACAATTGGGATTTTTATAGGGCTTATTGGCTTTGGATGGCCAGAAGATAAAAATATAAGCCAGCAAATTGAGTCTCTTAAACAACAAGTTGAGGAACTACAACAGCAAATTAAGTCTCTTAAACAACAAGTTAGGAAACTACAACAGCAAAATGACTCTCTTAAACAAGAACTTGAGGAACTACAACAAGAAACTGAGGCAAATACGGAAGCACTCTTTAGGTTTGGTAAAGATATTGCAATTTTAGAAAGATATGAGTATGTTTATTTTGACCCTTCATCTCTTGATAAGTTTAACTCAATTGATACAGATTGTGGCCGTTTCTTTATTTCATTAGCAGATGTTCAACCTTTTCTTGATGGATATAAACTAATCTTTAAAATTGGAAATCCCTATTCAATTGAATATGGGAGATTTACTTTTAAAATAAAATGGGGTCGTAGTTCTCCAGACCCTTTTCCAGCTAAAATATATGAAGAATGGAACAATTCATTAAGAGAGAAAGAAGAATCGTTTGTGAGTAGGTTAAAGCCTGGTTTTTGGAACAAAATTGAGGTAATTCTTCCCAATACAAAAGCTGATGAAATGGGCTATTTGAAAATTTCCGAAATGCATATAGAAACAATCAGCCTTTACGACCCTCCAGAATAAACAATACTCCTTCTTTTCCCGTAGAGGAAAAAAACAATCTTCTGACTTCAAAAATTTTTTCTTGACAACAAAAGTAACATATATTTATAATGTTACTATTATGAAAACACAACAAAGAAAACAGCTATTAGAAAAATTGGAGAAAATCAGGCAAAAAAAGGAAGAAATAAAAAAAAATGCGACCCTACTTCAGAAATTTATCCTTAAAAAACTGGGAGACCATAAAGAACCTAGTAGAAAAGGCACACCAAAAGGGAAGCCCATAGGTTTTTCCTCTGTAAAATATAAAGCAAATTTATTTATGTTATATAAAAAACCCCTAAAAACCTTGGCTGATGATTTAAAGGTTTCATATAAGCTTTTAAGAAAATGGAGGACTGAACCAGCGTTTAAAGAGTTATATCATTTACATTTGATAGAATTCTCTTTAATTTTTATTAAAAGAATAAAAGAAAGGGTTAAAACAGGCTTAAAACTTTATGAAGACTTTGTTAAGAATACTCCTCTTGATAAATTAACAGAGCTTGAGCCTCCTTTCCCCAGGAGCTATAATGAATTTGATGATGGAGGGCTTTACAGTTTTCCTTTGCTTCTTTGTATTGTGAAGATGCTAGAGCTAGAAGCAAAAAAAGAAGATTTTGCTTTTTATGCGGAAGCATATCTCATTATAAGAAGATTAGAGATATTAAGGCAAGCAAACATTGAGCCGACAAAAACTGGATTTGTTATTAAATCTAAAGCTCCTACGGATAAGAAGGCTTTAGCAATAGATGAGAAAGAAAAGATTAGATTATCCCTTGAAAGGAGGCTTGCAAAAAGCATAATAGAACATACTATTGAAGTTCTAAAGAAGCCTAGAATTAGCGAATTAAAGAAAAAAGAAACAATATCCGCCCTTAATTTAATCAAGAGAACATTGGATACAAAAGAAAAAGAAGAAAAAAAACAGATTAAAGAACTAATGGAAAGAGGAATAAGAGAAAAAGAACTAATAGAAAGGGGGGAAGACAAAATATAAGAAATGAACAAGCAAACCCTTTTAACACATCTCAACATTAAGGATTGGTATATCTCAGAGCTTCCATCCTTAAAGGTTTATAATGGTAAAGGACAAGCTTTATGCCCACTCCATAATGATCATAAGCCCTCTCTTTCAATTAACTTTAAAACAGGAAAATACTATTGTCATAGTTGCAAGAAAGGGGGTGATATATTTTCTTTTTACCAGAGAAAACATAATGTTGGCTTCAAAACAGCCCTATTTGAGCTTTCAAAGTTTGCAGGTTTAAACCCAGAACCAGAAAAGAGGATTGATAGGACTTATGATTATCTGGATGAAAAGAGCAACCGTGTCTTTCAGGCTATAAGATACGAACCCAAAAGCTTTAGCTTAAGAAGACCTAACAATAATAGGGGATGGATAAATGACCTTCAAGGGGTAAAGCTTATTCCTTATAACCTCCCAGAAGTTGTAAAGGCTGAAGATGTAATTATTGCTGAGGGTGAAAAGGATGTTGAGACATTAAGAAAAATAGGGCTTGTAGCTTCCTGTAATCCTATGGGAGCAGGCAAATGGAGGGATGAATACAATCAGTATTTCAAAAATAAAAATACGGCAATCATCTCTGACAATGACCCTATTGGCAAAGAACACGCTTTAAAGGTAGCTAAAAGCCTCAATAAGATTGCTAAAAGTGTAAAGATTATAGAACTCCCAAACCTACCAGAAAAAGGGGATGTATCTGATTGGATAGCACAAGGACACACAAAAGAAGAACTTATTAAGATAATCAAACAAACTACCAAATGGGAAGAATCAAAAGAAAAAGATTTTTGCTCATCTCTCCCAAGAGGAAGAGACCTTATAAATCTTGATATAAACCTTGAATGGGTGGTTGATAAGATTATTCCAAAGAAGGCTATAACTGTGCTTCATGGAAAAGGAGGGGTTGGCAAAACTTGGATTAGCCTTATTCTTGCAAATTGCGTATCAAAAGGGATACCATTTATGGGCTTGGAAACAGAAAAAATGCCTGTAGTGTATGTAGACCTTGAAAATCCCTTGCCTGTGCTTGTAGAGAGGGCTAGAAAGACAGGTGTAGAAGATGTAATATTCTGGCACAGTACAAATAACAGAAGACCACCCAAGCTCAATAAACCTGATTGGGAACTATATAAAAGCCTTTACAAAAACAGCCTGATTATTTTTGATACCCTTAGGGCACTTCAAGATATAGATGAAAACAATAGCCAAGATATGGCACTTATTATGGGGAGGCTTAAAGAACTCAGGGAGGAGGGATTTACCATTATCTTGCTTCACCATACCCCTAAGAGCGATGAGAGGATATATAAAGGTTCAACAGCCATTACTGACCTTGCAGACCATACCTTAAGCCTCCATAAGGTAAGAAAAGGAAGGGTTGAGGAAATAGCAGATGATGAAGATTTTGATTGTTGCTATTGGTTTGGCACAAGACCTGATGGTAAAACCAGATATAAACCTTTTCACATCTTCTTGGATCTTGACCCAGAAAAAGGCTTTGTAATAGCTCCTGACCCTGATGAGGAAAATTTAAGGGAAATTCACGACCTCATAACTGAACTGAAGGACTCAATAGGTGAGTTGCCTATACAAAGCAAGATACTTGATGAAGCCAAAAATAAATTGAGCTTAAACAACACTAAAACAAGAAATCTTCTGAAAAAGGGAGAAGGTAAATATTGGACTTCTACCTATTTCCCAGAGAGGAAAAATGCCAAAGTTTATGAGCCTATTTCAGTTTGCGAGTTTGTGGACCCTATATATAGATCACAAACTAACAAACTTCCCTTCCAAGCGAACCAGTTTGTTGAAGATAGTAGCCCACAAAATACCTTTAAAAACCTTGATAATATTGAGTTTGCGAGTTTGTTAGAGGGTATCCCACAAACTGAAAAACTGGACGATATCTTCAACCATCTCTACAAAAAGGCACTTGCAAGACTTGAAATTGATGTTGACCTTGATAAGCTTGAGAAACATTATCCTAAAATCAAAGAAGCTGAAAATAGACTAAATGAAGTCTGGAAGGCTGGTCGTGAAGGGAAGGCAACAATAGAGGAATTTAAAGAGGCTCTGGATAACTGGGAAGACCTGATGATGAAAAGTATGGTTAATTTGGTTAATTAAAGAACCTAGAGGAGTTAAGAATGAGACAAAGAAAGATAAACG
>JBMOLK010000210.1:0-7908 GCA_049325575.1 Bacillota bacterium | reverse complement strand
TTGGAGATGATTCAAAGCATGGGATTGAGGATATAAATATGTCTAAAGGTATATACATTATTGGAACAGATACAGATGTTGGAAAGACAGTTGTCTCGGCAGGCATAATGTATCTTCTATTGGCAAAAGGCTACAATGCTTGCTATTTTAAACCAATATCCAGCGGTGGGTCAGAAACAGATGAAGGATTTTCTTCATTTGATGTATCTTTTGTTAAAGCTGCTTCGGGATTCTGTGAACCATATGCAAGAATAAATCCATTCAGATACAAAACACCAGTTTCACCACATCTGGCTTCAAGAATTGAAGGCTTATATCTTGATAAGCGGATTATTTTCAATTGCTATAAACAGTTGATAGAAAAATATGAATATATAGTGGCTGAAGGGTGTGGAGGTCTTGCTGTGCCTTTGTCCCAGGAAGGTTATATGCAGTATCAGCTTATAA
Source organism: Bacillota bacterium (assembly GCA_049325575.1). Taxonomy (GTDB): domain Bacteria; phylum Bacillota; class Clostridia; order Acetivibrionales; family Acetivibrionaceae; genus JBMOLK01. Next base: position 7,461 of record JBMOLK010000210.1, on the reverse strand, counting down.
AAGAGCTTGACACTAGGTGCATTCTAGTTTCCAGGACTACTATTGGTACAATAAACCACACTCTTTTAAGTATTTCTTTTGCCGAAAAAGTAGGGATTCAGATAGTGGGGATAATCTTCAGCGGCTTTTGTGGAAGCATTGTTGAGCAGAATAATATAGACACAATAAAAATGCTATCTGAAGTGCCGGTGTTGGGTGTAATCCCCAGCATACAAGGGATAGATGTTGAAAGAGGAGTTATTGGTGAATTGAGAGAGGTTTTTAATAGTGAAATAAACATTGAATGCATGGTGGCAAATGTATAGCTTTGATAAAGACATTCAAACTTTGAAGGATGAAGGATTATACAGGGAAATGCGGTATCTTGAGGCTGCTCAAGGTTCACATACCTTTATTGATGGCAGGGATATGCTTCTGATGTCCTCCAACAGCTATTTGGGGCTGAGTAATGATATCAGGCTTAAGGAAGCGGCGATATCGGCCATTAATAAATTTGGTATCGGAGCAGGTGGCTCAAGGCTTACAACAGGAAGCTATTTGCTGCATAAGGAGTTGGAGGAAAAGCTTGCGGAATTCAAAGGGACTGAAAGCTGTATCGTTTTCAGCACAGGATATGCAGCAAATATAGGAACCATATCGGGCATTACTGACAAGGATTGGATTGTATTCTGCGACCGCCTGAATCATGCCAGTATTGTAGATGCTATTCGTCTAAGCGGGGCAAAACTTGTTGTATACAAGCACTGTGATATAGAAGACCTTCAAAACAAGATAAAACGGTATCATACTGGTAAAGGGCTGATAGTGACTGATGGTGTTTTCAGCATGGATGGAGATATAGCTCCTTTATTTGAAATTGTGGAGTTGGCAAAGAAGCACAAGCTGATGACAATGGTGGATGATGCACATGCTACAGGAATTTTAGGAGAATGCGGGAAAGGCACGATTGAATACTTTGGATTAAAAGAGGATATTGATATTAATATGGGTACTTTAAGCAAAGCATTTGCTGGTGAAGGCGGATTTGTTGCAGGAAGAAAGGAATTGATCGATTTCCTCCGGCACAAGGCTAAAAGCTTTATTTATTCTACTGCTCCAGCACCCCATATCGTAGCTGTGGCGTTGGAGGCTCTGAATATCATCAGAACCGAGCCGGGGACGAGAAAAGACTTGAAGGAAAAAGTGATTTGGTTCAGGGAAAAACTAATTAAGAACGGCTTTAATGTTACTATGAACATAACGCCTATAATACCATTAATGATAGGAGATTCAAAAACAGCACTTATCTTGAGCAAGATTCTTTTTGATGAAGGGATATTCATTCCAGCTATACGGCCTCCAACTGTTCCCAACGGAACCAGTAGGCTTCGAATATCTATTATGGCTACCCATACATATGAGGATATGGAGCATACGATAGAAAAGCTTGTTCGTTTTGGTAAAGAACTGAAGCTTATTTAGGACTACTAAGGAGAGGATTAGGTTTGAAGAAACGCAAATTGCTTTTGTTGCCGGGATGGAGCATGGATTCGTCAGTATGGAAACCTGTTATTCCATTTTTAAGCAATTATTTCAACCTTGTTTATTGCGACTGGAACGGTATTGAACATGCAGGAGGCTATGTAACCAAGGTACAGAGCCTAGTGGATAAGGAAAAAGGGAATTTATGCCTTATGGGTTGGTCATTAGGAAGCCTTTTGGCAATTGATGCAGCATATAAAAATCAGGATAGAATTGATAGGATTATTCTTATTAGCGGAACTAGCCGGTTCATAAGGGAAAAGAAGACAAACTACCTGTGCGGGTGGCCAGAGAGTACACTTGAGAGGATGAAAGCATCATTGGATAATGATATTGAAAGAACCGTAAGTCTTTTTCATTCATCTATATTCAACACTGAAGAAATGGCAAATGCAAAGTATGAAGATTTTATTAAAACAATTGATGCTGGAAATAAAAAAGGCAATAAAGAACTGCAAGCTGGATTAGAATTGCTGCTTCAAACTGATTTAAGACATTTGCTGCCTGATATTGAAGTGCCGATACTTCTTATTCATGGAGAGAAGGACACAATTTGCCCTGCTTGTGCATCTGAATATATAGCAGGACATGCAAAGGGGAAATCAGTTCTTAATATAATTGCCGGAGTAGGTCATGCTCCGTTTTTAACAGCTACTGATGAGTTTGAAAAACTAATTAAGGCATTTATACAGCAAGGAGAAAATGATGATTAATAAAAAGATTCTTCAAATGCATTTCAGCCGTAATGCTGCTAACTACGATGCATATGCAAAAGTTCAGAAGAAAATGGCAGATGAACTGTTAAAAATGATTTCATTAGATTTTAATAATAAAAGTGGATATTTGGATATTCTAGACATCGGCTGCGGTACCGGGTATCTTACAAAGCAGTTAGTATCTTATTGCCCGAATGCCAGAATTACAGCGGTAGATATTGCACCGGGCATGATTGAATATGCAAAAGAGAAATTAAAAGAGTGTAATATTGAGTTTCAATGCGTGGATATCGAAGAAGTGAAACTGAATAAAAAATTTGACATGATCATTTCAAATGCTACCTTTCAGTGGTTTAACAATTTGAAAGGAACAATCCAAATGCTAGGGCAAATGTTAGAGGATAATGGATGGCTTGCCTTTTCTACATTTGGACACATGACCTTTAATGAGCTTAATTGCTCACATGAAATTGCGCGAGAAAAGCTTAAAATGGATGGAGAATTTCCTCCAAGTCAAAAGTTTTTCAGACCTGAAGAAATATTTGGAATTTGCAAAGAGAATGTTGGAGTAGATTTCACCAATACATATAAAATTGATATTAAGGAAAGTCTTGAATATGAATATTTTAATTCTGTAAGAGAGTTTTTGGATTCTGTCAGAAAAATTGGGGCAAACAACAGCAATAAGAGTCATAGGGCCAATACATCTCTTACAAAAGAAATGATTAGAACTTATGAAGAAATGTATAAAATAAACGGACTTATAAGAGCTACCTATCATTGTATTTTCATTACAGCAAGAAAAATTGGGAATACCGAGAATGAAGGAAGGTCGGTGAAGGCAACTGGATGATTTGCAGAAAAAAGATTTGAAATACATCTGGCACCCTTGCTCGCAGATGAAGGATTATGAAGAATTCCCTCCCATAATTATAGAGCGGGGAGAAGGTGCATATATTTTCGATGTTACAGGAAAACGGTATCTGGATGCCGTGTCATCCTGGTGGGTAAATCTTTTTGGGCACTGCAACAAAAGAATAAACAATGCTGTAAAAAGGCAGCTTGACAGCCTGGAACATGTGATATTTGCAAATTTTTCACACAAGCCTGCCATTGAGTTAGCTGAGAAAATAGTTGAGATTGCACCTCGGGGATTGAATAAAGTCTTTTTTGCCGATAATGGGTCTTCAGCGGTTGAAATTGCGTTGAAGCTTAGCTTTCAGTACCACCAGCAAACCGGAAGCAATAAAAAGAATAGGTTTATTGCACTATCTGATGCTTATCACGGAGAAACCCTTGGAGCTTTATCGGTAGGCGATCTGGACTTGTATAGTAAAATATATAAGCCATTAATGATGGATACTATAAAAGTGCCTGGACCAGACTGTTACCGGTGCAAATTTGGGAGAGAACGTGCAACCTGTGAAGCGGATTGCTTTGAACTAATGGGAAAAGTCATGGAAGAAAATCATAACGAGGTATGTGCGGTTATAATTGAGCCTATGGTTCAGGCGGCAGCAGGAATGAAAATTTACTCTTCTAAATACCTCAAAAAATTAAGGGAAGCATGCTTGTGCTACAATATCCACCTAATAGCGGATGAAATTGCAGTTGGTTTTGGAAGAACTGGAAAAATGTTTGCATGCGAGCATGCAGGTATTTCTCCAGATATCATGTGCTTGTCAAAAGGTTTAACGGCAGGTTATATGCCGCTTTCGCTTGTGGTGACTACTGATAAGATTTACGATGCCTTTTATAGTGATTATGCCGAATTGAAGGCATTTATGCACAGCCATAGTTATACAGGGAACCCTCTTGCATGTGCTGCAGCACTTGAGTCGTTGAAAATATTTATTGATGAAAATGTTTTAAATATAAACAAAATAAAAGCCGAGTTGATAAGAGAGTTGGCAGAACCTCTTGCAAGTACTCATTTGCACGTGGGGGAATTCAGACAGATAGGCATGATTTCGGCTTTAGAACTTGTAGAACACAAAACAACAAAAAAGGCTTTTGGTTGGGAGAAACGAGTTGGCTACAATGTTTACAAGATAGCTTTAAGTCAAGGATTATTGTTAAGACCATTGGGGAATGTTTTGTATTTCATGCCACCGTATATTATTGAGCTAGAGGATATTGAGAAAATTATAAGTAGTACTTTTTATGCCATTAACAAATACTTTGATGTATAATATATCTATGCATTATTTTGCAGAAGGATAATGAAGATTTTGCGGGGACTTAAAAGTAGCGACAATTCATCGGTGGTTGCGGTCAGTTGAGACGTGTTGTAAGAGGAATATAGTAATTGGCTTTTCTTATCTCCTGTATTAGTAAAGTTCATTTATACTATTTATCCACTAAAAATTTGTGCGAATATCAGCTTGACGGCATATAGTACAAGTGTTAGAATGTACCTAATTTTAATAGATTGAAAGTAAAGATTCTTCAGGGATTGGTGAGATTCCATACCGGCGGTAAAGCCCGCAAGCCTTGCAAGGCAGATTCGGTTTGATTCCGAAGCCGACAGTACAGTCTGGATGAGAGAAGAGTTTCTTTTGTGTATATTCCCTGAAGCATTCCCTTCAGGGATTTGTTATTTTAGAGGGAAATGGAGCATGTCAAATGTCTTTATATGAAAAGCATATGAGAAGAGCTATTGAGCTTGCAAAATCGGGATGGGGGAGGACAAACCCAAATCCTCTTGTAGGAGCGGTAATTGCAAAAGGGGAAGAAATTCTTTCGGAAGGGTATCATGAAGGGCCTGGCTGCCCGCATGCCGAAGTAATGGCAATTTCAAAGGCAGGCTGCAGCCTTGAAGGAAGCACGATGTACGTTAATCTTGAGCCGTGCTGTCATTATGGGAGGACACCTCCATGCACCAAGGCAATTATTGAAGCCGGTATAAAACAGGTCGTTATCGCAATGAGCGACCCGAATCCAAAGGTTTCAGGCCGTGGGATACAAATTCTTATGGATGCCGGCATAATGGTGGTTGAGGGAGTGCTGGAATACGAGTCGAAAATGCTGAATGAAATATTTGTCAAATATATTAAAGCAGCAAAGCCATTTGTTATTATGAAGGCGGCAATGACGCTTGACGGTAAAATTGCAACCATCTGCGGAGACTCAAAATGGGTTTCGGGAGAAGGCTCAAGAAAGCATGTGCATGAAACGAGGGACAGGGTTGCCGCCGTTATGGTTGGGATTAATACCGTTCTTGCGGACAATCCTTTGCTGACCACCCGGCTTGATGGGAAAAACGGAAAGGATTGTACGAAAATTATTGTGGACAGCCGCGGCAGAATTCCGCTTGACTGCAATATTTTTTCAGGCAGGTCTCCGGCAGGAATCATACTTGCTACAACCTCAAGGATTTGCAGAGAGAAGGAAAGCATGCTTCTTGACAGGGGGGTGAGAATAATCAAGCTGGAGGATTCAAGGGGCAGGGTGGATTTGCCGGGCTTAATGGAGGAGTTGGGCAGGCTTGGGCTTGACAGCGTGCTTCTTGAAGGGGGCGGTGAGCTTAACGCATCGGCTCTGGAAACGGGAATTGTAGATAAAATCATGCTTTTTATCGCACCAAAAATCATCGGCGGTAAAAATGCAAAAACACCGGTTGAAGGTGAAGGAATAAAGAATATGGATGATGCATTAAGGCTAAAGGACATAAGTGTAAAAATGCTGGGTAATGACATGCTGTACGAAGCATATGTGGATTATATAAAAGCGGGTGAAGATGATGTTTACTGGAATAATTGAGGAAATCGGCACTGTTGCTGCAATCAATAATGGCGGAGGGAGGGTTGGGCTTAAAATATCATGCAAAAAAATATTGGACGATGTGAGGGTTGGAGACAGCATTGCGGTAGACGGGATTTGCCTTACTGTTACCGGCTTTGGAAAGGGATGGTTTTTGGCGGATGTAATGCCGGAGACCATGAGGAGAACCGGGCTTTCATATCTGAGCACAGGCAGCGCTGTAAACCTGGAGAGGGCTTTGAAGCTTTCGGACAGGTTTGGGGGACATATTGTAAGCGGACATATTGACGGAACGGGGACCATTGTGCGGATCGTGGAAGAAGACAGCGCCTTATGGGTTTTTATCAGGGCGCCGGATGAAATAATGAAGTATATCATTAAAAAAGGCTCGGTGGCCGTTGATGGAATAAGCCTTACCGTAGCTGCGAAAGACGGGTATGTGTTCGGGGTTTCATTGATACCGCACACAGCAGAAGCCTCCGTACTTGGAACTAAAAAGGAAGGCACCGCGGTCAATATTGAGTGCGACATGCTGGGCAAGTATGTGGAAGCCCTATTGAAAATAAAGGAACCGGGAATCCAAAAAGAAAATTTAACTTTAGAGCATTCCTGTAATGAAATAAAATGAACTTTGAAAAAAGAGATGCCAGGCTGTAAAATTTGAAATGTGAGTTGCCGCAAGTAACCACAAATCAAATAAAACAGGAGGCATCTAATATGAAGTATAACCAAAATGAGAAGTTGAAGCAAATGGATTTATCAACAATGGTAGTAGGAGTTGATGTAGGAAGCGAGCTACACTATGCCAGAGCTTTTGATTACAGAGGCATTGAGTTGTCAGGAGTATTAAAAATCAGTAATGATGCCGTAGGCTTTGAAGCCTTTGAAAAATGGACGCACGAACTGATGAAGAAGCATGATAAATCAAAATTAATAGTTGGAATGGAACCTACAGGACATTACTGGTTCAACTTTGGTTATTCACTGAAAGAGAGCTGCACCAAGTTAGTGCTTGTAAATCCGATGCACGTGAAGAGAAGCAAGGAGTTTGACGATAACAGTCCAACGAAAAATGATCGCAAAGATCCTAAGACAATAGCAATGTTGGTTAAGGATGGCAGATACCTCGAGCCATATATGCCAGAAGGGGTTTACCGAGAGTTAAGAATAGCAATGGAGACCCGGGAACGGTATGTAAAGCAGCTAACCGTTATAGATAACAAGGTACAAAGATGGCTTTCGATATACTTTCCAGAGTTCAAGACGGTATTTAAGGACTGGGCCGGACAAGGAGCAATGTTAGCGTTGAAAAACTTTGCAACACCTGAGAAGGTTCTAAGTAGTAATTCGAAACCAGTTTAAATGTTTAATGGCGCAAGCTGTAAAATGTTAGCAGGCTGTAATTTTACAAAAAACCTATGTATTACAGCTTCTATATCCTCAAAGCAGGGATAGCACCTGT
>JBMOLK010000209.1:0-57271 GCA_049325575.1 Bacillota bacterium | reverse complement strand
TATAAAAAACAACAATGAAGAGTGAATATGAATATTAATGTATAAGAGTATTTTAAGAGAGGTTTGCACTAAATAAACCTTTCTTTTTTTATGCGAAACAACTGGATTAGAAGGCGTGATGCCTTCTTTTTCTGCTTTATGGAGGTAAGACAAATGACCAATGACCAGAAGCAAAAAATTCAGCAAATGCGGATTGAAAGACAGAGTTACCTACAAATTGCAACGGCTCTCTGTATTTCTGAAAACACAGTAAAGTCATATTGTAGACGACACAATCTTACTGCTGTAAAAACCAGTAGACCGACAGTGAAAGAAATACATAGTATCTGCAAACATTGCAGTAAACCCCTGATACAAGGAAGAAAAGGACAGTATAAAAAATTCTGTAGCGATGCATGCCGCCGTGCCTGGTGGAAGGCTAATGAAGGACAGCTTGTAAAAAAAGCCTGGTATACTCTCACCTGTGCAGAGTGCGGTAGGGCTTTTGAAAGTTATGGGAATCGGAAGCGAAAGTTTTGTGGGCATGCATGCTATATTGTTAACAGGTTCGGGAAAGTGGGGAATGAGCATGACTCAAGAGCAATTTGAGCGTGAAAAGAACTACAGGGTGTCTGTGGCGATTGCAAAAACCATGCTCTCCAACAGGCTTATAAGCGAGCATGAATATAGTAAGATTGAAAGAATGCTCAGAGTGAAATATACGCCTGTTTTTGGCGGCTTGTGAAGCATTATTGACTTGCTTTGTATCAAAATCAGAGCTAACATTGGTAACTGAAAGGGGTGATTTCATGATGCGAAGTATAAGGAAAATAGAGCCTTTGGCAGCAAAACTACCAGCTAAAAAACGTGTTGCCGCCTATGCCAGAGTATCCAGCGGCAAGGATGCAATGCTTCACTCGCTGTCATCGCAAATCAGCTATTACAGCGAATTCATACAAAAGCATCGTGGCTGGGAGTACATAGGAGTTTATGCCGATGAGGCCATAACAGGGACAAAAGAAAACAGAACGGAATTTCAAAGGCTTTTGGCAGATTGCAGAAATGGTAAAATAGACATGATCATTACAAAGTCAATTTCACGGTTTGCAAGAAATACGGTAACCATGCTGGAATCGGTACGAGAGCTAAAGAGTCTGAATGTTGATGTGTTTTTTGAAAAAGAAAATATACACTCTATGAGCGGGGATGGCGAGCTGATGCTTACCATCCTCGCTTCTTTTGCGCAGGAGGAAAGCCGCTCGGTTAGTGAAAACTGCAAATGGAGGATCAGAAACAAGTTTAAGAACGGAATCCCAAATACACTTGATGTATATGGCTATACAATATCAAAGGGTAATTTTGAAATAAACCCGAAGGAAGCGGAAGTTGTCCGCCTGATTTTTAGTGATTTTCTATCGGGAATGGGTAGGCTTGCTATTGCCAAAAAATTAAATTCACTTGGACTAAGGACGAAGAACCATAAAGAATGGGATAGTTGCAAAATCAAAGAAATATTGCTGAACGAAAAATATGCAGGAGACCTATTGCTTCAAAAGAAATACATATCCGACCATCTTGAAAAACGTACTCGATTAAATGATGGCAGGCTTCCAAGATACTATGTCAGTAACAACCATGAGGCAATTATCGACAGGGATGTCTTTAATCAGGTAAAGGAAGAATTTCAAAGTCGTACAGCAAAGTTTAAAGCCGGAACCGCTACTACAAATGTTTATCCTTTTACAGGAAGGATTGTCTGCGGCCGATGCGGAGCTTTCTATCATAGAAAACTCAATAATGCTGGCACGAAATATCAGAAAGAAGTATGGATATGCTCCACATATAACCGCTTTGGAAAGAAAAGATGCGGAGCGAAACAAATACCGGAGAAGGTTCTACTCTCTCTGGTCACTGATGTTTTGGGAATTTCAGAGTTTGATGAGAAGCTCTTTAAACTGAATATAAAGGAAATACAGGTGCCGGAGGATAACACTTTGGCATTTGTTTTTATGGATGGCCGGATCGTCCAGAGGGAATGGAAGTATAAATCACGAAGCGAAAGTTGGACTGAGGAGACTCGCCAGCAAGTAAGGGAACGTAATTGGAAACGTGTGGAAGGGAGGAACGTACAATGCCTGCCGCAAGAGCAATAACGGTCATTCCGGCAACAACCGGACGCTTTGCGCCAGCCGCTGCGGTAACTGCAGCTTTAAAAAGAGTAGCTGCATATGCAAGGGTTTCTACGGATAATGATGAGCAGCTATCAAGCTATGAGGCTCAGATTGATTATTATACAAAGCATATAAAGTCAAATCCGGCTTGGGAGTTTGTCGAGGTCTATACCGATGAAGGGATTTCAGCAACCAGCATTAAAAAACGGGATGGCTTTAACAGAATGATTTCCGATGCCTTGAGTGGTAAAATTGACCTGATAATCACCAAGTCGGTGAGCAGATTTGCAAGAAATACCGTAGATACACTCACCACCGTCCGACAGCTTAAGGAAAAAGGCGTTGAGGTATATTTCGAAAAAGAAAACATCTACACCTTGGACAGTAAGGGTGAGCTGCTTATAACCATTATGTCCAGCTTGGCGCAGGAAGAGAGCAGAAGCATATCTGAGAATGTGACATGGGGGCAAAGAAAACGCTTTGCTGATGGAAAGGTCAGCATACCTTACGGACAGTTCCTTGGCTATGAAAAAGGTGAAGATGGGTTACCCAAAATCGTGGAAAAAGAAGCGACGGTTGTAAGAATGATTTACAAGCTCTTCCTTGAGGGAAAAACAACTCCGAGAATAGCAAGGCATTTGACGGAAAGTGGAATCCCAACACCTGCCGGCAAGAACAAGTGGCAGCCCAGCACAGTGTTGAGCATTCTTCGGAATGAGAAGTATAAAGGTGATGCCATGCTTCAAAAGACATTTACTGTTGACTTTCTTACGAAGAAAAAGAAGATAAACGAAGGTGAAGTTCCGCAGTATTACGTAGAAAACAGCCATCCTGCGATTATTGCTCCTGAGGTATTCGACATTGTTCAACATGAACTTAAAAAACGCAAGGATGTAAAAGGTTATAAGACTGGAGGCGGATGCTTCTCGGGGAAAATTGTCTGTGGAGAGTGTGGGGGCTTCTATGGCAGCAAGGTATGGCATTCCACCAGCAAATACCGCCGTACAATCTGGCAGTGCAATCACAAATTTAAAAATAATAAGAGGTGCAATACACCTCACCTTTATGAAAACGCAATAAAAGAGGCATTTGTAGAAGCCTTTAACAGCCTTCTCAATAATAAGGATGAGATTCTTCAGAGCTATGAAGAAATAATTTATGCTTTGACCGATACTACCGAGCTTGACAAAGAGAGTGTGAGACTCCAGAACGAATGTGAGGTTGTAGCAGAACTCCTTAGAAAGTGTGTGGAAGAAAACGCTCGTTCTGCACTTGACCAGCAGGAGTACCAGCAGAGGTATACAGCACTAGTGAAACGCTATGAGGCTGCTAAAAACGGTCTTGCAAAAATAAATGACAAGCGTTTGGAACGCACGGCCAAGAGAGAAAGTATGGGCACTTTCATTAGTAAGCTTAAACAGAGCAACAGACTTCTAATGGATTTTGATGAGGAGCTTTGGAAAGCCACTATGGATAAGGTAACGGTGCACTCGGAGAAGCAGATAACCTTTACTTTTAAGGATGGCTTGGAGATGGATTGGAATATATAATTAATCAGAATAATATAAAAGCACTGGAAACTTAGTTTTTTACCAGTGCTTTTACGTTTGGCTACAGTGAAACAGGATATAAAATAGTAGATCGGTTTAAAATAATTATCGAATAAGTATAAACCGAAATCAATTTTTGGAAGACTTTAATAAAAATATGTGGTTATATTATCTATTTTCCGATATAATGTATTAGGATAATATGCCCAGAGGAGGAATAAGTATGCCTTCCGGCGAGATGTTAATAAAACTTTTTGAAAATTTTAAAAGCCAGAATGAAGAAGGCTTTATTAAAATTGCATATGAAATTATTGAAGAAGAAAAGCAGAAAAATCATTATGTTTTGGCAAATAAGCTAAAAAGCATATTGTTTTCAAATAATTTTAATAATGGTAATAGCTCAAGTGCCCAATATTTTAATAGTCTGAAGGATTTGCCCAAAGACAAAGATAAGGGTTTAAATCTGGTTGATATTAGATACTCAGAGAAAACATTTGATGATATTTTGTTAAGTGAGCAAATCAATACAAAATTACAGGGTGTTGTTGAAGAATACTCAAAAAAGGATATCCTCTGCACATACAATCTTTCCCCTAAAACGAAGTTGCTCTTTTGTGGACCACCTGGATGTGGTAAAACACTTTGTGCTGAAATTCTAGCATCCTCATTGGGATTGCCTATTTTGTATGTAAGATTTGATAGCCTCATTTCCTCTTATTTAGGAGAGACGGCAACAAATATTAGAAATGTTTTTGACTATGCATCAAAAGGGAACTGGGTATTGTTTTTAGATGAATTTGATGCAGTCGGGAAGAGTAGAGATAATGTTGATGAACATGGTGAATTGAAAAGAGTTGTTAATACATTCCTTCAACTTCTGGATAGTTTCGGTACCCAATCCTTTGTCATTGCTGCAACAAATCACGAAAAACTTATAGATAATGCTTTATGGAGAAGGTTTGATGAAGTTATATACTTTGATATGCCTTCTGAAGATAGCATACTTCAATACGTAGAGTTAAAACTGAGATGTTTTAAGCATAAGAAAACTAAAATTAAAACACATATTAAGGATTTAGTCGGATTATCTTATGCGGATATTGAAAGGGTATGCCTTGAAGCTATAAAAAGATGTGTATTGGATGGGTTAGATGAATTAGATGACGCAACTTTTGCAAAAAAAATTCAGGATGAAAAGCAACGTATGAACCTGATTAAAAAAATAATAGAATGCTAAAATTACTGCATTTTGAGGTGAGGTTAAATGGAACATCTGGTTTTTCACAGGGTGGACAAGCCTGCTCAAGACAGAAGAAGAATAAAGAGAGGCTTTGGTCCTACTATTCAAAAGGATAATAAAAAACATGGTGATTTTTTGCTTGAACAGTTTCAAATTCAAGAAAAAAATATACTTGAGAAAGCAAAAGAATACAAGTTTTCTCCCTTTCTTATAACGAAAGTAGAACTAGAAGATGATGTTTCCATATCTGAAGATCTGAGAGAGAAGCTAGATGCCATCGGTCTAAAAATTATCAACCAAGAAAATAAAAATATAATTGTACTTTTTGCAGGCGAAGCAGAAAAAGTGGATTTTTATGCTGCTTTGAACAAATATACAAGTGGGGAAATAGCATTAACAAAGGTTGTACATGATGATTTGTTCAAAATCTTTAAAAATGTTGATGGCTGGAATTCAACGGACAGAATTGGGGCAGGATTAGACAGGATAAAAGATGTTGATTTTGTAGACTGTTATTTGTGGGTTTTCGATTCTGTTTCGGATACCCGTATGAAAGCCCAATTATTTAAAGAAGATGTTAAAAAGCTTGGTGCCAGCATAAGTGATGATTATATAAGCTCAGGGCTTGCTGTAATTAGGGTCAAGGTTAACAAAAAGCAGCTTGATGGGTTACTCGAGCATCCTTTGGTGTATAAAGTAGATGCTGTCCAGAAGTATTTAATAGCACATAAGTTTGCTGTAAGTATGAAAAACTTAGCTATAGATGATGTTTCATTCGATAATAGCAAAATTGATGCGGAAACCAGCTCATCAATTTGTGTTATTGACAGCGGCATTTTTAGAGGGCATCCACTACTTAAAAATATAGTTGGAGATACAAAAGTATTTTATTCCACTGAGGGTTACTCAGACTCAGACTCTGATATTGATGGCCATGGGACAATGGTAGCTTCGATGTGTGCATATGGTGATTTTGAACCTACTGACACTTTTAAACCGTCAGTTTTCCTTTATAGTGCTAAAATACATGACGGGGAGTACATTGGAAACTGTGACTTGTGTCTAAAAGAACTTAAAGAAGAAGGTTTTAATCTTACATTTGAGCATGAGGATGTCATTGATCGATTTTATCGCGATGAAATTGATATTGATGATGTGGTCAAAAGAATCGGCCTGAAAAACAGAATTAATGAATTCAAGTCCATTTTAAAGAAATATATTAATATTTATGACAGGCTCATACCCAATCAAATGAGAGAAATCGTTGATTACTTTTATCGAAACTATAAATGTAACATATTCAACTTGTCTCAAGGCGACCCGGCATTCCCGTACCTTGATGGGAAGCCGAGAGCATGGGCCTGTGTACTTGACGAATTGCAGCAGGAATATGATGTTTTATTTGTTGTGTCTGCAGGGAATTCCAAATATGAAATTTTTTATGATGGTGATATAAAAGATATTTCTGCAGAATACCCTAAGTACTTCCTTAAATATAACGATTGTCGTATTATTGATCCTGCCAACTCAGTAACATCAATTACCGTTGGAGCTTTGTCAACTTGTGATATACCAAGTTCCCATGAGGAAAGGCTTATCCAATCAATACCCATCTCAGAAGCAAATCAAATATCAACAATTTCAAGAATAGGACCGGGTGTAAGAGGGGCAAAAAAGCCGGATTTTGTTGCTTATGGTGGAGATAGGTGTATTGATATAGTTTCAAGTAGGTTCAAGAATAATCCTAGCCTCTGCAAAATACTTTTTTCTAATAATCTCAAAGATGGATTATTCTGTTTTGACTGTGGAACGAGCTATGCAGCTCCCGTTATTGCACATGTTGCAGCAAAAATTAAAAATAAGTACCCTGATCTTTCCTGTAATATGCTAAGGGCGCTGATTGCATGCTCTTCACAAATACCACCTGAAATTATTAAAATGTTAGAAGAAAAAGTTTTTTCAGTAAGCGGATTAGTAAATGAAGTCCCTGCGGAATTTACTAGAAATGATAGAGGGACAATAAAACTTGATAAAAATAAAATCAAGTATTGGATGGCTGGCTATGGTATGCCTGTGTTGGATAATTGTACCGATACATTCGAAAACAGGGTAGTAATGTATGCTGATAACAAAGAAAGCCATACTGAAATTGCTCCAGATGTGACCCATATTTATGAAATTCCAATTCCCCAAGAGTTCAGGCACTCCAAAGGAACGAAAAGGATTATAGTTTCACTAGCCTTTAATCCGGAAGTACGAAAATCAAGACTTGATTACATGGGACATGAAATGTCATTTAGATTAATCAGAGGAAAGAGTTTTGATGATGTGTATCAAGTTTATGCTTCTCAAAAAGGAAAGAAAGAGGCGCTTGATTTATTCCCAAAAGTGCATGTATGTGATGTAACAGAGCCAGGTTCTGAATTCAGGGAAAAAGGTACATTGCAGAAAGGAATATTTGAGTTTTCAAACAAATCTGATGAATATGGAGATTTTTACTATTTAGTTGTTAATTGTGAGAGAAAATGGTCCAATGTAAATCAAAAATATGCAGTAGCGGTTGCCTTGGAAGCTTCTGATTCAAGTGTTAAGCTTGAAAATGTTGTGAGGGAAATGATACGTACAAGGCGTAGGGTTAGAGCATAAGCGTTTGCTATAGGATAGTGTGAGGAGGGAATGATCATGTATTTAACAGATAATAATAAGGTTGCTAAAATAAAAGATTTATGTAAGTGGCGCAAGTCAGAAATAGTAGTTGAAGCCAATATTAAAGAACCGTTTACAGTTGACGGAGGCATTAAAATTGAAGATGTAGTAGTAACGCATTCTGAAGAACATGAGAATTCTTTAATAGCTCATTTTGATATATACCTGAAATGTCCGAAGTGTGGAGTAAAGAATATAATAAAATCTTTTTCATCAAATAAGTGGGATGACTCATTTAAAAAATAGGTACAAAACAGGGAATTATACGTAGAATAGGAGACTGTTTGAATGGATGCAAACACACTATTAAATGAGTTTGTTGATTCCTTGAACAAAGAAATAACAACAAAGAGAAAAAATACATCTGACAGACCGATAATCGTTAAAAATGGATACATGCATGCTGAAATGCCAAACGGTATGATATATAAATTTGAAGAGTTTTCAAATAATGCTATGCCTGATTCGCCTGCAGAAATTGAAATAGTAGATGGCAGTTCAAAAAGTGCTCAAAAACACGGTGCCACAGTAGTCGGAGTTGATAATGAAGTATTGACTCTTTATATATTTGCAAAGGATATACCCGATCCAATAGACAGAGCAAAACTTATTATTGATAATGTTAAACTTCTTGAAAGTACCAGAGATACAATTATTAAAATTAGAGATTTTCAGGAAAATCCTCCGAGAAATATTGCCGAAAAGGCTTTTGGATTGGGAGATATTATTTCAAAAAAAGAGAAGGTTGGGCGATTCCCCAGTGAATTTAATGAGAGCCAAAAGGAAGCCGTAAGACTTTCGATTGGGTCTGATGTAACCTTTATATGGGGGCCTCCCGGAACAGGAAAATCACAAACTTTAAGCTATATTGCTGAAAAGCTTTTAAAAGAAGACAACACATTGCTGATAACGGCGCATACGAATGAAGCTGTTGATGGTTTGATGGAGAAAATAATAAAGCTGTTTGATGAAAAGCAAATATGCGAAGGTCAAATCATCAGATGGCGCTATACTCAATCAAAGAAGCTTATAAATATAACACCTGCTGCAATTATTTCAAAACAGTGCGAAGAACTAACCTTCAGCAGGGTAATCTGAGACAGGATAAAAGTAAGGCAGAAACAAGCTTGAAGAGTATTGAACAGAAATATATTTTTTGTAGAGAAAAGATTGATGTCTTACACCAAAAAAGAGACGAAATGATAAAGAGTGAAAGAGAATATATCAAATCCAGAAACCAGCTTGCAAAACTTCAACAGGAAGTAACAGTAGTCAGTAATGCCATAACTGGAAAACGGAGTGAATTTAATCGGCTGGAAAATCAAAATCCTGTATTCAAGTTATTTACAAAAAGTAAAAGAAAACAATTGGGAAACGAGCTTTTAGACCTAAGAGAACAGGAAGCAATCAAAAAAAGAAGTACTGATAATCAATCCTATGAAAGTGCAACCAAAAAGGAAGCATTTATTACTGCAAATCAGGACTATGAAAGTTATCACTCTGAATTGTCCAAGTGTAAGATTGATTCAGAACAATTGAATATACTGGAAAATGAATTGAACGGAGAAAAAGATAAAATTGAGCAGATTGAAAAGCAGATAGAAAATATACAAAAAGAACTGGCAAGGATTAAAGATAGTGAAGTCAAGCTATTAAAGAACGCAAAGGTAGTAGGGACTACATTAACATCCTGCACTTTGAACCCACAAATCAGGGAAAGAACATTTAATGCTGCAATTGTGGATGAAGTAAGTATGGCTCCTTGTCCAAGCCTGTTTGCATCCTGTGCTTTGGCAACTGATAAAGTAATGCAATGCGGAGATTTTTATCAACTTTCCCCCATTGCTGACGAAAAAGATGCCGTATGGCTTAAAAATAGCATATTTGATAAATGTGGAATTACACACAAGGTAATAAACAGTCAAGGGCTAAAAGAACTGGCGATACTTGACACTCAATACAGATGCCATCCCGATATTGCAAATTCAATAATTGATATAGTGTATAAAGGGAAATTGAAAAACGGGCGTGATAGGAATGATGATAATTTCTACGCACAAAATCATGAGCCGTTTGCAAACAATGCATGTGTTTTACTGGATACTTCAAAAGTATTTACGATTTCAAATCCTTGGTGTGAAAGAAAAGGTGAAAGTAGTTGGATAAACCCAAACACTGCAGAACTGGCACTTGGATTAGCTGAGGCAGGCTTGAAATCCGGCATTAAATCAATCGGAATAGTAGCACCATATAGTGCCCAGGCTAAGCTCATTAAAAGCAAGCTTGGAATATTGAAAGAAAAATATCCAGACAAAAAAATTGAAGCAGCAACAGTACATAAATACCAGGGTAGAGAAATGGACATGATTGTATTCGACCTGATAGATGGTCCGCCCAAATATGATGTAAAGTTTCTTAAGGGCTGTCATGGAAGTGAAGCAATGCGACTTATAAATGTAGCAACAACCCGTGCAAAAGGAAAGCTGGTAGTTATAGCAAATGTGGATTTTATTGAGCAGAAGCTATATAAAGAGCCGGAACATATTCTTTATCAATGGATACAGTACCTCAAAACTCAGAAGCATGAATATTTAAGTTGAAATTTATTTTATGCAGAAAACAAATCTGTTTGCTATTGTTTTGAAAGGAGGAAGGTATGCAAAACTTTTACCTTGAAGGGAAAGGAATTCTTCCTATAGGGATGTATAAGAAAGAATACGTAGGTAATATAAAGTGCGAAGATCCAAAATGTAGAATCAAAATAAAGTATATACCGGGGACCTCAAAGAAAAGAGCATACCTTAAAGAACTATCACCTTTTAAACATAAAAGTGAATGTTCCGCAAAAAGTAAGAACAAAAAACAGGATCATGACTCAGATGATGCGGTAAAGAAGCCTGAATATGTTAAAAAAGACCTTATCCCGGTGCTGTCACTTAGAAAGGATTTAAAAGAAGATGGGGAGAAGGGTGAAGGTAGAAGATCAGGAACAACAAATACAGGTGCAAATATTATTCGGGTAGGAAGAAAAAGCGGAAACAAGAGAAAATACTTTGACAAATTACCAAAACTAGCTAATTATATGCGAGATAGATATGATGACCTGGAAAACCTGGGGATTATCGATGAGAAAACTCCTAAAAAGTTGTTTGAGGTCATCAAGAAAACAGAGATTCTTAAGGATGAAGATTTTAATAGACTAAACAAGGAATTGATAATTGTCTTTGGAGTTGTAGAAGACCTTACAAATCATGCAAAAGGGCATAAATCCCTATGGTTTGGTGACAAGTATGATCTGGAAACGCCAAGAATTTTTATAAATACCTCTTTGATTGACAGTAAAACAAATATTGATGATTATCTCAAGAAAGAAGTTTTGGCTTATGGTAGGTTTGAGAGGATTAGTGATAAATACTCACCTCAGGTAACCATTGAAAGCCTTACTGATTTGCAGATTATAAGATAAGTTTATTTATAGATATTGATATTGTTAATAGAGGGGTGTGCACTTTTTAACGCATAAGCTATACTTTTTAGCAGAAACAAAAATTTATTCTGCGTATTGTAAAAGCCGTTAAATTGTATTAAAATCAGAGTGATTAGACAAATTATTAAAAGTAGCTTGACTGTAACTTGTCAGAGGGTTAACAGTCAGGCTTCTTTTTTTGCTGTTTTATAAACCTTTGTGGCGTTTTACGGCATAGACCTTTGGTAGCTTGCAATGTAACGGACTATATTACAGGAGGGCTGCAAATGGCAAGAAAACGCATTTCTATGAACGGAACATTACCTGTTGAAGAACCTTTACATCGAGAACAGGTGAAAAAGGATGGTTTTGTTATTGGTGATTTTTTAAGGCTGCATGAACAGTTTATGACAGTGAAAAAGCTGGAAGGGCTTGCTGTAAAGACAATTGAAGACCATTTAAAATTTATGAGGTACTTCTCCGATTGGATGAAGGATGATGTAAAGGACTACGAGAACCGTTTCGTCGAGAAGGGCATATTTCTGGAGTACATTGCTTATATGTACAGCAAGGGCTTTGAGCTTCTAATTAGAGCAGCCAAATACAACATTATTTTAATTGCTCATTAACTTATTATGTTGCGATACAGTAAATTTGACTCGACTTCTTCCCTTAACCATTATCATTAATACTGTTCTATATGCTGTATGAAGGATTGGCAGTATATACAGTAGTATATAATATACTCCCATGTGCTTACACTCTTATAATACTATTAAATTCTGATTGTTTGACACATCATGAGAATTTTTTTCACAATTAACTGCCTTTCCATACATTGCTTATGTCACAAATAGCAAAGTATTAACTTATTTATTATGGGAGGCGATAAAAATGTCATTAATTACAGCACATGGAGCTATAACATGTAGTTATCAAGAATGGGAAGCCGATTTATATAGAAGACTGTCTGGAAAATATGAGACCTCGAAGATTAAGTTTATTATTGAAGTTGAAGATTTATGGCAGGACGGGTACTTTGAGAAGTTATATAAAAAGCTGGCAGGGGTAATCCGAGGAAAGGCTAAAAAGCATGTTCGGCAGTGGGGGAATACCTATAAAATTGAGGTAGAAGAACTGGAAAGCCTATATTCTGAACGGTTGTGGAGGCTATTTGAAGATGATTATTACTGCACATCATCAAGGCTATCTTTCTATGAGAACTTTATTAATCATATTGAGAGCAATGTTCTTATGAATTACTTAAGAGGACTGAAGGCGAGCAAAAGGTTTTTAACCTATTCACAAAAAGAAGTTTGTTCATTTGAACAAGCAGTTGAAGATAGAGGCAGAGGGAAGGCTGCAAATAAAGATAAGGCATTAGAGGTGCCTGATGTTGCAGGGGAAGCATTGGCGAAAGTAATTATTGAAGAAATATATGATAAAATTGGCACTGGTTATTTCACAGAAAGGGAAGAGGCTGTCTTGCAGGCGTTAAGGCTTAATCCAGAGGCTAATTATAGTGAAATAGCAAGATTAGTGGGATTATCGCATGCTAAACAGGTGCAACGGGTGATGGAGTATATCAGGCGTAAACTATTGTCGTAAATATACCGCTGGGTAGAACTTCAAGACTTGGAAAAACACAAAAATCAATACACTGGTTATGTAGACCTCTGTATTTAATGGAGTAATTTTACTAATATTTTTGAAAATATCAAAATTTTTCTGCTTACTTTATCATACCAAGTTTATTATATTTTACAACTTAAGTACCAGAAAGTATATACATTATTTCCGGAGAACCTATCTTTTCTATAAAATAAGCCATTTTAGCTAATTCTGGCCAAGTAATGTATTGACTTTTTAAATATTAGTTGATATATTAACTATTAAATATGCAACTAAAAGGATGGTGTTTATATGAATATAGTAATAATAAATGGTAGCCCAAGAAAAAATGGCGCAACTGGAAAAATACTTAAAGAAATCGAGAGTTACCTTTCATCGAAGGAAGATGTGACAGTGAAGCTTTTCAACCTTGTAGAATACGATATAGAATTTTGCAAAGGGTGTATGTTGTGTTATAAAACTGGCAGATGTATAATAACAAATGATGGTATAGATACATTGGTACAAGAATTACAGCAGTCAGACGCTGTTGTTTTGGGGTCGCCAACTTATGGAAGTAATGTTTCGGGACAATTTAAAACGCTTATTGACAGAGGTGGGTTTGTTTTTGGACAACTACTTTATGGTAAATATGGTTTTACAGTAAGTACATATGAAAATGCTGCCGGAAATGAAGCAGTAAAGGTGATGGAAAGGTTAATACTCTTTTCAGGGGCTTCAAGGAGGGGGAAGTACTTATTAAAGCTTAATCATAATACAAATCCCTTTGAAGATTTAAGAAACATTAATTCTCTACACAAAAAGGTTGATAACTTCTATAATGCAGTTAGAAATCATAAAGGTAAAACTATAATTGAATGGATAATTCATCAGATAGTCATAAATATAGGACTGAAACCTCGTATTTTAAAGTATAAGGACAGATATGCAGGTATTATTAACAGATGGGAAAAAATCAATTTAATATAGTTTTCATGTATACGGAGATAAAACAGAATGAATGACAATTATCAAAATACCAGTATTAGAGCATCATTAGGATACAGTATGATAAACACTTCGTGGCAAATTAAGGAGACATTAAGGAAGGCATTTATGGCAAATGGCTTTGATATAACTTCTGATCAATTTGCGGTGTTATTACGACTTTGGGAGGAGGACGGAATTTCTCAAATTGAGTTATGTCAGCGAACATGCAAAAATAAGTCTAACCTTACCCGTATTCTTGATAGTATGGAAAAAAGAGATTTGATATATCGGGAAGTAAGCAAACATGACAGAAGAAGCTTTAATGTGTACTTGACAGATGTAGGCAGAACTATAAGGGAAAAGTTAACAGAAATAGCATTACAGGTTCAAAGTAAACTCTTCATAGGTATTACAGAGAATGAGGCAAAACTTATGGAAGATATTCTAAAGAAAATCAGCTTTAATATCGATGGTACTAACGGTTTTTAGAATTAAATATAATTAGTAAAATCTGCTGTAAGCTTGCTGTAACTTGACTGTTAGGGTTAGCAGTAGTAAACTGAAGATAACCGTTACATTTCTGCAAGAATTAACAGGCTGAAAGCCTTATAATAACTGGGTTGTGTCAACTGGATTAACTGGAGGGAACTGCAAAACCTTTATTCCCCAGTTCAAATCTGGGTGGCGCCTCCAAATAAAGACTCTGATTTTGATACAATCGAAAACCCTTATTGCAAGGGTTTTTCGGCATTTATGGGGTAAAATTGTGTAAGAAGTAAATCAAAAATAGCTGAAACTGATGTCAATAAGTGGCAAAAACGCACCCTTTCTATTAGATTTTTGACATAAGAGGGTGCGTACTTTTTGGCGGTTTAGGAAATTACTTTTTCAAGACTTAAAGTTCTTTAATATTTTTAATATTTCAATTACCCTACCAAAGTCTTCTTCTGAAAAGTCCTTAATTAAATGCATCACTGAAGAATCCCAACGCTCTTGATCATTTGAAGTTCTTAACAAATAATCCATTGGTACTTCAAATATGCCAGCAGTTTTATAAAAATTTTCAATACTAAATGTCTTATCACCTCTTTCAATTGCACTTAAAAACCTAGATGAAACCTCAAGCTTTTCGGCTAATTTTTCCACAGACCATCCTTTTTTTAATCTTTCTTCTTTTATGTTTTGCCCTAAAACTTCTTTTAAATTCATATAATCACCCACATTTTATTAAATATGGGCAATGCTAAAAAGGAAATGACCTTTGAGAAGTAAAATTATGAACTATAGGAATTGACATGCCTTACCAATCGTGTTATATTTAAAATTGGAAGTGTTTGGAATATGTAATTAAAGATTCGGGGCATAATTAAATGGTTTGGGATTTTTATGATTTGAAAAGCAATTTGATTTTTATTGGGGTAATGGGCATCTTGGCACTTGTAGCATATATCTGTGATAGAAACGGATGTGATAAAAAGTGTGCAGACTGGTTAAAGAGAATGCTTAAGGGAAGATGAATAACAAAAAAGCAACATGAATTCCTAGCTTGAAAAGTATGAAAAGTATACCTGCACCTTGACAAATACAAGAGTTTAAAAAGTAAAGGAATGTCATTCCTTTATACCATTAACGTGATATTTAATAAACAATGACAAAAGTTCGGTAGCCATTTTGAGTTCACTTGTGGAAAGCATTTTCGAGAGATTGACCATGTCTTGTATGTTATCTTCTACATTATAATTGATAGAGTCAATTAATAACCTATCGACACTGATTTCGAGTGCAGAAGATATTCTGACAAGGGTTTCGACACTTAATTTTTTGTTTCCTCTTTCAATAGCACTTAAAAATGTTGGTGATATTTCACATAGTTCTGCAAGTTTTTCTTGTGTATATTTATTTGAAATCCGCGTTTCACGAATACGCTGACCTAGTTTTCTGTAATCCATGGCAATTATCAACTCCTATACAAATACTTTAAATGCTTATATAGGAGAATTTGAAATATCTAAAAGAAAAAAATATTAATTAAATGTTCCTATGGAACTAGAAAGAAACAAAAATTATGTTGTGTTCTTTTTGAATATATGCTAAAATTGGAAAAAAGAATATTCTTGTCCACATGAGAGAAAGGTGGAAAATATATAAATGGCAGTAATAGAAATTGGGAAAGAACTGTATTTGGAAAATGTTATATCATTAAGAAAGAAGTTGAAACAAGAAGAAATTAATAATGAATTTATAAATATTGAAAGGTTCATGCAATTGAATGGAGTTAAAAAAACTTCTCCAATAGTAACAACCACACATTCCATTGACTATAATGGCATAATTGATTTTGAAATATTAATTTCAATCGATAGAAGTATAAGTAATTTGACAGAATATCAGCTTAAGCCAATATTTAGAATTGTTAATGCTGTATATGCAAGGCATGAAGGCAATCCTGCATTATTACAGGATGTTTATAATGAGATGACAGATTTTATTATGAAGAATAATATGCGTCAGATTACTCCAGGATACAATGTAATGATGCAAGAAGTGACTCCAACGATGAACTTAGAAGATTTTATTATCGATGTATATATAGGGGTAAGTGAAAATATATTATGATATCGTTCTGCAATGCAGATTTGATATAAACTCCATAGTTAATCATAACCTTAAGATGTCGACTATTATGGTTTATGTGAAAGTGTGGGGGAAAAAATGTATAGGAGGTCAGAGCAATGATATATTCAAAATCTTTTCAGGAATTAACTTCAAATGAAGTTATGGAATGCAATGGCGGCATAGCTTTTCTGCCCATAATAGCCTTAGCAGTTGCTGTAGTTGGTGGCGGTGGATATATAGGGATCAGGAAATATGTTGCTGATGAAGGCAAGGCTGCAGGTCAAGATGCTTTTAGAAAAGACTATCTTGATGGAAAAATAAAATAAAAGGAGATAAATAAATATGAATTCGAGTGTTTTAGCAATTAAAAATCCAGGGTTTAATGTTTTGGATCGTGAAGAGACCCAATCTATTAATGGTGGAGTAATCATAGTTGGGTTTGCTATTGCTCTTGCAGCAGTAGCAATAGTTGGAGCAGTTGCAACACCTGTAGTTTACAGAGACTTAAAAAGTGTTTATAACACAAACTATGAAAGAGGATACAGAGAAGAAGAATACAAGTACAGAACAAAATAATTTGTTAGGATGAACGTTTAATGTTCTCTAAATTAAGAAATGGCATAGACAGGCATAAATAAAATTTTTATGCCCGTCCATGCCTATCCTGTTATCTGATTATTTATGTATTAAAAAAAGTTGAAAATATAGTGTAGTGTATATTTTAATTTGGGCGGTGAGTAAAATTAGTAAGAGACTGTTTTTATTCAATATCAAGCTTTTAAACATATTAGTTATTGGATTGTTTTTTGTGGTTTTTATACCGTTATTTTTCATATCGTTTTATATAAATGATGGAAATATTAATTATGATATCGGATGGGTGTTTTTTGTCTTATTAATACTATTATTGTTTGTACATGAACTGTTGCATGGGTTTGCTTTTGCGTTTTTTGGAAAGGTTCCAATAAGGAGTATTAAGTATGGATATAATATCAAGAAAATTATTGCATATTGCACATGTGATGTTCCAGTAAATAAAAATGCTTATTTTATAGTTGCTATTTTCCCATTATTAATAACTAGTGTTATCCCAGCTTTTTTTGTGTTGAACATGGGACGATTAGATGCTGTTTTATTTGTTTCTTTGGCATTTGTGTTTAGTATTGGGGATATTGTAATGGCAATGGAGATTCTGAGATTACCGAAAAAATCAAAGATTATCGATTGTCCTAATGATGCAGGATTCTATTTAATAGAAGAACAAGTAAATTTTAAGGAAGTTTTTAAACCTTTATTTTCAAAGGAGATTCGTGAAGAAAATAAAGAACAAATAAAGAATACTTCAGAAAACTCTTCTAAAACAAAAGTTCTTCAAGTTGCAGTTGTATCTTTTTGTTGTATGATGGTTTTTCTATTGCTATTATATTTAGGGGTTCGGACGCTAGTAGCAAATTATGCAAAAGAAGCCGGAAGAGAAAAATTTAAACAGGAACAACAAATAGAAAAATAATAGTCAGTAATCATAGAAATATACCAATAAGTGTGTGTTTTAGAAATATTTGAAAATATTGTTTGGAATTGGAGTATTTTATGGATTTAATAACGGCTACTATGATACTTTTTGTGAGTTGTATATTTATTACATTATTATATATTAACGTAAGGAAATATGTCGCTAAAATTGGTAAGGCAAAGGGAAAAGATGCCTTTATTAGAGAGTATCTTAACAAGAACAATTTTTGAAACAAATAAAATTATAAAATTATTATAAAATTATAAATGATATTAATGATATCTTTGTGAGGGACAGAATGTCAGTTATTAAAAAATATTATTGCATTAAGCAGTATGATATAACGGATTGTGGTGCAGCATGTCTTGCTACTATTAGCAAACAATATGGTTTAAAAATTCCAATTACAAAAATCCGTGAGGTAGCGGGGACTGATAAACAAGGAACTAATGCTTATGGCTTAATAATAGCAGCAGAAAAATTGGGATTTACAGCAAAAGCCGTCCGTGGCAATCAGGAGGCTTTTTTTTCTGAATTTCCGCTTCCTGCAATTGCCCATATAGTGGTTGATGGAAGCTTACTTCATTATGTTGTAATCCATAAAATAACGAAGAAACAAGTGATAATTGCTGATCCTGGAAAGGGAATTGTCAAGTACACTCCAGAGGAATTTTTCAAAGTCTGGACAGGGGTGCTTATCTTTCTTGTGCCATCAGCACAATTTAAAAAAGGAAATGAAACAAAGGGAATATTCACACGCTTCTTCGGGTTATTAGTTCCTCAGAAGAAGCTGATTATCAATATATTTCTAGCATCCCTCATCTATACTATTTTAGGGATAGTAGGTTCTTTCTATTTCAAATTCATGATGGATGATATTCTGCCGAATAATTTAATGAAAACATTGCATATTGTTTCGGTGGGAATCATCCTTTTAAGCATTTTCAAACTTCTGTTAAATGCGTTTCGATCACACTTGCTTCTATACTTAAGCCAGAAGCTGGACATATCCTTAATCCTTGGCTATTACAACCATGTTCTTCAACTACCCATGAATTTCTTTGGAACTCGAAAAGTTGGTGAAATTATATCGAGATTTATGGACGCATCAAAGGTGAGAGAAGCCATATCCGGAGCAACACTTACAATAATGATTGATACCATAATGGCAATAGCGGGTGGAATAATACTCTATTCTCAAAGCTCGTTTTTATTTGCCATTGCCTTCATTATGGTTATAGCCTATGCAATCATTGTTTTTTCTTTTAATAAGCCGATAAGAGATATTAACCGGGTGCAGATGGAAAACAATGCACAGCTTACATCATATTTGGTTGAGTCTTTAAATGGTATTGAAACTGTTAAAACCTTTAATGCCGAACGCAAGGCAAACATTGAAACCGAGAAAAAGTTTGTAAAGCTTTTGAAGAGCATTTTCAAAGGTGGGTGGATAAACAATCTTGAGAATTCCCTTACAGGATTTGTTGCTTCAGTAGGAGGAATTGTAATCCTTTGGGTAGGCGCATACAGCGTTATAAAGGGTGATATGTCAGTTGGACAGCTGTTGGCTTTTAATGCATTACTAGCATATTTCCTCGATCCTATAAAAAATCTGATTAACCTTCAGCCTATGATGCAGACAGCTATTGTTGCTTCTGATAGATTGGGAGAAATATTGGATTTGGAACTTGAAAAGAGTGAAAATGAAGACAAAAAAATATCACCAAGCACACTTAAGGGATTGATAGAATTTAAAGAGTTGGATTTTCGTTACGGTACCCGACAGTTAGTCTTGAAAAATATTAACCTTAACATAAATAGTGGTGAAAAAATTGCATTTGTTGGTGAAAGCGGCTCCGGGAAAACAACCTTGGTAAAGCTACTATTGAACCTGTATAAATGGGAAAAAGGCGAAATCCTAATCAACGGCTACAATGTCAAGGATATAAATATGAATTATCTGCGTGAACGCATTGCATATATTTCACAGGACATTTTCCTCTTCAGCGGTACAATATATGAGAACCTTACACTAGGCATAGAAAACCCGGATATGGAAACTGTTATTGAGTCTGCAAAAATGGCAAAGGCACATGATTTTATTAACCAGATGCCGTTAAGATATGAAACCATGCTGGAGGAAAACGGCTCTAATCTATCGGGTGGTCAGAAGCAAAGACTGGCTATAACGAGGGCACTGCTTAAAAAGCCGGATATACTAATAATGGACGAGGCCACAAGCAACCTTGATTCAATTACAGAAAAAGCCATAGAGAGGACTATCAACGAACATACACATGGAATAACTACTCTTATAATTGCCCATAGACTTTCTACCATAATGAGGTGCGATAAGATTTATGTTATGGATAAGGGAGAATTTGTGGAAAGTGGAACTCATCATGAACTGATGCAGAAAAAGGGTTTGTACTATGATCTATGGAAAGAGCAGTTACCTGAGACAAATGAAATAAAAAAGGAACCTGTTATTCCATCAATTCCCTTTGCTCCTTTTGTCGGAGGAGTATTTGAATCGGCAGCCGCAAAGGAAGGTGAAGGGGAATGAAGACCTACATACAAGATATAAAGGACATGTCTGACAGCAGGGAAATGCTAGAAGCAAAACCCCATTTTTTCATGACGTGGTTTATATATATACTCATTGCCATAATCTGTGCAGCGTTGATTTGGTCATATTTCGGTGAAATAGAAGACTATGTTAAGGCAAACGGTGCAGTAAGACCTGGGGACAGGATAAGTACAATAAGGAATGCTGTTGCTGGGCGAGTAGACAAGGTTAACATAGAAGAAGGTATGCGGGTCAAAAAGGGTGATGTACTTTATACCATCGAGACCAATGGAATTTTGCTTGATAAGGATGAGAAAGCAAAGATAGTTTCAAGGCTTGAAAAGGAAAACAAGAATCTTTTAAAGTTCAAGCAAAGCATACAGGAAGAAAAAAATCTCTTTGATTCGGACAATGTTGATGAGATCGATTATTATAACCGCTTTCAGAAATATATGACAGATAGGAAAACAAATGTAGAGCAGATGAATAACTCCAAACTTGACCTTATACAGCTAAAAGGTGATGCTGAAGTTTCAAAGAAAATGGCAGAGGTCAAACTGGAAAACTCAAAGGAAGTTTTGAAAAATCAGGAGACTTTGCTTGCCTCAGTAGAGAAGAATAAGAACCTGTTTGATAGAGGCAGTACAGAGTATCAAAGAAGGTATGAAGATTTTGCATTCAATCTAACCCGATTGAACTCACTATATGAGCAAAAAAATGTTACATATGAAAGGCTTAAAAGGCTTTATGACGCGGGCGGGGTAGCAAGAAAGGAACTGGAGGATGCAAAGAATCAAATGGATCTTGCAAAGTTGGATACGGATAAATTCAAAAATGAATTTGTAATGAACCTGCAGGATTCAATCAAGCAATCTGAACAAAGCATTGCAGAGCTTTCAGCTTCCATAGCAAAGTGGAAGACAAGCCTTGATGCATACAGTAGCAAGAGTCAGAATACAGAACTGGTACTTGAAAAATTGCGTCTTGATACGCTTGTGCAAACTGAGGATGGTCTGTCAGCAAATAGGACTAACCTTGACAAGGCTAAAAGTGAATTGAAAAACCTTGAACTGAATTTGAAAGAAGCTACTGTAACTTCTCCTATTGATGGTATAGTAAACCTATATACGGAAATCAACAGAGGCGATTTGCTTCAAAACGGAATTGACATTGCAGCAATTGTCCCGGATACAAGCACTGAATACAAGATTCAACTAATGGTGTCTAATAAGGATATTGCAAGCATTAAAGAAGGGCAAAG
This sequence comes from Bacillota bacterium, assembly GCA_049325575.1. Taxonomy (GTDB): domain Bacteria; phylum Bacillota; class Clostridia; order Acetivibrionales; family Acetivibrionaceae; genus JBMOLK01. The sequence goes on along the minus strand of JBMOLK010000209.1, from coordinate 35,599 downwards.
AATCAAATACCATTTCCTTGCGCTTCCCTATCGTGAATACGGTGAGGTCGAAGGTATAGTGAAAAAGATTGGTACGGATGCCAGAGTGGATAAGGAATCAGGATCAAGCTACTATATGGTGGAAGCTACCGTTGAAGAAACTGAACTTGAAAGCTACAAAGGAGTCAAATCCCAAATCAAGGTTGGAATGGCTTGTGAAGCACAGGTTGTGACCAAATCACGGAAAATACTGTGGTGGCTTCTTGAAAAGATAAATCTTATTGATTGAAAGGACAGATGATTGTGGTAAAAAATAAGCGTTTTGTTTCAATTGTTATTTTAATAACTTTAGGTATTGCAGTTACAGGTGTATATGCTGCTGGCAGAATCTATACCAATAAATCCCTTGATGACCTTAAGGGATATGTTGATAACAGTAATTTGAATATACAGGTGGTGGATAGCGAACAGCAGGTTCTTGAATCGCAGTATAGCAATACTCTTAAGCAATTTAATGACAGCAGGAAACAAACTGCTTTGTTTCAAAACCAGCTTGACCGATTAAATTTTGATAAAGTCCAGTATCCGAAGAAAAAAGAACAGCAGCAGATGGCAGAAAAATACCAGTTGCAAGTTGAGTATTATAATGTGTGCCTGTCTATAAAACAGCTTTCATTGGCTCAAAGCGAATTGGAGGTTTTAAACAAGCAGATTTCTGTTGAGCAAGAGAAGTTGAATCAAGGAAATTCAACACAGCTTACTGTTGATGATTTAAATAGCAGGAAACGGATTGTTCAGGATAAAATTACAAGCCTTAGCCAAAGCATTGATGAGGGGAAAAATGCTCTGAAATCAAGGCTCAACGAAACTAGAGATGTACAATTTGATCCTTCGTTTAGTATTCCATCTACGGTTGACGGTTCTGATACATATTCCCTGTCATCACTCAGGAAGAAATGTGAGGATAATAATATTGGATTGCTCCAAATTAATGCCTATATTGGATTTCACAGTAGCTTGATCTCAAGCATAAAGTCATGTGTCGGTGAAAGCGATCCTTCATATGGAACAGCAGTGGCGGAACGCTCTAAGCTTCAAGCAGATGGAAATGTTTTAAGGCAGCAAATTGATACCTATGTGGAACAACAGTATAATATTTTTAAACAGAGCCTTACTACATATTCTACAACTCAGGAGCGTAAAGGCGTTTTGAACCGCCAATTAGATGTTTTAAAGAATAAATATGATAATGGTGATATAAGCGAGCTTCAGTATCTATCAGATAAATTCCTGATTTTGAAGGAGTTAAACAATGAATATAGCTCAATTGTAGATAAAATTAATGCAAAATCTATGATAAATTTGATTGAAAATGGGATCATTATTCAGAATAAATAGGGTGAAAAATATGTGCGAAAGGCTGATTGATACAAAAAATTTAAAAGAATTAACAGCATCATCCCTGGATATCAAGAAAAACCTTGAACTGTTTTTTAAACCTGTTCCCCACTCCCATGCAGATTTTGCCGGGATTGATGGAGCAAATCAAGAGGTTGCAGTATTCTATTCAGATAATTCTGTAGCTAAAGCCTTGTACTACAAATCACTCAGTGAAAAGAATCGTAGGCTTATCTGCATGTCTGAAAATTTCAGCAATCAGGATTATTTGGTTGCGGGTAAAAACGGCATAGAGCTTGTTCGGTATAAGTGTTTTGGGGATTATCTTTCCATTGACGGTCTGAGTGATGCTTTGAGGGTGGAATCCAAGCACCAGTACCGTATCCCCAGCACTGTTTTTAAAATTGGGTATGTTGACATCCAAAATGATACCCATTATGTTGTATTCCCTGATAAGACGCGTGAGGAAATTATACAACTTCCAGCTGCGGTTTATCTGGCTGAAGGCCAGTTTGTACTTGTAGATGAATTCTACCGTTTCAGGCATGCCTTCCAGAACAGGATTTCCCCAGAAGAGTCTGTATATAATATCCACAGCTTTGCTGTGTTCAGCACTAAAAGTGATGAACCTAGAATTGAAAAGGGTGACGGTGTATTTATTACGCTTAACAATGTCCCCTCAAGCGTCCAGCTAAGGGATAAGAACATTGTTTCCGTTGATTCAAAAAACAATTTCCTGAGGTATTACCGTAATGTGAAGCATAATGCTGACAGCTTCATGCCTTCCGTAAAGGCAAAGGGACATAGGATGGCTTTTGTGGTCAAGAAGTTAAGCGAAGGTCTTGTGCTTCGGGAAATTGAAACAAGCAATGAGTTCTTTGCCACTATTGAAGCTGAAGCAGGACAGATCATTTGCCTTGACGGAGATGCGGTTGTAACCACATTTTCATCCATGAAATTCTATACATACTCATCCTACTATGACCGATTTGAATACGGTATCGTTGAAATAACGGAAGGACTTGTGTTTTTAAGAAAGCTGACCGGGGAGAAGATTATTGTAAAGGATGCACCTGAAATGCTTGAGAACGGACAAGTCATTTATGTAGATGAAAATGATAATTTCTGCGGCATTGAAGATAGCGCAGATGAAGATATTCTCAAACGGAAGCCGAGCAATATTCGAGCATTTACAAGAAGAGAGAAAATTCAGATTACAAAGCAGGTTCTTATTCTCGGCAACAATACCTATGCTAATGCCTATAAACTGAGTATGCTGAAATTTGGATATAAGGCGGAGGTGCTGGAGGGCTTTGAGCCTTGGTCTAAAATAAACACTGTGCTGAAGGATATGGATGCAGTGGTAGTGGTAACTTCGCATATCTCCCATGATAATATGTGGCGGATCAAAAAAGAGGTGCTGGACATCCCGGTTATATACTCTTCATTTGACGGTGCTAATAGGATATTGGAGCAGTTACTTGCAATGGAACAGGAAGTGCAGAATGAGAAGGCTGCAAATTAAGAAAAAATGGTGATGAAAATTGAGCATGATGTATTATCTGGCTGCAAGTAAAGAGTTACCTCTTGGCAGCTTTGGAGAAAAGAAAATAAAAGACGCGGGCAAGGAAGTAAAGGCAATGAAGTTTGCAAATGTACAATTACCAGAAGGGTATATACCTCTCGAACAGGTGATTGACCTATCCCACATCAAAGAGGATGAGGTTGTTGTTTTTGCCACATATGAGGATGCCGCGGGTATTTTTGTGGAAAAGCTGCCGATGGAGAATTCGGGTGTTAAGAGGCATTTAAAGAACAGTTTTATTTATAGGATTCAACCAAACATCGGCAAGTTCTGCATTGATGAAGAAATAAGGAAAATCAATGAGCCGATGTATCTAGCACACAGAGAGTGCGTCAATGAACTTTTTGATTATATCCGCAGGAACAAGGTAGATAACGAAGAAATGGAGTTTTACGCTTGCTGGTATGGAGAAGAAGAGCATGACCGAAACCCGGAACTGGACTTGATAATAGACCTTAAAACCTTTGAACCGGGAGACAAATTTGATTTCAAGGAACAGCAGTACATTATTATAAAATGAGGGATTGTCGTATGGATAAGTGGGAATACAAAAGTCTGAAATTTGAAGTAAAAGGATTCTTTGGTGGTGTACTTGACACAGAACAATTCGACAGTGTGGCTAATAAGCATGGTCAGGAAGGCTGGGAACTTGTTTCCTGCTTTGACACCAATTATGCACAAGGCGGCAGCAGGTATATAATAGCGGTTTTTAAAAAAAGAGTACAATACTAACGAGATTGGAGGTGTGAGCGTTGAAAATCAATGATAATTTTCGTGAACTTGTAAAGCAAAATGGTGGCACAGATGCTTTTTCCTCTAAATATGACTATTCAAGCAAAGTAATCAAGCAATACTTGGATGGGACAAGGAATCCATCTCAGATGACTATCAGAGCAATAGCGGGAGAGGTAAACGTAGATTGGGATTCTCTTGTTGAATAGAAAATTAAATAAATGAATGGAGGTGTGGGGAATGAAGTCTACAGGTATCGTTAGAAAAGTAGACGAACTGGGCAGGATCGTTCTACCCATGGAACTAAGAAGAACTTTGGAAATCGAAGAAAAAGATCCGATTGAATTTTTTGTGGACGGGGCAAGTGTGGTTTTAAAGAAATACCAACCATACTGCATATTCTGCAAGAATGCAACGGATGTTGAAAACTACAAAGGTAAAAATGTATGCAAATCCTGTCTTGAAGAATTGAAAGGGGGCAAATAGACAATGATGAAACCAAAACACATAGTGTGGACAATCCTTTGGTTTGTGTTTATTGCAAGCGGTATGCTTCAACCGAAGAGTCCAGTATTTTCTTACATATTCATGTTCTCAGCAATTGCTATCAGCATAGGTTTTGGAGTAATGTTTACAAAGGCAGTAAAGGATAAGGTGTTTCTCTGTATAATATGGCTTGTATTAGTACCCGCATTTTCGGCACTTATAGGGCTGCTTTTGGCGATGCTTTTTAAAGGAAATGAAACTTCTATGAACTTTAACATATGGGTGCAGTTCGGCCTATATGGCATCAGCTACATTTTGCTTTGGTTCTTTATGGCACTACGGGGAGATTCCAAAACAGTCAAGCTTGCGTTAGGTACAATTGCGGTTTTCTTTTTCATCATTGAAAATATCAAGAATGCTGTTGTAGGTGTACTGCCTCTTGATATTCTTCAGAAGGCTTTCAAGGTAGTGATAGATGATTTTATAAAAGCGGGTGTCAATCCAAACGAAGCCATAAAATTTGCATTCAGCCTCATGACCCTTCCCCTGCTCTTCCTGTCAGTGATTATGCTTCTTGTAGTATTTGCAAGGGACGCGGGCAAATTTGACGGTCTTGTTGGACGGATTGATGACAAACTTGAGTATTGGAAGTGCTTGTTGAATAAGGACTATGCCTATGAGAAGTATGTAAAGAATAATCCGAAATATAAAGACATACTTGGAAAATAAAAATCATTTTTCAAGGTTAAGAAGCCAGTTTACCGTAACCTCAAGAGACTCAGCTATGGCTACCAGTTCAATATCGGTCACCGGGCGAGTCTTTGCTTCAATTTTAGATATGGCAGTTTCGTTTAATTCAATTCCTTTGATTGCCAAGCGGGCAAGGAGATCAATCTGTGTTATTTTCGGTTTGCAGCTATTCCTTGCCTGTTTAACCCTGTCACCAATCAAGTTTCTTATCTTCTTCATTCCAAGCACCTTCCACATAAAACACAATTTGATTATAGGGCAAGTTTTGTGGTAATATTTGCTTAATGGGCAAGTTTTGAAATTTTTATGAAGAGGTTTTGATTGGGATGGAAAGGTCTGCAAAATACGAGATGATAAAGTTAAAGATGGAAAGGCTTAGAAATGAATTGGATGAAATGGTTCTTACGGTTGAATATTCCGGACCAGATTTAACACTTTGACCGCACAGATTGAACAGTGTGACCGTTTAAAATTGAACAGCCTTTCCGGCAAGATTGAACAAGTGTGACCCACCGGTAAAATGGATTTATGCATCAAAACGATGTAAATAAATTCAAGGAGGGTCACGAGATGACCAATTACAAAGAGATTCTCAGGCTAAACAACCTCGGAATCAACAATTCCCAAATAGCAGCAAGCTGCGGCTGCTCACGCACTACTGTAGTAACTGTTTTGCAGAAGGCATCAGAAACCGGAATGAACTGGCAAATAGCATCTGATTTGTCTAACAAGGAGATCTACAGACGGTTGTTTCCAAATGAAGGGGGCATACCAACCTACAAAATGCCCGATTACGAGTATATTCATCGTGAAATGGCAAAAAGCGGAGTTACACTAACTCTGCTTTGGGTAGAATACTGCGAAAAATGCAGAGAAGCCAATGAGATTCCATACAAATCTACCCAATTCAATAAGTATTACGGTGATTTTGTAAAGAATACAAATGCCACTATGCACATTAACCGAAAACCCGGTGAAATAATGGAAGTCGATTGGGCTGGTCAAACTGCTGAAGTCATTGATACTGATACGGGCGAGATAATTCCGGCATACGTTTTTGTAGCAGCTTTACCGTATAGCGGGTATGCATATGTCGAAGCTTTCCTTTCTCAAAATCAGGAAAACTGGATAACGGCTCATGTCAATGCCTATAAGTTTTTTGGCGGAGTTACAAAAATATTAGTTCCCGATAATTTAAAAACTGGTGTTGAAAAAGTTTCCCGGCATGAACCGGTTATTAATAAAACCTATCAAGAGATGGCCGAGCATTACGGAACAGCTGTTATACCTGCAAGAGTAAAAAGTCCTAAAGATAAGCCTACTGTAGAAGGAGCGGTTGGAATAATCTCAACATGGATACTTGCTGCAATACGTAACCTACAGTTCTTGTCTTTACAGGAGTTAAATGAAGCAATTATTGAAAAGCTTCACAGCCGTTTCAAAAGAAAAATGGAAGCAGGGCTATACTTTTTGCAGAAGAAAAGCCGTTTTTACTACCATTACCATCAAAATCCTTTGAACTTGCAAGCTGGAAAATTGCTACTGTTCAATATAATTACCATATTTCTGTAGATTACCAAAACTATTCGGTGCCTTATGAATATATAAAACAAAAAGTTGATGTAAGAATTACAAGGAATGCTATTGAAGTATTCTTTGAAGGCAATAGAATCAGTTCTCACCATAGACTTTACGGAATAATTGGGCAATATAGTACAATTGAAGCACACATGCCGCCGGATCATCAAAAGTATGTAAGCTGGAATGGAGAACGGTTCAGGAATTGGGCGGCTAAAATTGGAGCAAACACTGCAATTGTTGTTGATTCGTTTTTAACAAGCCACAAGGTCGAACAGCAAGGGTATAAATCATGCATGGCTTTACTAAAGCTGGCCGATAAATATTCAATTGAAAGACTTGAGGCTGCCTGTGCAAAAGCAGTATATTATACGCCTGTTCCAAGCTTGAAAAGTATCCAGGCTATTTTAAAATCCGGACAAGATAAAACAGCAGCAAATGAACCTCAAACAGTAACTCCCTCAAACACCACGGAATATGGATTTACCCGTGGTGCCGAGTACTACAAGAGGAGGGATGATAATGCTGAATGAGAATACAGTAACTAAACTCCATGAAATGAAGTTAAGCACCATGGCACAGGCTTTTAGGGAACAAACCAAGGATAACAATTTCAACTCCATGACATTCGAAGAACGGTTTGGTATTTTGGTTGATATTGAATGGAGCATGAGAAAAAGCAATCGTCTTACAAGGCTTATTAAAAAGGCAGACTACGTGTTTAATGATGCTTGCATAGAAAATATTGAATATCATTCGGATAGGAATCTTGATAAAGCACAAATTACAAGGCTTTCAACATGCAACTACATTCAAGAGAGCCATAACATAATTATTCTTGGAGCTACTGGTAGTGGGAAGACGTATTTGTCAAATGCGTTTGGAATCGCTGCAAACCGGAACTTTTATACAGTAAAATATGTTAGACTGCCAGAGCTTTTAGGGGAACTCGCAATTGCAAGAGGAGAAGGCACATACCGCAAAGTCATTAAACAGTACAAGCAAGTAAAATTACTGATTTTGGATGAATGGCTGTTATTCCAGTTAAAAGAAAGTGAGTCTCATGATTTGCTGGAAATTGTTGAATCCCGGTACAAAAAGGCTTCAACAATCTTTTGCTCCCAGTTCGAAGTAGGTGGTTGGTATCACAAAATTGGTGAACCTACGCTGGCTGATGCAATTTGTGACCGTATCGTTCATGATTCTTATACTATTCTCATTGGTGGTGAAGACTCAATGAGGAAACGAAAAGGTATTAGCAAAAGTTAATTAAGCCTAACGGCTATTGAGGGCTCTGCCCTCAAACTCCCGGGGTTTAACGCTTTGGTTTTCCATAAGGGTGATTGTAAAAGAGTGATACTATAATAGCATCACCCTTATGCGAAACCACATATACCGCTCTGGTTGCTCCCCAGCATTGCCATATCCTGCATATATGTAAAAGCAGTTTAAGTTTATCAGTTTATATGGGTGTTTTCAATGTACAGCTTATGCGGTTAAAGTGTTCAATTTAAGCGGTCAGAGTGTTCAATGGACAACGGTCAAGGTGTTTAATTAAAACGTTATATTCATACGGAGTCACAGGATAAAATCCTTAAAAAGAGTAGGGCATTGGATGCTGTGATTTTAAGGTACATAAAAATAACTTGTTGTAAGAAGGTTGAAGGTTTGAAAGGCGGTTATTGGTGATGATTACTGATTGTGAAAAATGTGCCAACAAGGATACCGACATTTGCAAGAGTTGTGCAGAGACCTCGGGTGGTAAACCATCCATGTTCAAGGAATCGGAGAAGAAAGAAGATTCCGAGGAATAAAACAATGTGGGTAAAATCCCCATATTGTTTTGGCAAGTGGAGATTTTACCCACTTGCCAAAAGAGAATATTAAAGGCTGTTTGACGTTTCACTAAAAAGATGAATCGTGGTCCGTTTTGTTACCAAGTTGTGCGGTTACTCTCCCCTACCCTGTTTATAGAAAGTAAGCATTAAAAACTCTTTAGCCATTGGATATAATCATTCTTGCTCTTTACCTCTTCGGCTATTTCTTTTTTCCACACCTTAGACTGGGATTTGAATTCTTCAAATTTTTCAGCATTAGCTTTATTTTCTGGATTCCTTTTTGCCTGTAACTGAAGTTTCATATACACTTTGCGGTAAAGCCCGGCAGCTTCATCTTTATTAAGTTTTTCCGACCATGCCTTTTCCAAACCATAGTCCTGACAGGTCTTGCCTTCTGATTGAGGAGCTGGCCTATTGCAGTATTTTCTGTCCGACCTGTATAAAGGGACAAACCATAAACCGCAGTTTTCACATACCTTAAAGGTCAATCCAAGCTTAAATGTATGATAGATAGAGGCAACAGCTACATCCAGTATATTTTCACAATAGTATGTGGTTGTCTTTGAATCCGTATTAATAGTTGCCAGATAGAATTCAATATCCCTCATTCTTTTTACTACACTCTTCCCAAGTGGGGGCATGTTTTCAGAAAAGTTTTCTGCTACCAATTTATTTATTTCTCTTATCTCATTCAGTGTTTCATATTCTATAAAAAAGCGCGGAAGTGACAGTTTGCATGAATACATGAATGCTTCATACTTTTCTAACTTAAAGGAATTGTCTTTTGCGACTCTCATTAATAAAAAGAATTCCAAAAGAAATTTGAATATAGATTGAGATAATTTTTCGGCATTTGGTGAATCTTCCAATAGCTTTGTGTAAATATGCCTTTTTTCAGTATCAGGCTTACCATCTAGTGCCCTGAAATCACATACATCATACCCCAGATCACAGGTAAATGAATTAATATCATCGGATATTGTCATTTTGCGTTCATTATCCTTTATAACCAGCATGAATTGGCTTTTCATAGAGTGCTCCTCTCATGGTATCAATAAAAATATTAATGTTATCAATAATTATATCATAACGAGTTATTGATTGACAGAAAAATATTCTGTGATATAATAGAAATATCAATAACTGTTAACAGTATAAATTCAATCAACAAAAAAGTCAATGAGGAGGATGAATTTTATGGCAAATCTTGATCTAAAGCGTGAAGCAAAGAAAGCAAAGGTGTGGTTATGGCAGGTGGCAGATGAACTGCAAATCGCTGACAACCAGCTTTCAAAGAAACTCAGGAAAGAGCTTTCCGATGAGGAAAAGGCGGAAATAAGAGAAATTATAGCCAGGTTGAGCAGTACAAAGAAGTCTTAAATTGGGTGTTTAGCTTATCAAGCTAACAAAGCCCAGAAAAATAAAACAAGGGAGGATTCTGCCTATATGACCAAAAATCAAGTATTGGAGAAGAGGGAAAACAGGAGTAAAAAAAGGCAATTGAAGCACCGACTGATGCTCCAGTCTCTAACCTCAAGGAGTGAAATCCCTATTGGGAGAAACATTGAAATTGCTACAAGTTTTTTGAGGTATGCAGTAAATGAGACAAATCGTGAATTCAGGAGTGATACGATTGATGATGGCAGAAAAGAATTGTTGCAGGAGATATTGAGTTGTAGAAACATATTATTGTAACAATCAGTAACCAAGGCGCCGGTAAAAGAAGGTGCATTTTTGTACCTAAAAACAGAAAAGGCACCTTCTATACGCAATATACATGAGACGGCACTTTCAGAAATGGGAGTGTTTTTTATTTTCAGAAACAGAGGTGAAAGGCTATGGTGAAACAAATGGTTTGTTCAAACTGCGGGGCAATAGTTGATGGTGAAACCGATGTTGTTGTCGGTGCAATGGAGGCAACAGTTGATTCCTGCATATTTGCAGGGTTTGTATGTATGGACTGTGCCGTAAAAATAAAATCACTTGAGGTTGAGGTCTCCTGTGATGACCACCTTATGAAAGGTCTGGCGGTGCTTCATACGCTTGTATATGGCAGTGCTGATGGCGAGGTGTTCAACAGTCTTGTAATCAACTTCCTTCCTAAAGGCAGGAATGCGTTGGAGGAGCTTAAGGAAATGGTGAATGCGGGCAGACAGGAGGAATGAAATGCTTTTAAAAATAATGGTGAATGAATTAATCCCGCACCCAAGGAACGAAGAGTTCTTTGACAATATAACGGGTGAAAACTGGACTGAGTTTCTAAAGTCGGTTGAGACCAGCGGTGTCATAGAGCCTATTGTATGCAGCCAACACAGGGTTATAGTGTCCGGGCATCAGCGGGTAAGGGCATGCATGGAACTTGGCATACATGAGATTGCCTGTGACATCCGGGACTATGATGACGAGGATAAGGTACTGAAGGATTTGATTGAAACCAATCTTCGTCAGAGGGGTATCGGGAATCCAAACCCTGTGAAGATGGGCAGATGCATAAAGGAGCTTGAGAGGATTTATGGTATTTATCGTGGCGGAGATAGAAAATCAAATTTGAATTTTTCTAATTTGAAAACTCAAGGTGATATTGCTTCTGAATTTAACATTGACCAAACACAGTTAATCAACTACAAAAAACTTCTGAAACTTATACCAGAGCTTCAAGAATTGATTGAAACTGGCGAAATGCCTGCGTCAATTGGATATAAAGTTTGGGCAAGGTTACCTGAGCATGAACAAAGGCAGCTTGTTGAAAGTCTTGGAACTGAGTATTTACAAAGCTTGACTCAAAAACAGACGAAAACACTGGTATCTGAGTGGAAACAGAAAACAGCAGAGCTTGAGGAGCGGGTGTTGGGGTTGCAGACTACCCTGCAGGAACTGCAAGAGCAGAAGGATTATTCTAATGATTCGGATCGTATTGCAGAGTATGAAAATTATATAACAAAGCTTAAGGTACAGATTGAGGAATTACAGAACCGACAACCTCAATATGTTTTCCCTGCTGATTATCAAGACCTTGTTAAGTTTAAGAAGACCGCAGAACCAAAGCTGGCAAGGCTTGAAGAACAGGATAGACTGACTGAGGAGAACCGGGACAAAATCAGGAATGCATCAGAACTTTACTATATGGCTCAGGATAAGGTTGTTACCGCAAACGGGAAAATCACAACTTTCTGCCATAGAATTGAGCGTGAGGTTGGAAGTGCCCTTTCCTCTATAAGAGGTCAGTGTGAAGCTCTTGAATGGAATCTGGCGGATATTACCCTGTCGAGAATGCTATATACAAAAAGAAATATAGACGAGCAGTTTAAGGAGTTGTTGATGAAATTAAACAAGGTAGAAATGGAGGAGAATGGTTATGTTGAAATTGATTAAAGCGGTTAAGGACGCAAATGTTGCTTTTGAGACAGAAAGAGCGTTGGAGGAAAAATACAGTCTTCTTGGAAGTGCCAGAAATTATAATGAAATTCTTGGTGATTACCCTATATCGGCAAAGATGCTTATAAACAATTTACGCTCTGTTGAGAGGGACGGGACAGTACATCCGCATTTTATTGATGGAGGAACCGAAGAAGAGCAGGAGGGCAATTTGAGCTTATATAATCTTGAAGCAACGGTAAATAAATTTGTTTCATATATGCGAACCCAGTCAGGTAAAAAGGTAGCTGGACTGTTTAATGAATCTATGAATATTGGAGGGTTTATGGAATCCCTTGTAAGACTTTTGGGATTTGTAATACTTGAGGAGAAATTCAAACGTGGGCTACTGGTTTCTGAAAAAGCTATCCGTACCATGGCAGAAAGAGTCATGTTCAAAGAAATCAAAAATGAAATCTTCCATGCCACTATGAAGGCTAACAAGCTTTATAATGAAACGCTTGATGCTGAAAAATCCTTTGAGATAATGAGCGAATGCATCAGGTCGGGCATGAAGGAGTTGTCCAAAAGTATCAATTCCACATATATGATTGAGGATTCGGGTATTGCGGATATAAAGGAGATTGAATTGGCAACGGCGGTTTTGTAAATGGATGTAGATGAGAAACTACCGCATTATGCGGTAGTTAAATATCAAAATATGTAAGGTAAAAATCAAGAGGAAATAATTTCACCTTGAAAAGTTAGTTTTAAATCAATAATCCTACGGTCCATGGTCCGTAGGGTGAAAAAAGGAGTGACAGCTTATATGGCTTGGAATAACAGAAAAAGGAATTATGGAGGTCAGGGCTATACTTCAAAGCCTACAATTAACAGCGGTATGCTTCGCCATAGGATAACCCTCCAAGACTATGCATCTTCAAAGGACAGTATGGGTGCAGAGGTTAAGAGTTGGAACAATTATGCTGAAGTTTGGGCAAGTGTGGAGCCGTTGTCAGGCAAGGAGCTTTATAAGGCTCAACAGATTCATGCTGAAACGACTACCAGAATCATTATCCGCTATCTTAACGGAGTAAACACAAAAATGAGAGTGGTGTTCAAAGACCGGGAGTATGACATTCTTCATGTTTTAAATAAAGAAGAGCGAAATACGGCAATGTACCTGCTCTGTAAAGACCGGGATAAAAAGGTGGAGGTATAACCCTGTGGTCTATGTTCCACAGGGTGAAAAATATAAAAAATCTGCGAACAAGGAGGTGTTAAACCTAATGATTGTATGTGAAGGTAGCAGTTGTTTTGCAAAGCATTGGTGGGAGCGGGTTTTTGATTGGGAGAATTTCAAAGACAAGTTGAGAGAAACCCGACGCAGCAATGAAACAGTTGCAGAGTTTAAAAATATGAGTAAGGATGAACAGCTTAAGGTGAAGGACTGCGGCGGGTTTGTCCTCGGCAAGCTGAAAAACGGTATCAGGAAGAAAGGATTTGTGGAGGAGCGTCATGCCCTGTCTTTTGATGCAGATAATGCCAAGCCTGACTTTATTATAAAAGCAACGGCGCTTGGATTTATCGGCTGTATATATTCCACCCATTCACATTCGAAGGATAAGCCAAGGTTCAGGCTTATATATCCCCTATCAAGACCAATAACCGAAGATGAATATGAGCCTGTGGCAAGAATGGTAGCTTGGGATTTGGGTATTGAGCAGTTTGACAAGACAACCTTTGAAGCTATAAGACTTATGTTTTATCCCAGCACTTCAGCCGATGGCGAGTATGTATTTGAGGAATTCGGTTCAGAATTGCTCGATCCTGACAATTTGCTTTCAAGGTACAGGGATTGGAGGAATGTTTCAGAATGGCCTATGGTACCCGATGAAAAGGAAATAATCCAACGGTCATTAAAAAAACAGGCAGACCCACTTTCAAAGGAAGGACTGGTTGGTGCATTCTGCCGTGCTTATGATATTGAGGATGCTATTAGTGCATTCCTTCCCGATGTATACGAGCAATGTGACCATATGCCGGGGAGGTACACGTATATTGGGGGTTCCACTTTTGGAGGAGTGGTCATATATGACGGTAAGTTTTCATACTCCCACCATGCCACAGACCCTGCAAGCGGAAGGCTCTGTAATTCCTTCGACCTTGTGAGGATACATAAATTTGGGGCATTGGATGAGGATGCAAAGGAAGGAACACCTGCAGTAAAGATGCCGTCCTACATTGAAATGAAAAAGCTTGCTGAAGCGGATGAGGGTGTCAGAAATCTTTTGCAGCAGGAAAGGCTTGATGCTGCAAGACAGGACTTTGTTATTCCTACCAAAGCATTCTTTGAAAACAAAAAGTTTGTACCCAAATTTCTGGCTCAATGGTTTTTGGATAGGCATAAGGCTTGTATTATTAATGGTGACCTCTATGTATATGAAAACGGAAGGTATGTTCCGGGAGAGGCATTGTTCATGCTGGAAACGACTGAGGTGCTGTCAAATGAATTTTCCACCCACAGGCAGAAGGAAGCACTCAGTTATATTAGAAACACTTTGGAGAAAGTTCCTCCCGATGTTGCTACATCTACTGGGAAGTTTATCAATGTATTAAATGGTCTCTTGGATTTGGACACCTTTGAACTGATGCCGCATGATCCAGAGCTTAAGACTGTAATTCAAATCCCTGTTGAATACCGTAGAGATGCAAGCTGTCCTGCAATAGAAGAATTCATTAACATGGTAGCACCCGAATATGCAGATACCCTTTTTGAAATTGTTGGGTATGCTCTGCAGCCGTCCATGTGGATTGAGAAGTCATTTCTCTTTAAAGGACCGGGAAAAAACGGTAAGGGGACTTTTTTGGCTATACTTCATAAGTTTTTTGGGAAGGCAAATGTATCCAATGTTTCCCTCCATGCTCTTTCGGAAAACCGATTTCTGGCAGCGGAGCTATTTGGGAAACTGGTGAATCTCCATGCGGATTTACCCAAAAGACTGATTGATGATACATCCACATTCAAGGAGTTGACATCAGGAGACCCTATATTGGCAGAGCGTAAATATGAACAGCCATTCTCGTTTCATAATAGGGCAAAGCTTTTATTCAGTACCAATGAGCTTTCCCCTACGAAGGATAATTCCGAAGGCTACTATAGAAAATGGCTCATATTACCGTTTGAGAAAACCTTTAATGATAACGAACTGAGAAGCAGACTGTTTGAGGATGATGAGATGTCGGGACTGCTATTAAAAGCACTGGAAGGTCTGCAAAGGATAAGAAGGCAGAATGATTTTACAACACCAAAATCTTTAATCCAGATGAAAGAAGAGTACAGGAGCTTAAGTGACAGTGCGTATCATTTTATCAAGGAGTACTGCTTTGAGGAAAAAGGAACCCTTATTAAAAGACAGGATTTGTATGATGAATACAGGAACTGCTGTAAGGACTGGGGGTGTATTGCAGTCAGCCAGAAAAACTTTAACGCCAAAATTCTTGAGCAGTTTAAAGGAGTAAAGCTTGACAAGAACAACGGAAGACGCTGGAAGGGTATAAACGTTTTAAGCGATAACACTTTTATGGCAGTTGAGAGGTGTAGAAAAGCAGAGTGAAATTTAAGACGGTTTTAGTCAAAATTAAGTCGGGTTGGAGAAAAAATAAGTCGGGTACGGATAATTTTAAGTCGGGTTCATAAAAAAGTAAGTCGACTTTTAAGACGGGTATAAGTCGGGTTCAATTACTACAGCAGAGCGGATTAAGTCGACTAAGTCGGGTATTATTAACCCCTTTAAAAGAAAATAAAGTAAAGAGAATAAATATATTATAAAATCTATAATCCATATATTTATAAGGTAGTGCCAAAAACCCGACTTACCCGTCTTAAACGTCCTGAAATATTTGAGACCCTCCCTTTGGAATCATATGGAGAGAGATGGAGGAAAAGAAAATGTATGATGGTTTTAGTGAAATATCAATAAAAAACGGAATGAAGGAATGGATAGAAGCAAGAAGAGAAAGGTGCTATGAGTCTGAGTTGTATGATGAACTGCCAGAGGAAATAAGAGCGGCACTGGATGAGTGGATTCGGGTCAATATAAGACCTGATGAGCATTGCCGATTTCCAAGAAGCAGTTACGGCTTAAAAACAGATTTTAGAAGGGATACTGGAATCTATATTTATTCGGGTGTTATGGATGGCGGCCTTGCTAAAGCAGGATACAAGCCAGTAGATACCAATGATAAACACAGATTCTATAGTGTAAAGTGCGGATGTTGCCGAAGGTGAAAAGGTGTTAAGAGGTTCAGGAATATAAGTAAGGAACCTTTGAAAGGTGCTGTTTCAGGGTTCATCACTATTAGTGACGAACCTTTGAAAGCTAGAGTTTAAAGGTGTTTTGGTTGGTGGGGAAAATCCCCACCAACCAAAAAGATGATTTTCCAATATAGTTTATGCGGGCGGTGCTTAAAGATGGTGGGGATTTTCCCCACCATCTTAAAATAAAATGAATTCTTCATACAAAAATTAAAGTATATTATCATTTGATTTACGCAGAATCAAAAATAAAATGTGTTTGTGTGAAATTCTATACCCTAGGGGGGTATAAATACCTACTAGGGCCTCTTGTTTAGCGGGCCGCCCCTTTCGTACGAATTTTCGAAGGTTCAAGAAGGGTATATAAGGGGTGAAAACAAGGCTCTACCCTTTGGTAGAACTACCGCACAGAGTTTTAATAATTCAAAAAAAATCAAAATTACGGAGGTGTTGATATATGGCAAATGGACATGGCGGTGCAAGACCCGGCTCAGGTGCAAAAAGGAAACCTCTAGCAGAAAAACTGCTCCATGGTAATCCCGGCAGAAAGAAATTAGAGCATCTGGATTTTGGGGAGGAACTTAAAGGGCAGGATATGCCCGAACCAAAAGAATATTTATCGGCAAAGCAAAGAGACGGAACAGACCTTAAGGCAAAAGAAATTTATGAGGAGACTTGGCAGTGGCTCAATGATAGGGATTGTGCCAACCTTATAAATCCTCAACTTCTGGAATCCTATGCAATGGCATCGGCTAGATGGCTTCAGTGCGAACAGGCAATTGATAATTTCGGATTCTTAAGTAAGCACCCCACTACGGGTGCTGCCTGTCAGTCTCCCTTTGTTGCAATGGGTCAATCATATAGGAAGCAGATGCTAAATATCTGGTTTCAGATATACCAGATTGTAAGGGAGAACTGCTCCTCTGAATTCGGTGGTCAGTCCCTAAAGGACGATCCGATGGAACAACTTCTGTCAGGAAGGTGGAGAACACAGAAATAGCTTGACTTTGAGCCTTGGTGGAGTGATGAATGTACTAAGGGCAAATAAAACCAAGGAGGTCTTGAACATGACAACTATTACAATGAAATTCAAAGGCATCGCAAGAAAGGAACTTGCACAGGCACTGGCGAACGTTCTGGAATCAGAGGTTTCCTACAAGGGCGCACCTTCCTTCAACTACACTGTTGCAGATTCAAATGGTAACGAATGGGTTATAACAAAAGGTGACGAACTGGTCTTCCCTACTGATTCTACAAACAGAGCGGATACACTTGGCAAGCTGAAGGATGCCTTGGCAGAGACAGGCTTTAGCACAGAGGGATGCTCATCAAAGATTACAATATCGGCTGAGGGTCACACAGGGTCAACCCTTAGAAACCTTTTGAACATGGTGGCAAGCAAGGAAGGCATTATATTAAAAGCAATCGGAGCGGATGACATTAACCGCTTCAACAGAGACTTCATTGACAATATAAACCGCTTCAAACCTGAGACAGTTGAAAACTTAAAAGAACTCCTCCCTGCTCCAACAGATATAAAACCATTGGTTGAATTCGGGGACGGAACAATAACCTTCAACTGGTTTCCTGCCACACTGGATGCGGAAATAGAAGCCTACACCTTATTTGCTCAAGCATTGAACCAACAGGCAATGGTGCAAAAGACTGCTTCAAATAAGGAGACCATTACCGATAATGAAAAGTTTACCTTCCGGGTATTCCTTCTAAAGCTTGGATTTATCGGAGACGAATATAAATCGGCTAGGAAGGTGCTTCTTAAAAACCTTTCGGGCAACGGAAGTTTTGCTACCGAAAGCTCCCTTCAGAAAGCATTAGAGAAAAGAAAACAGCCAGCGGCAATATAAATTTTTAGGTGCTGTTTTCTGGCACCCCAAAGTGCTTTCTATATTATTAGCGATGAGGAAGGAGCGGATGAGCCATGATATCAAAAAAGGAATTGGTGCAGGAATTGAAAAAATACGGAGTGTTTGTGCCGGAGGATAAGATTGGTGAGGAGCATTACCTACTGGCTGAAAAGTTCCGAAGCAAAACGGTTGAATCGGAGATGAAGCCTGAGTATGATGAAAAGGTTAATGATGGAGAATGCCCGATTTGCTTTTATAACCTTGAAGAATCCTTGCTCTGCATCAATTGTGGTGCAGAGTTTATTGAGGATAAAGGGCATATCAAATACCGGGAAGGTACCTGCCAGCTTGAAGGAGGAAGATTTACAATCCTAAGTAATCTTAGAACACAAACCGAAACAGGGCAGAGATAACGCATTGCCCTCCTGAAACAACAGGAAGCCTTACAAGGCTTTCTTTTGCTTTGGGAGTATAAATTATCCTTCGTAATGTTGAAAGGAAATCAGGGGCGTTTTTGACTGTTCCTGCAAAGCCTTTATTCATGCAGGATTAAGACAGATTTAAGTTGATTTCTTAACCAAAAAGAGCGATCATGTACTTAGGGGATTGAAACCCGCAAAACGAAAGGAGATGCCCATTATGCAGAAAGCACAGTTTGTAAGAAAAGCAATCAACCTTGAGGAACTCAAAGAATATAAAGGTGAAACATTTTCCTTTATAGTTGAAAAGGTGGTAGAACTTGAAGCAAGAGCGTTTGAAAGCTTTACAGAAAGACTTCTTGATGACCAGACCTTCGTAAAAGAAAACAAGGAACTCCAATACATAGACCGGGACGGAGTTTGGCATTGCATTATGATTAAAGGTAAAGGAAGAAAAGATGCAATATTGGTTCAAAGCGAAGGTTACGATTGGGCGAGGTACACAGCGTACCTCCCCTCCCTACTTACGGATGACGAACTTATAGACAGGTCACTTGACATTTTTGAGGAACGTATGCTTGGAACAAAGAACAATTAAGACTTGCAATCAATTGGAACAATAAGGTAACATAGCGATGAACCGCAATTGAATGCAGAAGAAAGGTGGGCGGATATGACACAGTCAATAGTGGATGAACTGGTGGAAAGAGCGTTGCAGTTAATATTGGAACTCAAAAGCAAGGATGAAGCACTGGAACTTCGCAAGGCTCTGATTAACAGCAGCAAATCAGCCTTGCTGGAAAGACTGGGGAATTAAAATTCTGAAAGGAATTGAATAAGGCCGCCATGGTATTCCAAGTGTTCTCAGCACCGGGAATACTGACGCAGGTAACCTTACTACCTACACCGACAGCATATGCTGCCACAGCGACCATGTATTAATTATACTGCATGATGTGCATTTTAACAATGATACAAAAGGCGCAGTGTGGGATTTCCAACTATCCTGCAGTGCGCCTTGTCTGTTCCTTTCGCAAAACGAAAGGAGACAAAACTTATGCAAAACAGTTCAAAGGATTTTGAGGAAGCCTTCCGGGACTTCCTCTCAAAACGGGTCACCGAGGATTTGGGCATATGGCTTTCAACAGATACCGAATACCAAAGGGTGAATTCTGAAATTGAAATGCAGGAGGAGAGGATCAAGGCTTGCGTTCATTCCGATGAATGCAGGGATTTTGATTCTATATTTGACAGGCTCAACTCCCTGTGCGGTGAGATGGAAATCACCGTTGCCGAAACTGCCTATATAAAAGGTCTCAAAGATGGGTTCAGGGTTTATAGTATGATTATGCTTGACGGTTCTGGAGGAGGTGCAGTTCCATGTCGGGAGGATTAAAGAAGCACTTGGAGGAAGCAGCCGAGCGAAGGGTTGAGGAACTCGGCATATTGCTCCTAAAGAATGACAACACATATAAAGAGCTTCGGACGCGGGAATATGAAGTTCAGCAAATGCTGATGACAACACTGACGGAGGAACAGCAGGGTCTGCTTGTAGAGCTTGAAGGACTTCATAGTTCGCAGGAGGCTATTGCAAGGGATAGGATTTACAGAGACGGATTTATGGATGGGGTCAAATTGGTAAGGTTGTTGTTGAAATAAGTTTAATAAAAATACAATAAGCATATAACTGGAAGAGAGGTTTCAATTCGAACCCCTCTTTCTTTTTGTCAAAAATTCGGGTGGGAAGGTTTTACTTCCCTGTGTTGCGGGAGGTTGAAAGGATGAACTTGGAACAAAAACATAAGGTAAGCAAAATGAGACACCGGGGAATGAGCTATCAACAGATAGCAGCAGACCTTGGTGTTTCTGAAAATACAATTAAATCATATTGCCAAAGGAACAACCTTGGTACTGTCAAAGGCAGCAGGAGTGAAATCCGTGTCGACTGCAAGCAGTGCGGAGAACCCTTACTGCAAGGAAGAAAGGGGCATCCCTCAAAGTTTTGTTCTGATGAGTGCCGTAGGAAATGGTGGAAGGATAACGAGGGTCAGCTAATAAGGAAGGCATGGTACAACATCACCTGCACCGGGTGCGGTAACGTCTTTAAAAGCTATGGTAATAAAGGCAGAAAGTTCTGCACCCATGGCTGTTATGTTAATCACCGCTTCAATGGTACAGGTGATTCTAAAAAGGCGGGTGATGGATCGTGAACCATGATCAGTTGCAGAGGGAGAAGAACTACAGGATGTCTCTTTCTATCGCCAAGGCAATGCTTGCCGATGGAGTTATAACAGAGAAGGAATTTAAAAGGATAGATATGCTTCTGGTCAACAAATACAAGCCTGTAATAGGCGGAATATAAGCCTTTAAAGCTTGCTTTGTATCAAGATCAGAGTTAAGATTAACTCAAGGGGGTGGTTTCATGCCACGCAACATTAGGAAAATAGAGCCTTTGATGCCAAAGGCACCAGCCAGAAAACGTGTTGCTGCATATGCCAGAGTGTCAAGCGGAAAGGATGCAATGCTCCACTCACTCTCATCCCAAATCAGTTATTACAGCGAGTACATTCAAAAACATTCTGGATGGGAATACATGGGCGTGTATACGGATGAGGCGGTTACGGGGACCAAGGAAAGCAGGACAGAGTTTCAAAGGCTTATGAATGATTGCAGGGATGGCAAGATTGATATGGTAATAACAAAATCAATATCCCGCTTCGCAAGGAATACAGTAACCATGCTTGAAGCCGTAAGGGAGCTTAAGGAACTAAACATAAACGTGTACTTCGAAAAGGAAAATATAAATTCTATCAGCGGGGATGGTGAATTGCTTCTTACCATCCTCGCTTCATTTGCACAGGAAGAAAGCCGCTCGGTCAGTGAGAACTGCAAATGGCGGATAAGGAGAAGGTTTGCTGACGGAGAGATTGTGAACCTTCGGTTCATATTTGGGTACAGCATTGAAAAAGGTAAAATAGAAATCAATCCGCAGGAAGCGGAAATTATCCGTATGATATTTGAGGATTATATAAATGGCATGGGCTGCACTCTCATTGCTAAAAAACTAAGGGACATGGGTGTACAGACAATGAGGGGTGGTACATGGAATGCTGACAGAGTTGCAGATATTATTAAAAATGAAAAATACGCGGGGCATGCCCTACTTCAGAAAAAATATGTCCAAGACCATTTGACAAAGGCACTGGTTGCAAACAAAGGCGAACTACCAAAATACTATTCCGAGAATACTCACCCACCCATTATTGACGAAGCCACTTTCAAAAAGGCTCAGGAGATAATGGCTTTTAACAGGGAACTGAATGTAGGAAAAAAGGAAGCCGGGCATTATCCTTTTACATCAAAGATAGTATGCGGAAGGTGCGGTAAGAACTATAAACGCAAAACCACCAACGGTAAAGTTTATTGGAACTGCTCCAGCTACCTTAAGTTTGGAAAAGAAGTTTGCCATGCGAAGCAAATCCCTGACGGCATCCTTCTTTCATTGGTGGCAGAGGTGCTGGAGCTTTCAGAGTTTGATAAAACAATATTTGAACTGAAGATAAAAGAAATAAAAGTACCCGAATCCAATGTTCTTGTTTTTGTATTCCAAGATGGGCATACCGTAGAAAAGGAATGGCAGAACAAGTCACGTAGTGAAAGCTGGGATAGTGAGAAAAGGGATAATGCAAGGAATAAAGCATTGGAGTATTATGAGAGGAGGAATTCACAATGTCAACAGCCAGAGCGGTAACGGTAATACCTGCAACAACAGGTCGGTATGCTCCTATACAAACAGGAGCGGTTGCAAGAAAACGGGTGGCTGCCTATGCAAGGGTCTCTACAGACAATGATGAGCAGTTGACCAGCTATGAAGCACAGGTTGATTATTATACAAGGCATATAAAATCAAACCCTGCTTGGGATTTCATAAATGTATATTCGGACGAGGGCATATCAGCTACGAGTACTAAAAAAAGAGATGGGTTTAACAGGATGATTGCCGATGCTTTGGAGGGAAAGATTGACCTTATCATAACAAAGTCTGTCAGCAGGTTCGCCCGCAATACTGTGGACACACTTACAATAGTCAGACAGCTTAAGGAAAAGGGCGTGGAGGTGTATTTTGAAAAAGAAAATATTTTTACACTTGATAGTAAGGGAGAACTACTTATAACAATTATGTCGAGCCTAGCCCAAGAGGAAAGCCGAAGCATCTCAGAGAACGTTACTTGGGGTCATAGGAAACGTTTTGCAGACGGAAAGCTGATGCTTCCTTATGGCAGGTTCCTTGGCTATGAAAAGGGCGAAGACGGTCTGCCTAAAATTGTGGAAAAGGAGGCGGGTGTTGTCAGGTTTATATACAAGCGGTTCCTTGAGGGTAAAACCATTCCGGGGATAGCAAGGGAATTGACAGACAGCGGAATTCCAACTCCGTCAAATAAAGAAGTCTGGCAGCCAAGCACAGTTTTGAGCATTCTCCAAAATGAGAAGTATAAAGGTCACGCTATGCTTCAGAAGAGCTTTACAGTAGACTTCCTCACCAAGAAAAAGAAGGTAAACGAGGGTGAAGTTCCTCAATACTATGTTGAGAATAGCCATCCTGCAATTATATCTCCTGAAGTGTTTGACCTTGTTCAGCATGAACTTAAAAAGAGGAAAGGGGTCAAGGGATATAAGACTGGAGGCGGCTGCTTCTCTGGAAGGATTGTCTGTGGCGAATGCGGAAGTTTCTATGGTAGCAAGGTCTGGCATTCCACCAGCAAGTACAGGAGGACGATCTGGCAGTGCAATTATAAATTTAAAAACGAGGAGCGGTGCCAGACTCCGCACCTTTACGAGGATAAAATCAAGGAAGCATTTGTTGAAGCCTTCAACAGCCTTATTGAAAACAGGGATGAGATATTGCATGGATACAGGGAAATTATAAATACCCTGACCGATACCGCGGGGCTTGACATAGAGTACGGAAAGCTCCAGAGTGAATGTGAGGTGGTGGTAGAACTTCTTCGTAAGTGTGTTGAAGAGAATGCCCACTCCGCTCTCGACCAGCAGGAATATAACCAAAGGTACAATGTCTTGGTACAGCGATATGAGTCTGCTAAAAAGGGATTGGAGAATATTAATAACAAACGATTGGAACGTAGTGCCAAGAGGGAGAGTATAGAAATGTTCATGCAAAGGCTTGAACAGAATGACAAGCTTCTGACAGGCTTTGACGAGGATATCTGGAATGCAGTTATAGAAAAGGTTGTTGTAAAATCTGAGAAGGAAATGACATTTGTTTTCAAGGACGGGTTGGAAGTTGAAGGTTCGATGTAACCTTTTACCCAAATCAAATATATGTTAAAATAAGGCTGTAGCATTAAATTAAAGGCGGGCATATAAATGGGGTTTATTGAACTTAAGAGTACTGACGGTAATGCTGCGATTGGAGGAAAGGAGCGGGTATTGATTTTTACAGAAGGTACTATCCTGGCTCCTTCATCCATATTAAAGCATTTCAATCACGCTTCATATATTCCGATAAAAAATGCTGTTACCAAAATCACATCATGGTATCAGCAGGGTGCGGAAGTAATTTATTTGACTTCCTGTAAAAAGGAAAAGCATATTGATAAAATAAAGGAACTTCTCTTAATGCACCAGTTCCCGGGGCAAAGGTTGTATTACAGGGAGAAAGGTCAAAAGTATAAAGACATTGTTGAAGCGGTCATGCCGGATATATTAATTGAGGATAACTGCCAGAGCATTGGCGGCCGGTGGCAGATGTGTATTACATACGTTAAGCCGGAGATTAAAGCAGGGATAAAATCAATCGTTGTAAAAGAGTTTAAGGGCATAGATGACCTTCCAGAGCTGATCAGCGAACTGAAGATTTATCTGATATAATAGTGGATGAAGGCTGGGTGATTACTTATGAGAAGCTGTTATAGCAACAAATTTAAACTAAACAAAATTAACGATGGCTATGAATTGATATATAGCGATAATGAAACAGGAGTACGGGCAGAATTGACTTTACGTCCTGAGCGAACTGAGGATTTTCAGCGTAAACTTCAATTGGTGGGGAAACTTGTAAGGCTCGGTGTTTTACAAATACAGCAATTCAAACATGATTATACATTGCAGGAATTCCTTTTTGCATAGTGCCGTAATTATGATTCTACTCTCTATTCAAAAAGTATTTGTGAATCCGAAATCTGAAGGTATTGATTCTAAAGGCTTTCAGATGGGTGCATACAAAATAGCGTAAATAAAATCACAAAAATAGCCGTTATTTTGTATCAAAATCAGAGTCTATAGACAAATAATAACTATGATTTTAATACAATCGAAAACCCTTATTGCAAGCGTTTTTCGGCATTTATGGGGAAAAACTGAGTAAGAAGTCGGACATAGTTCAATGATTTTAATGTTAATAAGTGGTAAAAATGCACCCTCTTTACTTGATTGTTGGCATAAAAGGGTGCATACAAATTAGCGGTTAAAGGATAGACATTTCATATTCTTTTTCAAGTCTTGAAGTTCTTTAGAATTTTTAAAATTTCTATTACTCGGCAGAAATCTTCCTCATTAAAATCCTTTATTAAATGCATCACTGAAGAATCCCATCTCTCATAATCATTTGATTTTCTAAGCAGATAGTCCATTGGAACCTCGAAAATGTTGGAAGCCTTATGGAAGTTTTCTATACTAAAAGTTTTTTCTCTACGTTCAATTGCACTCAAAAACCGGGAGGATATCTCCAGCTTTTCAGCTAATTTTTCTACAGACTAGCCTTTTTTCAAACGTTCTTCTTTTATGTTCCGCCCTAAAATTTCTTTCAAATCCATACAATCACCTATAATTTATTAAACATGGGAAGTGAGCAAACTAACATGTTCATACGGGAGTAAATTTGTGAGCTATGAGAATTGACATGGGTATATATGACATGTTATATTGGTAATTTATGTAAATTTTATATGTAATAATGTGAAGAAAAAGGTTTGAGAATGCAGGAGAATTTCGAAGTATAGCTGGATATTCTGTTGAAACTTGGAAGGAAATGTGTTACTCTTTAAATGGGAAAATTATATATCGGCATTTTTATACAAAAGATAAACCCTTAATTCACCTGCAAAAAAGTATGAGTGATAAGGGTTTTATTTGTGAATTGCAGATTTAACAGGAGGTGTGGGGTTTAGAAACATTATAAAAATTTACATAATAAAATATTGAAAAACTGAAAGGAGAATTTTTGAAAATGCTGTACAAAAGTACATTGAAGAAGCGGCTGCTTGCTCTGGTTCTAATGGTTGGAATATTGATGACATCTATTGGCTTTACAGCAAATGCAGCAGAAGTCACACAGCAGGAAAGCGCAATTACAAAGGCCATTGACTGGCTGAAAGCAAACCAAAACGCAGATGGGAGCTGGGGGAGTCAGACTGCTCAACAAATAATCACTACTTCACAAACAGCTACTATATTTGCTTCCCTTGGAGACCAAAATGAGTCTGTTGCAAGGGCAACTTACTGGATGGACTCTCAGGAACTAATAAATTATGATTTTATTGCGAGAGTATTTCCGTTTGTTTCACAAGATAAGAAGAATCAATTAATATCGGAGCTACTTTCGTCTCAAAATGCTGATGGCGGATGGGGTATTTCTAAAGGTTATGAAAGTGATATACTTGATACTTGTTTGATACTGGACGTATTGATGAAAAGTAAGGATTTTAAAGAGGAGGTTCAAGCGGTAGTAATCTACCTCACTTCTGTTCAGAATCAAGATGGGAGCTGGGGACTGTTGCCCGGCACTGAGGGAAGCATATATGCAACTTCGCTGGTAAGAGCTAAGTTATATGCCTACAAGGAAAGTTTCAGGACTGATATAACAGAAGCATTAGAGAAATCTTCACAATGGCTTCTTGGAATGAGAAATACGGATGGTATGTGGGGCAATGTGGAGGATGCAATCTACCTCTCTGCTTATGCTTATAAAGCATTAAATGCTGATAAGTGGCAGGATGTAAAGAATGTACCGGAAAAGTTAGGGACATTGCAGTTGGCTAACGGCAGTTGGGAAGACAACCATTACTTGACTGTACTTGCATTAGAAGTACTGCTTATAAATAAGGAAAATTCAAAAGTTGAATTGAAGGATATTAAAATATTTGCAAATGGGATTGAAACAACCAGTGTAAATGCAAAAGAAGTTATTGAGATAGCACCTGTATATACAGGAAGAAATGTCACAGTTGAAGTATCGGTAATCAATCCTGACGGAGTACTCACAAAAGCAGTGGTTGATTCCACCGGTAGATACTTGTGGCCTTCACAGATGAACAAGGAAGGAATTTATTCCGCAGAGGTTGTACTGAAAAATGAAGCTGGGGTTATTGCTGGCAAACTCACAAGGTCTTTTACATTACAGCCTTATATTCAGGCAAATAACGCGTATATAGAAATTACTCCGGGATCTTCAAAACTTAATAAACCAATCTTGCCAATTGTTAGATTGTTCATAGAAGGAGAATCAAATGTCGAAGGCGATGCAATTGTTGCACTTGAGATTATTGCCCCCGATAATACGCCTGTTGTAACAAAACAAGTAAATACTAAGCTGATAAATGGAGAAAACACGATTGAACTTGGCAGCTTTACGCCAGATACATCATCAGTAGGCACATATAATATTTCTGCTACTGTATCCTATCAAAATAAAGAAGTTATAAAGAGAACAGCAAAATTCAAGGTGCTGGAACAAATCAGTTCTGTTTACACGAATGACGAGGATTTCGACAAAGGAAATATGTCAGGTGTGAATCATAGCGAAGTCAATAATCAGCTTCAGCTTAACAAATCAGCTGAGGTATTCCCGTACATATGGATTGCTAATGCAGGGGAAGGTACGTTATCAAAACTTGATACAAGGACAGGGAAAGAGGTTGCCAGATATAGAACAGGGCCAAATTCTTCAACTAGCCCGTCAAGGACAGCTGTAGACAAGGACGGAAATTGCTGGGTTGCCAATAGAGTTCAAGGAACTGTTCTTAAGGTTGCAATGACTGGGGGAATAGATAGAAATGGCAACGGAGTTATTGACACTTCACGTGATGTTAACAACAATGGATTAATTGACTCAAGTGAAATCCTTCCATGGGGTCAGGATGAAGCAATACTATCAGTTACTGATGTTGGATATAACACTTACCCAAGGGCATTGGCTATAGATAAAAAGGGTAGAATATGGGTTGGTATTTATAATCAAAATAAGTTTATTGTCTTAAATAGTGACGGAACCAAGACTAATATTAGTATTCCAGTCACATATCCACCATATGGAGCGAGTATTGACAGTAATGGGATTCTATGGTCAGCAACATTAAACAGCTATATTAATAAGATAGATACAAATAACGATAAATTCCTTAAACATTATTATGTTGGATCAACTACATACGGTATTGTTGTTGATAAAAATGGTATTGTGTGGTCAGCATCATCCAGTTCAAATTCACTTATCAGGTTTGACCCTACAACAGAAAAATACACAAACAATTATGGTAATGGCAGCGTAGGAAGAGGTGTGGCTGTTGACAAGGATGGGAATGTATGGGCTTCGTACTCGGGGAATGACAGATTAAATAAATTTGATGCTACAGGAAAATATTTGTTGTCAGTAAACATGTACCCGAATGGTAGAGGACCAATTGGAGTCGGTGTAGATGGAGATGGCAACATATGGGCTGTAAATCAAAGCACAAACAATGCAACAAAAATCAAGATTGATGGAACTATCTTGGGGTATTACAGAGTTGGAAGCGGACCTTATACTTATAGCGATATGACAGGATTTAATCTTCAGAACATAACAACACATGAGGGTACATGGACAGTAGTTCACGATGGGGCAGAAGAAAACTATAAATGGAGTAATATAAGCTGGCATGAGAAAAAACCACAAGGAACAGATATTATCGTAAGTGCAAGATCAGCTAATGATCCTGAGCAGTTGCTTTCAAAACAATATATTCAGATACAAAATGGAGAAGCAATTGATAATTTGCTCGGTAGATTTATTCAGGTAGAAGTTAAACTTAAAACATCGAATTTAGAATCGCCTGTACTTGAAGACATTGCATTCGGAGGGTTCAATGGCATACCGGTTGCTAATGCAGGGGAGGATTTGACTGTACCTGCAGATGCTACCGGAAAGGCAAAGGTAGTATTGGATGGAACCAATTCATACGACCCGGATGGGGATAAACTGACGTATAAATGGACTTGGAATGGCGGACAGGCAGAAGGCTCGCAGACGGAGGTAACTTTGCCAGAGGGTACAACCAAAGTTACTCTTGTAGTGAATGACGGCACATTGGATTCAAACCCTGATGATGCTAATGTTACTGTCGTAGGAAATAGCAGCTTCAAATCATCATTAGTAACAAATAAAACGGAATATGACAAGGGCGAAACAGTAAGCATTAGTGTTTATGGCAAGAATGAGAGCAGCTTGGCAAAAAAATATGCACTAACGCTGGATATCCTGGACAAGAATAACGGTTTGGTCATCAATATCGTTAAGGATATGGCAGTTGATTTATCCGGCGGTCAGGAGCAAGTGATTGCAAAGGAATGGAACATTGGAACAACAGTTGCTGATAATTATATTGTAAGGGCTGTTTGGAAAGAGAATAATTCACTTGTTGCACAGAACACTAATAATATTTTTATTAAGCCCGATGGCAATTTGATAAACAAGGTTGCCACTGATAAGGCTGAGTATGGAGCGAATGAGACCGTTAATATAACCGAGACGGTCAGCAACACCAGCACAAATAGTGTATCAAAAGAACTTACAATAAAAACTGTTATTACAGATTCACAAGGAACTGTAATTTGGAATCAATCAAATACTGTCAACGAAATACTTCAGAACGGAAATGTAGTACTGAAGGGTTCGTGGAACACATTGCAGGCTTCGCCGGGTGCTTATACTGTAACGTCTGAGGTTTACAAGGATAACGTCAAGGTGTCGCAGGCAGGTACACTATTTAATATCAAGGCATCATCCTTTGAAGGCATCCAAAGTGTAAAAGGAAATTTGCAAGTAAAAACGAAAAATATATATCCTGCTGATACTGCTTTGTTTGACTACGATTTGACTAACACCGGTAATGTGGCAATAGAAAATCTGACGGCTAGGGTAAGAGTTGTCGATGTGGCAACGGAAAAGGTAATAGGAACATTAGAAGATACATTAAGCCTTGGATTAAATGAGACAGTTACTAAAGCAAAGGCATGGACTCATGAGCCGCTCAAAACAGGCACATACATGGTGATACTTGATGCAAATTTCTCAAATGGAAAGGAAGTTCCATTGGGGAGTGGATACATAAAGGTTGAAAAACCATATGAAACTACCATCAATCAGGTTGTTCGTCCAAGAGTGCTGGTGTGGGCAGAAAGTCAGGGTAATATTGACCTTGCAAAGAAGACCCTTGAAGGTATGAAGGTGTATTACAAGACTGTAAATACCAGAGAAGCTTTCATGGCTGAATTAAGGACAGGCAAATATAACCTATATATGCTGCTTGACAGCAAGAAACCGCTCACCGGAAATGATGACAAGGAACTGGCTGCCGAAGTAGCAAAAGGGAAGGGAATTATAGCATCAAGGGATGCCAATGGGGATAATCTGAAAAATCTTGGTTTGTTTGGTGTGAAGTTTAATGGTAGTACTACTCCACATGATTTCACAGTAAATTTCTCTGCTGATTCTGTATTTGGCAAGTTGACACTTTCCGGTACAGGCAAGGCACGGAATCTGAATCTTGACGGAGGCCAACAGCTTGCGGTATTAAACAGCAAGAAGGGTGCTTCACCCGGAGTTGTAACCTATAAATACCAGAACGGTAAGAGTCTATTATTTGCATTTGACATTGGAAGCTGTACTGGTGACATAGAAAGTGTATTGAAGAAAGCTGTTGAACTTACTGCACCTGCAAGCGAAGTAGATAATGGCTACACTGAACTTGAGGTGAAAGTAAAAGCCAATACTGCCATAGGAGCAGAAATCAAGCTGAATATCCCTCAAGGTGCAGAGATAGTATGGCTTTCACCTGATGCAAATGCTTGGAACTTTGAAGCAGTAAAAGGACAGGAATACACCTTCAGAGTTATTTTGAAGCTTCCACAGGCAGCAGGGCAATACTCTGTGTCAGTAGACTCACTCTATGGAACACCAAATGGTATGTTGAAGTTTGACTCTGTTGAAGTAAAAGTAACCCGCTTATAAAAAAAGATGGAGGAATCTAGAAATGACTTTTAAGAAATCGATTAAATACATAGCGATTCTTGTGTTGGTGGCTTTTACGGTAACCTTTGGGCTACCAACACAGCAATTGGCTTATGCAAAGTCAATTGAAAACATAAAGCAGACAAAGGCAAATATAAAATATGACAGTCCTACTGCTGCAACTACGCTTGGAAATTTTGTGGAAGTTCTGCTTAAATACATTGATACAATGGAGATATCGATAGAAAAGCAGGATTTGAAAGTGCTAAAAGAAAATATCAAAGATACAAAAAAGGCTCTTAAGGACATTGAAAAGTCCATTCAGAAAGAGCTTGATGGTAACAGCAAAACCCTTGATAGGTTAAATGCCGGGAATGCAAAGCAAAAACACAACAAGCTGAAAAATGAATTGGACTCTAAGTTTAATAATTTTTCATCACTTTTTGACAAGCTCGAAGAATTGGCAGACCTAGCAAAAGAATTAAAAGGTACAGATAGAGAAGCTCTGAAGAATAAACTTCAAGAGATAGAAAATGTACTTAACCCTGAGCAGCCACAACAACCCCTAGGTACTCTTCCGCACAACAATGCAAATGTTACTCCGCCAGAACCAGCGATTGGAGCAGGAGTCACCCCTGCATATTCGGGTACTCAAGTAGCATCTGCTGAAGCGGTTTTACCAAGAACACCTGTTGATGCTGACTTGGCAGAAACTGCTGAAGCGAAATGGACTCAAGAAATAAAAGACTTGGCTGATTCGCTTAAAACACCTGTGAAAATATATGAGTATGTAAGAAACAACATTGATTTTGAACCATATTACGGTTCAAGAAAGGGTGCTATTGGTACACTTAATCAATTAAACGGTAATGATTATGACCAAGCATCATTGTTAATTGCAATGCTTAGGTATAAAGGCATTCCATCAAGATACGTAACAGGAACAGTTGAAGTGCCTATTGAAAAAGTAATAGGCTGGACAGGAGCCAAAACTCCTGAAGCAGCAGTCAGAGTTTTAGGTATGCTTGGTACACCAACAGTGTCGGTTGTATCAGGTGGTACAATAGTTGCTACAAGAGTTGAACACACCTGGGTGGAAGCATATGTGCCATATGAGAACTATCGTGGCGCTGGAGAAATGAAGGGGCAAAAAGTATGGGTGCCGCTTGACCCAAGCTTTAAACAATACTCGAATGAAGCAGCGCTGGATATTAAAGCAATTACAGGACTTACAGATGAACAAATTCTTGAAGCATTCAAAGTTGAAGGGGACAGAACTGGGGACAGTATTACAAATGTTAATACAGAAAAAATGCAGAACCTGATGAATGCCGCCAACGAGAAGCTTCAAGCATATATTGATCAAAATAATCTTACAGACAAAGATACAAAGAGGCTAATGGGTGGCAAAAAAATTAAGCCTGAGAATTTAGGCTTGCTCCCGCTCACTCTTCCATATAAAACTGTAACGGTTCTTTCTGAAACTAATACTGTGCCAGACAAGAGCAGTGAAAAGATAGGTTTTTCCATAAAAGGAAATGACCCATTCAACCTTAATTTTGCTGGTAGTGATGATTTCAATGTGCAGTTTAAAGCGGTTGAATTATATGGAAAGAGAATTACCCTGTCATGGGTTCCTGCAACTCAGGAGGATGCCGCTATCATAAACAACTATGGCGGGCTCTTTAAAACACCTGCTTACATGATAGAACTAAAACCGCAAATGAAGGCAGACGGTCAGGTTATAGCTGAAGGCAAGGCTGTAGGCTTCGGAAACAGGCAACAATTTACTATAGCCATGGGACATGTAGGCAGACTGGTAGAAAATGTAGAAAATCCGGTAACTGTTGGAGGTATATACAGCATATCCTTTGACTATGACAAGATTGATGTCAAGGAACTTGATGCAATAAAGAACAGAATACAGGAAGTAAAAAATACAGCAACTGAAGCAAGCATATACACCGATGAGGTAATGGGAGAAATCCTAAACAGTGTAGGTAAGGCATATTTCGGACAACTTGATGCATTTAATTCTGTAATTGCAGAGGCTATGAAAGTTGAATCAACCCGTCAGGTCAGTGAAGCGATGACAGGCTATAGACCAAACGTTAAATATATGTTCTATACACCTGTTGAAGTAAACGGTGGGTCATTCTTTATAGATGTTGACCACGACGTATTTGGTGTTACCAGCTTGGAAGGCAAGAAGCAAAATGAAATCGGATTTATGATGAATACCGGAGCATTAGGCTCTGCAATGGAACATGGAATTCACGAGCAGGTATTCCAGCTTCCATCTGTCTCGTCAATCAAGATTTTGACAGAAGCAAGCAGCAGAGGAATTCCGATTTATACCATCAGCAAAGGTAATATTGAAAAGCTGAATGAATTAAATGTTTCAAATTCTGTTAAAACAGACATTACAAATGCAGTAAACAGTGGTAAAATAGTAACCATACCGCAGAAGGAAATCAGGTATTATAACTGGCAGGGTTCTGGATATGTCGTTATGGACCCCGAAACTGGTGCGGCAGGATATATGATAAGTGGCGGACTCGCTGGTGGTTCAGCAGCTGTTAATGTTTTAGTAACACTTGTTGGATTAGCGGCACTAGCATGGGCGATTTTTGATACGGTAATGATAGCAAGTGCATTCCTTGCAGCGGCCAGCCCATTAGCAATGATCTTCTTCTTCTCACTGTATGTAATCAGTGTAATAAACATTATAATGACGCTCGATACCATCATATCTTATTGGCAGACAGGCCAATACAAGTATGCAAGCCAGCTGATGGGTGACCTTTTAATGAATATAGCCTTTGCTGGGGTATTTAAGGTATTGGGATTAATAGTTCCGGGAATAAAGGAACTATTCAAAGGTGTCAAAAACTCAATGGATGAAATAGCGGAATTGGCTGCAAAATATGGTGATGATGTAGCCGAGGTTGCATCAAGATACGGCCCTGATGCGGTGAATGCAGTTAAAAATTATGGACCTGATGCAGCAAATGCAATAAAGAATTATGGGGATGATGCGCTACAGCTTATCAAGACATACGGTGATGATGCTGTCAAGGCTATAACAAACCATGGCGGAGATGCTGTAAGGGCTATTAAGAAATATGGTCCTGATGCAATGAATACAATTAATAAGTATGGTACAGATGCAGTTGTTGCGATTACAAAGTATGGAGATGATGCGATAAGAAACATTACCAAATATGGGCAAGATGGTTTAACAGCAATAACCCGATATGGTGATGATCTGATTGGAAATGTAGCAAAATATGGTGATGAAGCTGTTCAAAGTGCTATCAAGTATGGTGATAATGCCATAAAGGCAATGAAGAACGGAATTGAACCAGGTTTGATTAGTAAATTAGACGATTTGGGTGTAAAACCCTCCGATTTTGAAAAGTTTGGTATAGTGAGCAAAGAATTTGCTGAGGGTATGGCTAAGGCTATTCCAGAAATACGCACAGCAATAAAAACTTCTACCGATGAACTAAATAAAATAATACCGGGAGCTTACTCAAGGGCAAATGGTGTAATAGAACTAGAATTGCCTGGTCTGGGAAGAGCGCGATTTGATGAAGCAAACCTGGTAAAAGATGCTGATGCATTGTCTTTGGATAGATGGGATGATTTTGTAGAAAGCAAGTGGTCAGAAACTGCCGGGGATTTAGTAGATGATGCCCAAGAAATATTAATTAATGGACAACAATATACTAAAAATGGTAGAATAAAAGCGTTAAAGCCAGATGTAACTTATATGAGTAATGGTTATACGTATACCACTGATAGCTTGGGGAATCTAAAAACAGCTCAAGGTAAATTGACTCTTCAGGATGCACCTAGAAATGATTATGCTCAGAGGGTAGCAGGTAGATTAGACAGGCTTGCCACCGATGATGGAGGTCATTTAATTGCTACTAGATTTTTTGGTTCAGGGAACTTGGATAATCTTGTTCCTATGGATTCAAATCTAAATAGAGGCGCTTGGAAGGCAATGGAAAATACGTGGGCTGAAGCGCTAGCTGCCGGACGTGAAGTAACTGTTAATATTGAGGCAATATATGATGGCGTTTCACAGAGACCTACAGATTTTATTATCGAGTACTTTATAGATGGAAAATATACAAAAGTTACATTTGAAAATATTGCTGGTGGAGGTTTATAAGATGAATGAAAAAATTGAATCACTATATTCTCAAATTGCACAAAAGGCAATTGAGTTAATACCAACTAAATGGAGCAAGGTTCTACTATATGCGGAGATACTTCCTGGCGTTGTAACTGAGGTGCACTATTTTATCGAGGAGGATACTGGAAAAGCTATTCAGTTTGGTGATATCCCTACAACATATCAGATAGAAAGAAGTGAATTTAATCGGAAGAGTTTAGGGTTAACAAAACTTATACGCCAGATGAATAAAGAATTTGTTGACTGTAACCAAAAAATGTGGACCGCAATGACTTTTGTATTATCAAGTGATGGAGAATTTAAAATCGATTATGGGTATGATAATATTGAAGAAACAGATATTACCATTAGGAGACAGCAATGGGAAAAGAAGTACCTAGGCTTATAGAGTATGAGTATGCATGTGTGAGGTTAATAAATGGATACATCAAAAAGTGAGCTTCTATATTCAGAAATTGCTAATAAGTTAAATCAGATTATTCCGACTGAATGGAGCAAGATCTTGTTTTATGTTGAGATTGAGCCAGGAGTTGTAAATCACTATTACTGTTTTTATGAAGCAGATAGTGGCAATCTAGTGCAGTTTGGAGATATTGCTGAGAAGTATTCTGTTGATGAAAATACGTTGAAACTTGAAGAATTAAAGCTCACAAGCTTTGCAGAGGAATTAAACAATGAATTCGAAAACAATAATCAAAAGAGATGGACCAATATGACTTTTATTCTTCAGCGAAGTGGTGAATTTCATTTAGATTATGGCTACGAAAACTTAAATGACACTAGTATAGTTCATAGAAGAAAGCA